>NZ_JBVVNO010000029.1:0-34286 GCF_056850255.1 Methylomonas sp. Uni0011
GGCGGCATCTTGCTTAAATTCCAGACTGTATTTGGGCCGTTTGTGTTTTTGCTCGTTTGTCATGGTCACCTCTGCTGACAGTATAAAGTCTGCCTTTTGAAGTGTCCGGGTTCATTAAACCATTTCAAAGTCCGATGACCAATTGTTGATCTTGGTTTTTCAAGGAGACGTGGTGGCCGAATATACCTACACCAAATAGCGGCCAGCGATTTGATTGACAAAGTCCATAAATAGACTTATTTTTACATAAAGTTCAAATGAGTTGTATGGAGGGCTTATGTTATCGACCGCACAAGCAACATTACCGGCCGACAGTGCCGTCGTGGCGGGCGCCGCATTACGCACCTTTTTCAATATTGCCGACGTCTGGCGGCTGAATGTCGAGCAAGCCATGAAGTTGCTGGGGCTGGATTCGCGCAGCACCTATTTCAAATGGAAAAAAAGCCCGGAAAGCGCCAGCCTGAATCCGGACAAGCTGGAGCGGTTGTCTTACATTTTCGGTATCTATAAAGCCCTGCAAATTCTGCTGCCGCAAGCCGAAGCCGCCGACGCCTGGTTGCAGCAAGCCAATCAGGCCGCGCCGTTTTCCGGGCAAAGCGCGTTGCAGCGCATGTTGTCGGGCCGGGTCGCCGATTTATACGTGGTACGCCAATATCTGGACGCCCAGTGCGGTTGGGCATGAAATCGATCGCAACGGCGCGGATCGACTGGCGGCCGTGTTGGCGCTTGGTACCAAGCCGGTTTCCGCCGACCGGATTGTTCGACCGGGTGGCCGATCCGGCCGATCTGGAAGTGGTGTTCGCAATCGAGGCTTTGACCAACGACCGTCTGCGCGACGAGGCCGGCGAAATTCGGTTGGTGGCGGCGGCAGATAGAATCTCCGGCCCCGGTACCACGCCGATCATGGCTGCGTTCACTCATTTGAATCCGGAAGGCAGCCGCTTCTCCGACGGCAGTTTCGGCGTCTATTACGCGGCCAAGGATGTCGATACCGCAATCGCCGAGACCGCTTTCCATCGCGCCCGCTTTTTGGCGGCGACCCGGCAAGCGCCAATCGAGATCGACATGCGTTCCTACGCCTCGGACCTGGACGCCGAACTGCACGACATCCGCGCTAAACAAAGCGAACTGCCGGATATTTACGCTAGCGATACCGGGCATTACGCGGCGGCGCAGAGCTTAGCCAAGCAACTGCGCGCTGACGGTTCGAATGGGATTGCCTATTCCAGCGTACGCAACGCCGGCGGCGAATGCGTCGCCGTGTTCAAACCGCGCTTGTTGTCTCCGGTGAAACAGGGGGCGCATTATTGTTACGTCTGGGACGGCAACCGGATTAGAGCCGTGTACAAAAAAGAACTTTACCGTTCCGGCGTTTGACCCAATCAACCCGTATGCTTGACTTGACCGTTCCCAGCCCCGCCAACGATTTTCACAGCCGGCATATCGGCCTGGTATTGGACAGCTACCGGGAATTGCTCGGCACGCCGCTGCTGCAGCCGCTGCCAGGCCAGTCCTTGGGCGAGGCCGCCTTTCACGCCGGATTCGCGCTGCTGTCGCATACAGCCGATGCCGATCCGCTATTCAACTATGCCAACCGCCAAGCTTTGGCCCTGTTCGAATTCGAGTGGCAGGAGTTGGTCGGCCTGCCGTCGCGGTTTTCGGCGGAACCGGTCAACCGTGAGGAACGTGAGCGCTTGTTGGCGCAAGTGTCCAGCCGCGGCTATATCGATGATTATTCCGGCGTGCGCATCGCCAAGTCCGGCAAGCGTTTTTTGATCGAGCACGCGGTGGTTTGGAACGTTTACGACCAGTGGCGGCGCTATTACGGTCAGGCCGCTTGTTTTAGCGATTGGCGCTTGTTACCCTGACGCGCCTGCCTGAATTTCGAAAACCCTGCGGAGACTATTATGTTGAAAACCTTGCTCAAACATGGCGGCCGCATCGCGTGCGGTTTGACCATCGCCGCCGCCGCGCCGGCACTGGCCGACGAAGTGGGTTGTGTGACCACCGCCTGGAAACTGATCGGCGCCAACCATAAAGTCTGCGTCGACGTATTCGAAGATCCGAAGATTCCGAACGTGATTTGCCATATCAGCCAGGCCAGAACCGGCGGCATCTCCGGCGGCTTGGGGCTGGCGGAAGACCCGTCGCAGTTTTCGCTGGCTTGCCGCCAGATCGGCCCGATTGCGTTGCCGGCCAAATTGCCCGACGAAGAAACCGTCTTTTCGGAAAGCACCTCGTTATTGTTCAAATCCACCAACATTACCCGCTTGTGGGACGCCAAACATAACACGCTGGTCTATCTGGCGATCAGCCGCAAGGTGATCGAAGGCGCGCCGGCCAACAGCGTATCGACGGTACCGGTCATGCCGTGGGGTAAGTAAGCCGAGGTTCAACCCGGCGGCGGGACCTCGACGGTTGGGTCGGCGCCCGGTTTGATCCATTTCAGCAATGCTTGGTAAAGGGTGGCCGGCAGAATCGGTTTGCCGATGAAATCGTTCATGCCGGCTGCGGCGCACAGTTGCTGGTCGCCGGGCATGACGTTGGCGGTCATCGCAATGACCGGAATATCGCCGCAGCCCGCTATTTGCCTGAGCAGCCGGGTGGCCTGGTAACCGTCCATGACCGGCATCTGCACATCCATCAGTACGCAGTCGTAGCGGTTGTCTTGCAGTTTTTGCAACGCAATTTCGCCGTTCTCGGCAACATCGACCTGAATTTGCGCCTGTTCCAATAATTCGACCGCGACGATGCGGTTGATTTCGTTATCTTCCGCCAGCAATACCCGGCTACCGTATAGTGGCCGCAACAAGTCCGGATCGAAACCGTTGCGGTGGCGGCGCATCTGGAAATTGCGGATCGTGGCCAGATCGGTGACGCCGAGCAGCACATCGAAGGTAAATGTCGAACCGATCGTGGGCTGGCTGTCGACCCGGATGCTGCCTTGCATCTGTTCGATCAATTGCTTGGAAATAATCAGGCCCAAACCGGTGCCGCCGTAATTGCGGGTGACGCTGCTGTCGCCCTGACTGAAGGCCTGGAACAGCTTGTTTTGTTGCTCGGCGCTAATGCCGATACCGGTATCGCTGATGGCAAATTGCAGGCGTACCGTTGCCGCATCGCGCTCTAGTTCGGTGACGGCAACCCGGACTTCGCCGCGTTCGGTAAACTTGATTGCGTTCCCGACCAGATTGATGAAAATTTGCCGCAAACGCTGCGGGTCGCCGATCACGGCATGGTAGGCGTCGGTTTGTTCGGGCCGGATCAGGCGGATGCCTTTCTTGGCGCTGAGCTGCAACATGGTCGAGAACACGTGCTCCAGCGTCTCTTCCAATAAAAACGGAATCGTCTCCATCTGCATCTTGCCGGCTTCCATTTTGGAAAAGTCCAAAATGTCGTCGATCAGAGTCATCAGCGAATGGGCCGAAGATTCGACCCGCAGCAAGTACTCGCGCTGTTTAACGCTCAGTGCGCTGTTCAGACACAACTCGACCAGGCCGACGATCGCGTTCATCGGCGTGCGGATTTCGTGGCTCATATTCGCCAGGAACTGGCTTTTGGCCTGATTGGCCGATTCGGCGTCCAGCTTGGCGGCTTCCAGTTCCCGGGTACGGGTTTGGACCTGGATTTCCAGATCGGCTTCGTGGGCTTCGGTCTGGGCCAGCATGTTGTTGAAGGCCTCGGCCAGATCGCTGATTTCGTCGTTGCCGGCATAGGCCGAGCGCCGGCTGTAGTCCTGGTCCTGTTCGATCTGCCGGGCCGTTTCCGCCAGCTGTAGGATCGGCCGCAGAAACGAACGTTGCAGGCGTCGCACGTACAAGCCGACCACGCTCAATGCGATCAGGATAATGCTGGCGTTTAACACGGCGTTGAATAGCAGCGTGTGGTAGCTCTGTTTCAGACTGGCTTCCAGCGCGATATAACCGACCACCTGCTGGTTCTTGTGCAGAATGGGCTGGGTGATGGAGCGGGTTTTGGCGATTTGCTGCGGCCACCAGTCGTGCCAGGCCGAAGCCGGCTTGCGGTAACTGACCAGGATTTTGCCGGCGGTGTTCTGAATTTGGCCGGAAATGATGTCGGGGTCGTGTGCCAGTGCGTCCAGAATTTCTTGCGCGGTCTGGGCGTCGTCGAACAGCAGCGCGAAACTGCTGTTTTGGCCGATCATGTTGGCAGTGAGCCGTAACTTGTAGCCGATGGCCTGCTGTAACGCCCCGTACTCGCGAATGGTCAGCGACACGGTTGCTACCATCAGACTCAGCATCACCATCAGGCGCAGAATGTTGCCGAGCTTGCGGCTGATGGAGATTCGCGGTTGAGTCGAGGCTGTCATTCGATTAGTTCGGCCATCCGAAGCAATTTGGAGCTCAATTTTAAGTGGGCGGAATTTACCGGCGCTAAATTTACCACCAGTTTCAGTTTGTTGTCGCGCAAGCTGAATTGCACCATGCCGCCGGCCGCGGCGAATCCCTCGCTGTCGCCGACCAGCAACACGTGCCTGGCCCGGGCTTGCCCGGCGACTTCCGCGGTCAGCAAGTCTTTTTCGGCCAGGAACAAAATGCTGCAGCTATCGATATCGGGACCGGGTTCGAGATCGACATGTACCGGCGCGCCGTCGATGGTTTGCCCTTCCAAAATCGGCAGAAATTTCCGTAACGGGCTGGAGCCGCGCAAACAGATGACGATGGGCCGGGCGTCCGGCCAGCGGGTCAATTCGGCGAAATGAAACAAATAGGCGGTTTTTAGTTGGTATTCGCGTTCGGCAGGACCTAATTCCGCCGCCTGGCCGCCCGTAACCGGCAGCCAAACGCAGAGGTTGAGTAGCATATATAGACAAAGGCGCATCGTCTTACTCAACCTAGAACCGCCAGGACAGTTGGGCAAAATAACCGCGTTGAATCTGGCTGGAGACCGGAATGTACACCACGTCGTTGAATTCCGGACGCTGCCCGTCGAGCAGATTTTGCCCGACCAGCGACAGTTCCAGATTCTTGGCCGGCCGCCAACCGAGCCGCAGATCCAGCGAAATGTAGTCCGGAATGCGGACTTGGTTGACGCTGATGCGGTCCACGTAACGCGCCCAGGCGTCCAGTTCGATATCGTCGGTCAGGTCCAGCATCGAGCGTAGCGACAAACTATGCTGCGGATTGACTTTTTCCTCGGCCAAGGGGTCCAGAAACCAGGGCTGCCGGCTGTCGGCGTCGTTGTCGAAGCGGATGCCGGTATAGGAGGCCTGCAGGCGCCAATCGTGGCTGACCCGGTAGTTGGCGGCCAGTTCCAGGCCGTAACTTTTCATTTGCCGGTAGTTGCCGACGCTGAGGTCGAGAATCGGCAGCGGAAAACCCGGCGCTTGAGCATTGGCGGTAAAACCGCTGGCCTTGACGCCTTGAATCCGGTCGTAGATGTTGTAAAACACGGTGCTGTCCAGATCCAGCCGGCTGTTGACCTGCCAGCGCCAGCCCAGCTCATAAGCCACCACGTTTTCGGTGCGCATGTCCTGATTGGCGTCGGCCAGAAAAAATAACGACTGTTGGCCGGGGACCGGCAGAAATAGCCGGATACTTTGCTGGGCGCGGTTGGGTAATGCCACGGCCCGGGACACTCCGGCCCACAGCCGATGGTTTTTGTGCGGGGTCCAGATCAGCCGGGCGTTGGGTTCGGTTTCCCAACCGGTGTAAGTGAAGTGTTCGACCCGGTTACCCAGCGTCAATTGCAGGTTGTCGAGCAGGTCGATGTTGTCCTGGGCAAACAGGCCGATATTGTGCTGGGTAAACTGGTCCGGCTCGAAACCCAGCGTCAGCGTGTTGTCGAAACGGTCGTCGATGATCTGGTAATTCAAACCCCACAGCAAATGGTGGTTGCCGAACAATGGCTGGCTGTGCTGAATGTCCAGGTTGTAATGCGAGCGGCTCATCCGGTTGGTGGCCATTTGCCAGTCGGTCTGGGTAAAAGCCATGTTGACCCGCAGTTCCCGCTCGCCGTCGAACTGGTGGGTCCAGTTGCCTTGCAGGCTGCCGGATACTCCGTCCTTGCCGAAGTCGTCCTGGCGCCAGTAAGGCGGCGTGGCCGACGACACCCCGGTCAAAAAACCGTGCAGCCGGTAGCGGGTGGCGGTGGCTTCCAGCATCAGTTGATCGCGCTCGGTCAATTGGCTGTCCAGGCGGAAATTGGCGGTTTCGGCGTTGCCGGTATCGTGGGTATTGTGCAGGCCGGCCATATCCACGCTGGCGTCGCGCACTAGCGCATTGACAGTGCCGCGCAGATAAGTCGAATCGGACAGCTTTTGCCCGTAACGGACGCCGCCGAAGCCGCGCTCCTCGGTGCCGCCGCCGGCCGTCAACAAGCCGCCCTCGGTGTCGGCCGCCGAGCGGGTGACGATATTGATCGCGCCGTTCACCGCATTCGCGCCCCACAGGCTGCCGCTGGGACCGCGCAGCACTTCGATCCGCTCGATGTTTTGCAGCAGCGGAATATGCTGACCCCAGTAAACGCCGCTGATCAGCGGATCGTAAATGCTGCGGCCGTCTATCATGACCTGCAGTTTGTTGGCGTAGAGATCGTTGAAGCCGCGGGCGCTAACGCCCCAATTCCAGCTGTTGACGCGGGCCACGGCCATACCCGGCGCCATCCTCAACAGTTCCGGCAGGCTGGTGGCGCCGGAACGGCGAATATCTTCGGCGCTGATCACAAACGCCGCGGCTGGCGTGTCTTTGACGGTTTGCGCTTGGCGGGCCAGACCGGATACTTTCAGTTCGGTCAGTTCGTCCCAACTCAAGGACAGCAATTCGCTGGTGCTGTCCAGTGCGTCCGCGTCGTCGTCGGCCATCGCCAGTTGCGCCGATAGCAGCGTCAGGCACAGGCCGGCGAATTGGCGAATCAGGCGAGTTGAGGCCATGGAATAGGATGAAGGCAAAAGTTGTCCCGCATTATAAGTGAGTCGCGGCCACAGGCAACGCGACTATGGTACGAACGGCGTCGGATTATCCGGTCAAAACAGCGCCGAAATCGCCGCGCATTCGTCGGCGTCCAGCGCAAATTCGAAAATCGCCAAATCCTCGGCCATATGCGCTGCGGAGCAGGTCCCGGTCAGCGGAACGACACCGTGTTGGTGCAGATAACGGAAAAATATTTGCGCCGGCGTCCGGCCGCGTGCGCTGGCCGCTGCGGTTACTGCCGGATGCGCCAGCACCCGCGGGTTGGCAGTCAAGGTCCAAAAACTTTGGTAGACGATCTGCCGCTGCCGGCAGAAAGCGCGAATTTGCTTGTCGTAGCCGGTGTCGGCGTAGAACCGGTTTTGCACCACGGCCGGCTTGATTTCGGCGGTTTGGTACAAATATTCGAACAGCGCAAAATCGTAGCAATTGCTGATGCCCAACTGCTTCACCTTGCCGGCCCCGGCCAGGGTTTCCATGGCTTGCCAGACCTCCAGCAACTGCTTGCGGTCGGCCAGCGGCGAGTGCAACACCAAGCCGTCCAGATAATCGGTCTGCAGATTGCGTTGCGAAACCGCGAACGATTGCGCCACCTGTTCCGCCAGACCCGCGCGCGGGTCGTAGGGAATTCGTAGCGGATCGTGGCCGTTCAACGGCGTGAATTTGGTTTGCAGGTAAAGCTCGGCGCGGGTAAGGCCCGATTTAGCGCAGGCGGCGGCGATGCCCCGGCCGACGCCGGCTTCGTCGTAATGCTTGGGCTGGCAGGCGGTGTCGATGCCGCGAAACCCGGCAGCGATGGCTTGCTCGACCAGTTCGGCCGTGCGTTCCTGTTTCCAGGCCGTTCCGTAAAGGATGCCCGGCATGCGCACGCCGGCGGCGGAAACTACAAAAGCGTGGTCTGGCATGAGCGGCTCCCGAAAAAAGCTTGATCTTCGGCGATCGGCGTCGGGCCGTCAATTCTCAGTATGTTCCACTCCAAAACCGCGACCCATTCCGGGGCGTAGGCTGGGTTAAGCAACGCGAAACCCAGCAAAAGCTTTAAAACAATTATTTGTAAATCTCAAATAATCACCTTCGACGCTGGGTTTCATTAACATTCAACCCAGCCTACGTTAGCAAACCGACCGTCGGCTTTTGGCAGCTCGCCGCCACTGGCAATTTTTGAAATTGGAACCGGCTGCCGATCTGATCGGAATCCGCATTTCCCCGCCATCTAACGCCGCCCCCCGGCCCTGCTGCGAAAAGTGTGCGCCAGCCAGCGCGGTGCTGCACTCGGTTTTTACATTTTCCCCTACGCCCAGTATGCTTTAGATCGTAACGGTTACGGAGCGTGCACAATGGCGCCGGCAAGTTTCGCCTATTTTCCCTCGATAGAGTTAGCCGCCATCGAAAGTCGGTTGGCGGAGTGGCGCGCGCTTTTTCCGGAAATGGGCGTGCTGGCCTTGTTGCCCGAAGCCGAAAAGGCGTCGATTCCGGCGTTGCAGGCCTTGTGCAACCGTGGCGGGCTGCCGTTGTGCGGCGCGATGTTTCCGCAATTGATCTACGGTACCGGCTTTCGCAGCAGCGGCGTTTGTTTGTTGCGGTTCGACCGGATGCCCTACGCGGCGCTGTTCGACGTCGCCCGGCAGGATTCCATAGGTGCGGCCGAGGCCGCCGAGACCATAGCCGGCCATGTCGGCCGCCATCTGGAGGACGAGGTGCCGGCCACGCTGTTTTTAATGCTGGATGCGCTGCTGCCGAATATCGGCTCCCTGCTCGACGAGCTGTATCTGCGCCTGGCCAATCGTGTGCATTACGCCGGCGTCAACGCCGGCAGCGAGACTTTTCAAGCCATGCCCTGTCTGTTCGACAACCAGCGGATTATCGGCAACGGCGTGTTGGCGCTGTTGCTGAAGCCGCATGACGGGGCGGTGTTGGAGCACGGTTACCGCAGCGAAGCCGAAACCTTGCCGGCGACGTCCACCGACCGCAACCGGATCATACATATCGACTGGCGCCCGGCGTTTGAGGTTTATCAGGAACTGGTGCGAGCCAAGTTCGGCGTCGAGATTACCCGCGATAACTTTTACCAATACGCGGTGCATTTTCCGTTCGGCATACTCAGGGCCAACCACACCACCGTGGTGCGGATTCCGGTCATGCTCGACGCCGATAACGCGCTGTATTGCATCGGCGAAGTACCGCCGCATTCGATGTTGGCCTTATTGGATGCGCCGCAAGTCGATTCGCCTGACACTTTGCAAAGCTTGCACGGCGGTCTGGCCAAACTCAGCGGCGCTCCGGCCGGCCGCGAACTGCTGTTGTTTTATTGCGCCGGTCGGCGCCAACATCTCGGCGCGGCCAGCGCCGGCGAAGAATTGGCGATTTTTCAGAATTTGAGCCAAGCGTCGGCAATCGCCGGCGGTCTGGCCCTGGGCGAAATCGGCGACACCACGTTGTGGGGCTATCCTTTATTCCATAACGCCACCGTCGTTACCGCCGCCTGGACCAATCCCGCATGAGGCACGACGAGGTCATCCCGGTTTTGTACGAAATGGCGATGACGATCGGCGGCGAGATCAGTTTGAAGCCGCTGCTGACTCGCACCCTGCAACGCCTGTTGTATTTCACCTCGTTTCCGGCCGGTTTCATTTGCCTGGATTTATCCCCAAGCGCAACGGCCGGCAGCGATTGTCTGGATGCGGCGCTGCTGGCCGCGATCGGCGATTTTCAATTGATTAAACACATCGGCGAGACCATATCGTTGCCGGCAGACCTGGCGCTGGGGCCGGCGGCGCGGGAAGACGATCGGGCCGCACTGTTTTCCGGATTGCCGGTAAGTTCGGACCGTTACCGGGCGTTTTTGCGCTTGCCGATCACCGACATCGGCGTCGTGATTCTGTTGGCGCCGATCATGCCGGAAACCCATCTGCCGCTGACGCGGATGTTTGAGCCGATCATGGCGCATTTGGCCAGGGCGATATTGCTGTGCCGGCATTACGACCGGCATACCTCGCAATTGATCGCCGACAAACACCAAGCCGACCAACGCGCCGATTTTCTGGCCTTGCACGACAGTTTGACTGCCCTGCCCAACCGGGCGCTGCTGCTCGACCGAATCCAGCAAGCGATGGCGATGGCCAGCCACAACGGCCAATACGGTGCGTTGTTGACGCTGAACCTCGACCATTTCAAGCAATTGAACGACATATACGGTTACGAGACTTGCGACAAGATTCTGGTCGAAACCGCGCGCCGGCTGGAGTATTGTGTGCGGGAGGGCGATACCGTGGCCCGTTTCGGCGGCGACGAATTCGTTTTGTTGCTGTGGCCGTTGTCGGTATCGAAGCAGGAAGCGGCGATTCAGGCCGAAGCCATTGCCCAGAAGGCGCAGCAGGCGCTGCTAACGCCATACCAATGCGACTCGCGCGGTTTGCTGGCGACCTTCAGCATCGGCATCAGCCTGTTTCGGGCTCACGGCGACAGTCTGGAAAGTCTGCTGAAAAATGCCGAAACCTCGTTGTACCAAGCCAAAACCGCCGGCCGCAATACGATTCGCTTCTTCGATCCCGGAATTCAGGCGGCGATGATGCAGCGCTTGGAACTGGAAGCGGACTTGCTGGCGGCGATTCGCGGCAACCAACTGGAGCTGTATTACCAAGTCCAAGCCGACGACCGGAATCGGGCGACCGGCGCCGAAGCCTTGATCCGCTGGCACCATCCGCGGCGCGGCATGATATCTCCGGCCGTATTCATTCCGTTGGCGGAAGAAAACGGGTCGATTATCGAAATGGGCGATTGGGTGTTGGCCGAGGCCTGCTGCCGGCTTCAGGCCTGGCAAGCCGATCCTGTGCTCGGCCGGCTGGCGTTGGCGGTCAACGTCAGTGCGATTCAATTTCAACAACACGACTTCACCGCCAAGGTCGGCGCGCTGTTGGCCGACTACCCGTCGGTCTCGCAACGCTTGAAGCTGGAACTCACCGAAAGCGTGCTGTTGAACCGAGCCGAGGATGCGATCGATAAAATCCAGTTGCTGAAGAACCAGGGTATCCGCTTTTCGCTGGACGATTTCGGCACCGGTTATTCGTCGTTGGGCTATTTGAAGCGCTTGCCGCTGGACCAATTGAAAATCGACCAAAGTTTCGTCCGCGATATCGCCAGCGATCCGAGCGCCGCGGCAATCACCCAAACCATCATCGCGATGGCGCAAACCCTGGGCCTGGAAGTCATCGCCGAAGGCCTGGAAACTCCGGAACAGCTGGCGCTACTCAGCCGTTTCGGCTGCCGCCATTACCAGGGTTTCCTGCTGAGCCGGCCGTTGCCGGTCGCCGAATTCGAGGCCTTGCTGGCCGGCGGCAGCCCGTGGTTAAGCCCGGCCGGAGCGGGATGAGGCCAAACCCCGCCGCCGACTAAACCGGGGTCAAGCCATTGGGCCGGTGGGCTTGGCTTTAACCCGTCCGGACGCGGCTTTATGTTTCCGGCGACAACGCCGAGCCGGTTTCGGTATAGTGCCGTTGAATTTTCTGCCGGATGACGACGATGAAAAAACTGTTGCTGACTCTGCTTGCCATTGCGTTGATTATCGAGGAATGGCTGTGGGACTTCCTGTCGGCTTGCGGTCACTATCTGGCGCTGTGGTTGCGGCTGGAACGGGTTGAAGTTTGGCTGAGCCGAACCTCGCCGCCGATGGCCTTGCTGGCGATTACGGTACCATTAATGATCGTGACGCCGATCAATCTCGCCGCGTTGTCGCTGCTGGTGCACGGCTTGCTGCTGCAAGGGATCTTGCTGGAAGTGTTCGCCAAACTGCTCGGCACCTTACTGGTGGCACGGGTGTTCAACCTGACCAAACCGCAACTGCTGACGTTTCGGCCAATCGCTTTTATCTACCACACCATCAGCGCTTGGCTGCGCTGGGCGCATGCCAAAATCGCCGATACCGCAATTTACCGCTTTGCCAAACAATTGAAAGCGGATGTCAAAGCCAAAGTCAAAGCCTGGCTGGCTTGATCGAAGGGTGGGTCGGGAGCAGGCGATGGTATTGGGATTTAGTAGGGCGGATGCGAGCGACGCCGAGGCCTTGGCGGAGTTGATCAACTCCGCCTATCGCGGCGAAACCAGTCGCCTGGGTTGGACCACCGAGGCCGATTTGTTGGAAGGCCGCCGCATCGACGCCGCCGGCATCGTCAAGTTGTTGGCTGCCGCCGACTCGTTGATTCTGGTCTGCAGGCAACACGGCCAATTGCTGGGTTCGGTGCATTTGCAATATGGCGCCGGCCAAGTGCAGATCGGCATGCTCGCGGTCAGTCCTTGCCACCAGGGCCAGGGCATCGGCAAACAGCTATTGCGTCAAGCCGAACAGTGGGCGGAGCAGGTCTGGCCGGTGCAGCGCTTTTCGATGGCCGTGATTCCGGTGCGCCAGGAGCTGATCGAGTTTTACCAACGCCGCGGCTACCGCCGCACCGGCCAAATCCAACCGTTTCCGCTCAACCCGGCGTTATGGACGCCTAAAGTCGGCGATTTATGCCTGGAGCGGCTGGAAAAACCGGCCCGGTTCAGCACAGAGTCGCCGCCGCCAAGCCGGGTTGCCGATACTGATGTTGCGGAGGACTAAGGGCTTGCGGTTTGCGCGATCAGCTTGCCGGTCAAGGTCGCCCCGGCGCTAGGCTCGGTAATCCGCCCGGCGTAACTCAAAATCGGCAGGCTGGCGAATAACTTGTCGCCGTCCTGACGCATCGCGGCTTTGGCGGCTTCGTAGTCCTGCTGCCAGCGCGGGGCGAATTCGTTGGCGTCCTGGTTGGCACCGGCGCCGCCGGCCAGGAATAATTCGCGGGTAGCCGCGCCGGGATTGATGAAGGCGATCAACTGCGCGTCCTGCAACCGCGTTTTTTCGGCGCCGCGCTGCCAGTCCAGCGGGCTTAGCGACTGTTTGTTGCAGGCGTCTTTCATCCGCGTCAACAAGTTCGGCGAGCTGGCGGCCAGAAACAGGCTGCCGCCGCCGCATTCGGCGCCAAGGTCGGGATTTTTCAGATACTGGGCATAAGCGGCGCTGGCCTGCGGTTGGCTGGGGTTGGCGACGACGACGCCGACCGCACCGCTCGGGTCGTCCGGGCTGAAGTCCCACACCAGGCCGATGCCAGCCGCTTCCGGGCCGGGCGGATTGGCCGACGGGCCGGCAGCGGCCAGTTTGCGCCAATCCTCCGCAGTCAGGTCCGGCGGCAGCGCCAGGCTGGCGGCGAAGCCGGCGAAGGCGTCGTGCGGAATGCTGGCAACCACCCCTTCGAACAGCCGGCTGTGCAATTGACCCTGCCAAGTCGCGGCCGGCAAGTGCAACGCGCCCGGTGCGCCGGCAGCGAGCGCAAAATCCCAGCGCAACGGATAGGTTTCCGCCCCGGCGAACACCGGCAACAGATTGGCGACGAAGGCCTCGCTGCGCACGGTCAGGCTCAGCGGCGCATCACTGTCGGCCGGTTCCGGCACGGTGCTGTCCAACACATTCAGTAACGCTTCCAGGCTTTGCGCCAGATAAATCCGGCCGCGAAATTCGGTAAAGAACAGTTTTTGCAGGCCGATGCGGGCTTCCAGAATCGGTTCCGGCAACTTGGCGACCCGGTAGCCGCTGCTGGCCAGGACGCCGGCCAGCGCCGGCAGGGCTTGGTCAGCCAAGCCGCTGGCGCTGCGCCGATAACTGATGACCCAGCCCTGGCTGCCGTGAGCCATGTCGTAATGCAATTCGGCGTTGGCATTGACCGCGTCCCGCAGCACTTGCAGCAAAAAGTCGCCTTGCATGCCTTGTAAGTTGAGTTGTTCGGCTTTGACGTGCAGGCTTTGCAGCAGGCCGAAGAACAGGCCTTTGACGAAACGGTTTTCCACCATCTGCCGCAGTTCGGGCTGATTGTCCCACCAGTTCAGAAAGGCATCGCCGCGGTTGAAATACAGCGTAAACGCCACCGGATGTTTGCGCACGTACCAGGCGGCGCGCCGGGGGCAATCGGCCGGGCGCTTGATCGACACGTCCACTGCGGTGGCTGAACTTATGTCGCCGCCGGTCAGCGCCGGGCAACGTTCGTCGCCGGCCGGCACCTCGTCATTGCTGCCGACTAGCGAAGCACTGGCATCCAGATCGTTCCGCGCCGCGTCGCGCAATTTCACGGTCAAGTCCAGCAGCGGCAGGTCGGCGCGGACCAACTTGGCCAGAGCTTGCTCGGTCAAGTGCTGGTAAAGCGCAACGCTCGCGCCGGCCGCCAATGCTATACCGGCGGCGATGGCGGTCAGGCGCTTTGCGGGGGTAAGCGGTTCCATTCGTACACTCCGAGGAAATAGGGGTTTTCCGGGCGGGGAATCCAGACCGGGTCCGGCGATTGCAGCAATTCGGCGACGCGCACCACCCGTACCTGACCTTCGCTGCCCTGGGCGCCGTTATGGTAGACGGCCAGATTCTCGGCGCGGCCGGCGGCGAACAGCATCAGGTGGTAGGGTTCGTCGTTAATCAAAGGCTTTTGGTAGACCAGCAAATCGCCGCTTTGCGCCGTGGCCAGATCGCGAGATTTCAGCCGGAAGTTATAGCCGATCAGGGTTTCGGCGTCGGCAAAATGACCGTAACGCGCGGCGCCGTTATTCAAACCGGTCTGCCAGATTTGCGGATAGCCGGGCAGTAGTTTGCGGGCCTGTGCGGAGATGGTTGGCAGTTTCAATTTGTTGGGGATGCCGAGTTTGGCGCTGCGCGCCGCATCGCGCGGCTCCAAAGCGGTACGGTAGGCGAAGCGGACCAGGCCGGCGCAGTCGCGTTGTTTGGGTTCCCACAGCGGGCTGAGCTTGCGGGCCTGTAGCAGGGCGACGTTGGTGACGCTCTCGCGCAAGGCCTCGGCGTCTTGTGGGGGCAGATAGCCCAGTTCTTCGGCGCTGTCCTCGGCTTCGCCTTCGCGCTTTGGTTCGTGTTGAATGTATTCGCGCACCTCGGCCGGCATGTCGCGCTCGGCGTCCTGGCCGGGGACATAAATTTTCGCCGGCTGGCGGTTGCCCTGGATCGAGACGTAAGCCAGGGTTTGGGTTTCGCCGGGCCGGGCCAGCGGTTTTTGCACCCGGCGCCGGCTCTCGGTGGGCAGGCCTTCGTCGAGAATGATGTCCAGATTCGCCAGCGTGTGCTGGACCGCACCGCCCGGCCAATAATTGGTATCGATGCGGAACACGCCGACCGGCGGCGCCGGATGCACGTACAAATAAGGGCCGTAGCCGGCCTGGTCGAAGTTGTCGCCGTTGGAGTTTAAAAAGAAAATGCCGCCGCTGTTGGAGTTGGTATCGGCCCAATAGACGTGGCTTCTATCCGGTTCGTAGATATGCAGATCGGTATAGACGCCGTCGCTGTCGCTGGTCAGGATCACTTTCAATGCGATCGGCGAAATCACCGCGTCTATGGTGGTCGAGGCCTTGGCGACGCCGGCGGCATTAGCGCATTCGGCGATGACGCTGTTTTTACCTTTTGCGGCCGGGAAGGCCCGGCTGAAGCTGCCGTTGAGGTTGCGCACGTAGTAACGCACGCCGTTGATGTTGACGACGATGGGGTCTGCGTTGGGGTCGGAGCAGGTGCCGGCCACGGTAATTTGCAAGCCGCTGGTCCAGCCCCCGGCCGGTTTGCTCAGCGTAATGGCCGGCGCTTCGGTTTGGCCTGCGGCAAGCGGCCGTTGCTGGCCGCGGCGGGCCAGGATATCGGGGTCGTCGCTGGGAGCGGCCAGGCATTGCAGCGCGAAAGCCAGGCCGGCCAGCGTCAAGCCGGGTAGCCGGCATCGGTTGAACAAGGTAAATCTCCGCATCCAGGCCTCCACCGGCTATCGGACTCCAATTCGGTGCAGGAACTTTAGCAACCAAACCCGCTAACGGCAAATCTGGGTCTGGTTCGCCGATGTCGGCGGGGGTGCTTGCGGGGAAGTTGACGTTTGGCTTAACCGGTCTCGGTTTCCTTGTCGTCGTCGGACGTGATTTCGGAAATTTCCTTGAGCCGGGCGACGGCTTTGAAGTTGACGCTGCCTTCCGGGTATTGGCCTTCGGCGTTCATCGCGCCGGCTTCCTGCCCGGTCAACAGGTTCAAGGCTTCGTCGACGCTGGAAATGGCGTAAATCGCGAACAAGCCTTGTTCCACCGCGTCGATCACTTCCCGTTTCAGCATCAGGTTGCGTTTATTCGAGGCCGGAATGATTACCGCCTGACGGCCGGTCAAACCGCGCGCGGCGCACAGTTCGAAGAAGCCTTCGATTTTTTCGTTGACCCCGCCGATGGCCTGCACTTCGCCGTATTGGTTGATCGAGCCGGTCATTGCAAAGCCCTGCTTGATCGGGGTGCGGGTCAGTGCCGAGATCAGGCAGCACAATTCGGCCAGCGAGGCGCTGTCGCCGTCGATGTGACCGTAGGATTGCTCCATGGCGATGCTGGCCGAGATCGCCAGCGGAAATTGCTGGGCATAGCAGTGGCCGAGGTAGCCGGTCAGAATCATCACGCCCTTGGAATGGATCGGCTGACCGAGTTCGACTTCGCGTTCGATGTCGACGATGCCGCGCGAGCCGGGATGCACCGTGGTGGTGATCCGCGCCGGTGCGCCAAAGCTGCTGCCGCCGATGTCCATCACGGTCAGGCCGTTGACCTTGCCGATGGCTTCACCGTCGGTATCGATCAAAATCGTGCCGTCCAGCATTTCTTCCAGAATGGCTTCGGCGATGCGGCCGTTACGTTGTTCGCGGGCGGCCAGCGCCAGTTCGACTTCGGCCTTGCCGATCTGCGCGGCGCCGGTCTGGCTACCCAGCAGGTTGGCTTCGGCGATGATTTCCAGACAGTTGTTGACGTGCGCCGACAGCCGTTGCTGATTTTCGGCCAACCGGCAACTGTGTTCGATCAGTCTTACCAGGGCGCCGTCGGTCAGCGGTTTGGCGCCGGCATCGCGCGCCTGTTGCTTCATGACCTGCACGAATTGGCCGATGCTGTCCGGCGTGCGTTTGATGTAGTCGTCGAAGTCGGCCAAGACGCGGAACATCTCGTTGAATTCGCTATCCAGCTCTTCCAGCAGATAGTAAATGTCTCGGGTGCCGACCAGGATCACTTTGACGTTGAGCGGGATTACTTCCGGCTTCAAGGTGATGGTGTTGATGCCCAATTCCGAATACGGCGATTCGATCTCGATCTTGCCGGCTTTCAGTGCCCGTTTCAGGCCTTCCCAGACGAAGGGATAGGTCAGTATTTTTTCGGCGTCGAGGATCAGGTAGCCGCCGTTGGCCCGGTGCAGCGAGCCGGGGCAAATGCGGCGGTAGTTGGTGATCAGTGTGCCTTGGTCGCTGAGATATTCGATGCGGCCGAACAGGTTTTGGTAGATCGGGTGCGGTTCGTAGATGACCGGCGCGCCGGCGGCGTCGTGTTTGCAATCCACCAGGATGTTGGGCAGATATTGTTCGACCAACATCTGGCGCTTGGCGATGATTTCCCGGCTTTCCGGATTGCGAGTCGGCATCAGGAAGTCGCTGATGGTATTGCTCAGGTTTTTCTCGACTTCCGCCAGATAGGTGATGACGTCGTCGACGTTTTGGTATTTGTCGGTCAGTTCGGCCAGTAGCGGTTCCAGGGCCAGTTTGATCGTGTCGCTATCCAGTTGGCGGATTTCTTCGGCCAGTGTTCGCCGCCATTGCGGCAGTTCCAGCAGCACGTCGCCCAAGTATTCTTCCAGTTCTTCGGTGTGTTGGTGGAAGGCGTCGCGCTCGGCTTCCGGCAGCAGCGTGAATTGCTCCTCGTCCAGCGCCTTGTTGTTGCGGATCGGCAGGAAGGTGATCGAGTCGTTGTCGCGGTACAAGGCCACGCCCATTGCTCGGGCTTTGCTATCGACCAAATCGATCGCCGCGTTGTAGCGCTGGTTGAAACGGCGTTCGATCGCGGTTTTCTTTTGCTGGTAACTGGGGCTTTCGAATGCGGCCGGAAAGGTGGCCAACACGTTGTCGATCAGCTTTTCGATGTCTTTCGCAAAACTATGGCCTTCGCCGGACGGTAGTTCGACGGCGACCGGTTCCCGCGGGTTTTCGAAGTTCTCGACATAGGCGTAGGACAGCGGCGATTCTTGCTGCTCGGCGTAGGCGGTCAGATGGTGGCTGACCATCGATAGCCGGCCGGTTCCCGGATCGCCCATCACGAAGATGTTGTAACCGGGGGCCTTCATTGCGATGCCGAATGCCAGCGCCGACTGGGCGCGGTTTTGGCCGAGGATGCCGCTATACGGGCCAGCGGCGTCGGCCGGCAGGTCGATCGTCAGCTTCAGCGCTGCGGCCGGCAGTTTCAAGTGATCTAACATGTTGTTTAGGAACGGTCGGGTACCGACAACATGTGGCGCATGCGTTCGGCCTTGGTTTTCAGATAGTCGAGGTTGTCGCGGTGGATGCGGGTTTCGATGGCAATCCGGTTATTCACTTGCACGCCGAGTTTGGTCAGCTCGTCGATTTTTTGCGGATTATTGGTGATCAACTCGATCGAATGTACCTTCAGGTTGTCCAGGATCAGCGCGGCGATGTCGTATTGGCGCTCGTCGGCCAGATGGCCGAGTTTGATGTTGGCGTCGACGGTATCCAGACCTTGGTCTTGCAGGTTGTAAGCTTGCAGTTTTTTCAACAGGCCGATGCCTCGGCCTTCCTGGCGCAGGTAGATCAGCACGCCGTAGCCGGCCGTGTCGATCATGTCCAGTGCCATGTCCAACTGCTCGCCGCAGTCGCAGCGGCGAGAGCCAAGCACGTCGCCGGTAAAGCATTCGGAATGGATGCGTACCGGCACGTCGTCCTTGCCGGCCACGTCGCCTTTGACGAAGGCCACGTGTTCTTTGTCGTCCAGGCTGTTGCTGTAGTAATGCAGGATGAATTCGCCGTGTTCGGTCGGAATCCGGGTTTGAACTTTGTCTTCTACGGTTGCTTTCACTGAGCTGGAAATCCTTGAAATGCGCGGGTTACGCGGCTAAGCCTTTTGCGATCGCCTCACGGGAAACGATGGCAAAAGGCTCCAGCCCGCGATGTTTGGCTTTGCGGCGGTATTGGGTTTTGTCGGCGTAGGTTTGCGCCTTGTTGAATTGGTGGGCGAATTTGGCGACCGGGTTATGCTTGGGTTTGGCCGGTAAACCCTGGCCGGGGTTTTGTTTTCTCATGCTTTTTTCTCGCTAAGCTATTAAAATAACGTTTTATTTGAACATAGATTGCCTGTGAAATTCCAGAAAGACTTTGACGTGATCGTGGTCGGCGGCGGCCATGCCGGCACCGAGGCGGCGCTGGCGGCGGCGCGTACCGGTGCACAAACGCTGTTGCTGACCCAAAACATCGAAACGTTGGGGCAGATGAGTTGCAACCCGGCGATCGGCGGCATCGGCAAGGGCCACTTGGTCAAGGAAGTCGATGCGTTGGGCGGCATCATGGCCAAGGCCATCGATTTGGGCGGTATCCAGTTCCGGATTTTGAACGCCAGCAAAGGCCCGGCGGTGCGGGCAACTCGGGCCCAGGCCGACCGTATGCTTTACAAACAAGCGGTGCGCAGCGCGTTGGAAAATCAGCCCAATCTGGCGCTGTTTCAACAAACCGTATCCGATTTGATCGTGCAAGGCGACCGCGTTACCGGCGTCAAAACCCAGATGGGTTTGGAATTTAACGCCAAGGCCGTGGTGTTGACTGCCGGCACCTTTTTGGCCGGCCGTATTCATATCGGCCTGGAAAATTACAGCGGCGGTCGCGCCGGCGATGCGGCTTCGATTGCATTGGCGGAGCGGCTGCGCGAATTGCCGTTCCGGATCGGCCGTTTGAAAACCGGTACCCCGGCCCGGATCGACGGCCGCACCATCGATTACAGCAAGTTGCAGGAACAGCACGGCGATACGCCAGTACCGGTGTTCTCGTTCATGGGTAATCGCCAGCAGCACCCGCGCCAGATTTGTTGCCATATCACGCGGACCAATCAGGAAACCCACGACATCATTCGCTCCGGCTTGGATCGTTCGCCGATGTATTCCGGCATCATCGAAGGTGTCGGTCCGCGTTACTGTCCGTCGATCGAAGACAAAGTAGTGCGCTTTGCCGACCGCGATTCGCACCAGATTTTCGTCGAACCGGAAGGCTTGAATACCAACGAAGTCTATCCGAACGGCATTTCGACCAGTTTGCCGTTTGATATTCAGTATCGTTTCATTCGTACCATGCTCGGTTTCGAAAATGCCGAAATCGTCCGTCCCGGTTATGCCATCGAATACGACTTTTTCGATCCGCGCGATCTGAAGACGTCTTTGGAAACCAAGCACATGAATGCGCTGTTCTTCGCCGGCCAGATCAACGGCACCACCGGCTATGAAGAAGCGGCGGCGCAAGGCTTGATCGCCGGTTTGAACGCCGCGCGGCTGGCAAAAGGCCTGGAAAGCTGGTGTCCCGGCCGCGAGGAAGCTTATATCGGCGTGATGATCGACGACTTGATTACCCGCGGCACCTCCGAGCCGTACCGAATGTTTACCAGCCGGGCCGAATACCGCTTGCAGTTGCGCGAAGATAACGCCGATCTGCGTCTGACCGAACAAGGTCGCGAATTGGGCTTGGTCGACGACGAACGTTGGCGCCGGTTCGAGGAAAAGCGCGAAGCGATTGCCAATCTGCAAGGCAGGCTGGCGAAAAAGTGGATCAGAGCCGAATCCGACGAAGCGGCGTTGGCCGAGCAGTATTGGGGTAAAAAGCTGCTCAAGGAAGCCAACTTGATGGATATGCTGCGCCGGCCGGAAGTCGATATCGAAAACCTGCTAACCTTCAGCGACGAAACCGAAGTCGACGAGCAAGTTGCCGAGCAGGTGGCGATTCAGGCCAAATATGCCGGTTACATCGACCGTCAACAAACCGAAATCAGCCGTACCCAGCGTTATGAGCATTTGAAATTGCCGGAAAACGTCGATTACAGTCTGGTGTCCGGCCTGTCCAATGAAGTCAGCGAAAAACTGAAAAAACAGCGCCCGGAAACTCTGGGTCAGGCGTCGCGGATACCCGGCATCACACCGGCGGCGATTTCGTTGTTGTTGGTGCATCTGAAAAAGAAAAGCGCCTGATGCAAGCCTGTCGGGAAAAATTGCAGCAAGGCCTTGCGGCCTTGGCGTTGAATTTGTCTGCCGAGCAAACCGAATCGTTGCTCAAGTTCGTACAGCTGATTGCAAAATGGAACAAAGCCTATAACCTGACCGCCGTGCGCGAACCGCTGGAAATGGTCGGTTTGCATATTCTGGATAGTCTGGCGGTATTGCCGCATATCAAACCGTCCCGCATTGCCGACATCGGTACCGGTGCCGGTTTGCCCGGCATACCATTGGCGATTTGCCGCCCCGAATGCAAGTTCGTGCTGGTCGATTCCAATTCCAAGAAAACCCGTTTCGTGCAGCAGGCTGTGCTGGAATTGAAGCTGAGCAATGTCGAAGTGGTACATAGCCGGGTCGAGCAGTTCCAACCTGCCGAATTGTTTGACATGGTGTTGATGCGGGCTTTCGCCTCAATGCCGGACATCGTTAAAATGACCGGTCATTTATTGGTCGACGACGGCGTGCTATTGGCGATGAAAGGCCAGCAGCCTGTCGAAGAGTTAGCCGGAATAGACGCCGAATACCAAGTGATCCCGTTGGCGGTGCCTGGCATAGATGCCGAGCGTTGTCTGATTCGCATAGAGAGACTCAAGCATGGCTAAGATAATCGCGATCACTAACCAAAAAGGCGGTGTCGGCAAGACTACCACCAGCGTCAATCTGGCGGCGGCGTTGGCGGCGACCAAGCGCAAGATTCTGTTGATCGATCTCGATCCGCAGGGCAATGCCGCGATGGGCTGCGGCGTCAACAAGGACGAGCTGGAATATTCGAGTTGCGAGTTGTTGCTGGAAGAGGTGCCGGTCTCGGGCATCATCGTCAAGAACAAGGATTTGGGGTTCGATTTGATTCCGGGTAATGCCGATCTGACCGCCGCCGAAGTGCAATTGATGACGGCCCAGCATCGGGAGCGGCGTCTGGCCGATGCCTTGTTGCCGGTCAAGGACCAGTACGATTACATTTTGATCGACTGTCCGCCGTCGTTGAATATGCTGACGCTGAACGCCATGGTCGCCGCCCACAGCGTTTTGATTCCGATGCAATGCGAGTATTACTCTTTGGAAGGCTTGTCGTCGTTGATGTCGACCTTGCGCAATATTCGCGATACCGTGAATCCGGGTTTGCATTTGGAAGGCATTCTCAGAACGATGGTCGATAGCCGGAGCCGATTGGGCAAGGACGTGTCTGACCAATTGATCGAATATTTCGGCGACAAAGTGTTCCGGACCACGATTCCCCGGAATATCCGCCTGGCCGAGGCACCCAGCCACGGTGTGCCGGTCTTGGCTTACGATAAAGCGTCGCGCGGTGCGGTCGCCTATATCGCGCTGGCCGGCGAATTGATCCGCAAACACAAAGCAGCCAAATGATGAATCCGAAAAAACGCGGTTTGGGTCGAGGTTTGAGCGAGTTGCTCGGCGATGTTTCGGCCCCGGCTCCGGAAAAAACCCACGACACCCAAAAGTTGCCGATCGAATTTCTGCAACGCGGCAAGTACCAGCCGCGTAAAGATATGGATCCCGAAAAGCTGAAAGAGCTGTCCGATTCGATTGCTGCGCAAGGCATCATTCAACCGATTGTCGTGCGCAAAATCGCTGGCGAGAAATACGAAATCATCGCCGGCGAGCGGCGTTGGCGCGCTGCTCAGTTGGCGGAGCTGGCCGAAGTGCCGGTGCTGGTGAAAGACATCGACGACCGTTCGGTAATGGCGATTGCTTTGATCGAAAACATCCAACGCGAGGATTTGAATGCGCTGGAAGAGGCCGAAGCCTTGCACCGCTTGCAGGACGAGTTCGAGCTGACGCATCAACAGATCGCCGAAGCGGTCGGCAAGTCGCGCACCACGGTAACTAATTTATTGCGCTTGTTGGAATTGGCCGGCGAAGTCAAAACCATGCTGGGCAAAGGCTTGCTGGAAATGGGTCATGCTCGCGCCTTGCTGGGTTTGGACGAATCGAAACAGGTCGAGATTGCTCATAAAGCGGTCAAGCAAAGCTTGAGCGTGCGGGCGGTGGAAAAACTGGTGCGTGAGATGCACGATGAAAAGCCGGCGGCTCAGGCGAAGAGAATCGACCCCGATACCTTGCGTTTGCAGCGCGAGCTGTCGGAACGCACCGGCGCCAAGGTCGAGATCAATCATCAGGCCGGCGGCAAGGGCAAGTTGATCATCAATTACACCAGCCTGGAAGAGTTGGAAGGTATCATTGGGAAAATTCACTGATGCGGCAGGTTGTCGCAAGCCCTTGTCGGTTTGTCGCATCTCCAACACGGTTTTTTCAACAAACCTTAGAAATACTATTGATTTTGCCGCTGGCACGGCTATTGCTTTTGTTGTCGGGGCGTTAAACGAATTGCCGCTGTGGTATCAATTTCTTGATTGTGCTTCAAAGCCTTAGCTTTGAGTCGTGTAGCGGCCTTACCTTGCGTAAACCGCGATGGCTGGATATAATCGGCGCGCTTAACGGTCGAGGAGAGTTTTATGACAGTGGAAAATTCGTTTTCAACTGTCAGACGGGTGTTATACACGCAGGTCCTGATGGCTACGGTAGTGGCGTCGGGATTTTTATTGATAGGCGGCTGGAAATCCGCGATATCGCCACTGCTAGGTGGTGGTGTGGCCTTGATTCCCAATCTTTACTTTGCGTACAAAGTTTATCTTGCCAGATATCAGGAAGCACCCGGCATCTTAAAGGCTTTTTATACCGGCGAAACGGTCAAGTTATTGCTCACGGCAGCATTGTTCGCGATGGTATTGCAGATCCCTTGGGTTAATTTTTTAACACTGCTGGTTGGCTATATCGCAGTGTTGTCGGTTTTTTGGTTCGCGCTTTTCTATTGGCGCGGTTAGTTTTTATTTGAGAGGCAAAATGGCTAGTGAAGGCGGCGCAACCGGTTACATAGTCCACCACTTAACTCCGTTGGCGGTTGGTGAGGGATTTTGGAAATTGCATCTGGATACCTTGTTTTTTTCCGTGTTTTTGGGCGGATTGTTCATTTTGTTTTTTAAATCGGTTGCCGAACGGGCAACCTCCGGTGTTCCGGGGTTGGCGCAAAACATCGCCGAAATGCTGGTCGAATTTGTCGATACCCAGGTTAAAGACAGTTTTCATGGTCGTAGTGCTTTGATTGCACCGTTGGCACTGACCATCTTCTGCTGGGTATTCCTGTGGAATGCGATGGATATGCTGCCGGTGGATTTGCTGCCGATGATCGGTAGCCTGATGGGCATGGAATATATGCGGGTCGTGCCCAGCACCGATTTGAACGGCACCTTCGCCTTGTCTATCAGCGTATTTTTCCTGATTTTCTTTTACAGCATTAAAGTCAAAGGCTTGGCCGGTTTTGCCCACGAAATGACTTGCACTCCGTTCGGTCCGAAAATGATGCCGTTCAATCTGCTGTTGAAAACCGTCGAAGAGCTGGCTAAACCGATCTCGCTGGGTTTGCGGCTATTCGGTAACCTGTATGCTGGCGAGTTGGTATTCATCCTGATCGCCTTGTTGCCCCCGATCGTGCAGCCTGTGTTGGGCTTCCCCTGGGCCGTATTCCACATTCTGGTGATCACTTTGCAGGCTTTTATATTCATGGTTTTGACCATTGTTTACCTGAGTCTGGCCTGCGAAGACCACTAACCGCTTTATTTTTTACATTCATATCAATCTTTAGGAGACATTATGGAACTCGCATCATTAATCGCCAACGTTCAAGGCTTCACCGTTATTGCCGTCGGTATCATTCTGGGTTTGGGCGCGATCGGTACTGCTATCGGTTTCGGCCTGTTGGGCGGTAAATTCCTGGAAGGTGCAGCCCGCCAACCTGAACTGGTGCCAATGCTGCAAGTGAAAATGTTCATCATCGCCGGTTTGCTTGACGCGGTAACCATGATCGGTGTGGGTTTGGCGCTGATGCTGACTTTCGCAAACCCGTTCCTTTCTGCCGTTCAATCCGTTGCAGGTTAATTAACCCAACCATCTGTAACCTAAGGCGTGAGCCTTTTGCGTGTCGTTTATGTACGACTGCGGACAGATAGACTAACAACGGCATTACGAGGAAAGCATCAATGAGTATCAATGCTACTCTGATCGGGCAGATGATCACTTTCACGCTTCTGGTGTGGTTCACCATGAAGTATGTCTGGCCGCCGATCATTGCTGCTCTGGAAGAGCGCAAAACCAAAATTGCGGAAGGTTTGGCTGCGGCTGAGAAGGGTCAGGAAGAAATTAAACTGGCTGAAAAGAAAGCTAAAAGTGTTTTGAAGGAAGCCAAGGAGCAGTCGGCCGAGATCGTCAGCGCCGCGCAAAAGCGCGCCAACCAACTAGTTGAAGAAGCCAAGGAACAAGCCAAGAAAGAAGGCGAGCGCCTGTTGGAAGCCGCGAAAGCTCAAATCGAACAGGAAATGTTGCACGCCAAGGAAAGTTTGCGTAAAGAAGTTTCCTCTTTGGCTTTGCGTGCCGCCGAGCAGATTTTGAAAGAAGAAATCGACAAGGCCAAGCACCAAGACATTATCAGTAAAGCGGCGGAACAATTGGGTTAAGCTATGGCTGAAATATCGACATTAGCAAGACCTTATGCTCAGGCCGCTTTCAAGCGGGCCAAAGAAGCCAATGCTGCCCAAAACTGGTCCGATTCTTTGACGTTTTTGGCTTTGCTGGTTCAGGACGAAGCTTTGGCTGGAATCGTCGCTAACCCCAGAGTCAACAAACAGAATACAGCACAGTTGGTCCTGGATATTTGCCAGGATCAAATTCACGATGAAGCCAAGAATCTTCTCAAGGTGTTGATCGAGAACGACAAATTGCCTTTGTTGCCTCAGATTTCGGTAATGTTCGAACAGTATAGGGCCGACGACGAAGGTTATGTCAATGTCGAGCTGCAAAGCGCATACCCGTTGACAAAAACCGAGCAAGGCAAGTACGTCGCCATGCTCGAGAAGTTTTTGCATAAAAAAGTCAACGCGTCAGTGTCTGTCGACAAATCGTTAATTGGAGGCATTCTCGCCAAAGCCGGCGACAAAGTCATCGACGGTTCCGTCAGAGGTCAGCTTCATCAATTAGCTAAAAGACTTTAAGAGTTAGAGCGGGAAAATAACATGCAATTAAATCCATCAGAAATAAGTGATCTGATCAAGAAGAAGATCGAGAACTTCGACGCCCACCTCGAAGCCCACACCGAGGGCACAGTGGTCAGCGTTACCGACGGTATCGTTCGGGTTCACGGTTTGTCTGAAGCAATGCAAGGTGAAATGCTGGAATTTCCTGGCGGCTCTTACGGCATGGCTTTAAACCTGGAAAGAGATTCTGTCGGCGTGGTTATGTTGGGTGCTTACCAGCACATCACTGAGGGCGACACCGTTAAGTGCACCGGCCGGATTTTGGAAGTACCAGTCGGTGAAGCACTGTTGGGCCGCGTGGTCGATGCGCTGGGCAACCCGATCGACGGCAAAGGCGCGATCGAGACCAATCTGACCTCCCCAATCGAAAAAATCGCACCGGGTGTTATCGCGCGCCAATCGGTTGATCAACCGGTGCAAATCGGTTTGAAATCCATCGATTCGATGATTCCGGTTGGCCGCGGCCAGCGGGAGTTGATCATCGGCGACCGTCAAACCGGTAAAACCGCGATTGCTGTCGATGCCATCATCAATCAAAAAGGCACCGGCATTAAATGTATTTATGTCGCGATCGGTCAAAAACGTTCGTCGATTGCCAACGTGGTGCGTAAATTGGAAGAACACGGCGCGATGGAGCACACCATCATCGTCGTCGCGTCGGCGTCCGAATCCGCTGCGCTGCAATTTATCGCACCGTACACCGGTTGTTCGATGGGCGAGTACTTCCGCGACAATGGCCAAGACGCACTGATTATTTACGACGATTTGACCAAGCAAGCTTGGGCCTACCGCCAAATTTCTTTGTTGCTGCGCCGTCCGCCGGGACGTGAAGCCTATCCAGGTGACGTGTTCTACATCCACTCCCGTTTGCTGGAACGGGCCGCCCGCATCAACGCCGACGAAGTCGAGAAACTGACCGGCGGAAAAGTTAAGGGCAAAACCGGTTCGCTGACCGCACTGCCGATTATCGAAACCCAAGGCGGCGACGTTTCGGCCTTCGTTCCGACCAACGTGATTTCGATCACCGACGGCCAGATCTTTTTGGAGACCGGCCTGTTTAACTCCGGTATCCGTCCAGCGGTTAACGCTGGTCTGTCGGTCTCTCGGGTCGGTGGCGCGGCGCAAACCAAGATCATCAAAAAGTTGGGCGGCGGTATTCGTCTGGACTTGGCGCAGTTCCGCGAGTTGGCGGCATTCGCTCAGTTCGCGTCCGACTTGGACGAAAGCACCCGCAAACAGATCGAGCGCGGCCAACGCGTTACCGAATTGATGAAGCAGAATCAATATGCGCCGATGTCGGTCGCAGAGATGGGCGTTTCGCTGTATGCGGCCAATAATGGATTCCTGGATAGCCTGGAAGTCAAGCAAGTACGCGTATTCGAAGCGGCTCTGCTGGATTTCATGCGAAACGAAGAAGCCGAGTTGATGGCCAAAATCAACGAGAAAGGCGACTACAACGACGAAATCCAAAAAGGCATTCACGCGGCGATCGAGCGTTTCGTCAAGACTGCTAGCTGGTAAGGGACTCGCACATGGCTGTTGGTAAAGAGATACGATCAAAAATCGCGAGTATCAAGAATACTCAGAAGATTACTCGCGCCATGGAGATGGTGGCCGCGAGTAAGATGCGTAAAACCAAAGACCGTATGCAGGCTACCCGGCCTTACTCGAAAAAAATTGGCCAGATCATTCGGCATCTGGCCAAAGCCAATCCCGAGTACAAACATCCGTTCATGATCGAACGGGAAGTAAAACGGGTGGGCATTATCGTGGTGAGTTCCGACCGTGGTTTATGCGGTGGTTTGAACGCCAACCTGTTCCGAAAAGTGCTGGGCGAAATGCAGCAATGGCAAAGCAAAGGTATCGCCGTCGATGTTTGTGCGATTGGCGGTAAGGGTGCTGCGTTTTTCAGCATGATCAACGCCAATTTGGTCGGTCAAGTCTCGAAATTGGGCGACACGCCGCACCAGAGCGACATTATCGGCCCGATCAAAATCATGTTGGATGCGTTCACTAATGGCGATATCGACGAGCTATTTCTGCTCAGCAACGACTTTGTCAACACCATGACCCAAAAGCCGGTGACGCAGAAATTGTTGCCGGTATCGGTCGGCGAACTGGGCGAAGAGAGCAAGGGCCGGTGGGATTACCTGTACGAACCCAACGCCAAAGACGTATTGGACAGCTTATTGATTCGCTACGTCGAGTCCGCGGTATTCCAGGGCTTGGTGGAAAACAACGCCTGCGAGCAGGCCGCACGGATGGTGGCGATGAAAAGCGCCTCCGACAACGCCGGCAATATCATTAAAGAATTGCAACTGGTCTACAACAAAGCCAGACAGGCCGCGATCACGCAGGAAATTTCCGAAATCGTCGCCGGCGCCGCCGCGGTGTAACGCATTCAAGACAAGTTTAGATAGATTTTTATAGAGGACGACATAATGAGTTTGGGTAAAATCGTTCAAATCATCGGTGCGGTCGTCGACGTGGAATTTCCACGCGACAACTTGCCGAAAGTATATGACGCGTTGAATGTCGAGGGCGGTCTGGTTCTGGAAGTTCAACAACAACTGGGCGACGGCGTGGTACGGACCATTGCGATGGGTTCCACCGACGGTCTGAGCCGCGGCGTCAATGTCACCAACACCGGCGAGGCGATTAAAGTACCGGTAGGCCAAGCCACGCTGGGCCGCATCATGAACGTTCTCGGTGAAGCGATCGACGAAAAAGGCCCGATCGGCGAGAAAGAAAAGTGGACCATCCACCGCGATGCGCCATCCTATGACGAACAAGCCCCAGCCAACGAATTGTTGGAAACCGGTATCAAAGTTATCGATTTGGTTTGCCCGTTCGCGAAAGGCGGTAAAGTCGGCCTGTTCGGTGGCGCCGGCGTAGGCAAAACCGTCAACATGATGGAGTTGATTCGTAACATCGCGATCGAACACAGCGGTTATTCGGTATTCGCCGGTGTCGGCGAGCGGACTCGCGAAGGCAACGACTTCTACCACGAAATGACCGATTCCAACGTTATCGATAAAGTATCGTTGGTATACGGCCAGATGAACGAGCCACCGGGAAACCGTTTGCGGGTAGCGTTGACCGGTCTGACCATGGCCGAATTCTTCCGCGACGAAGGTCGCGACGTACTGTTCTTCGTTGATAACATCTATCGTTACACGCTGGCCGGTACCGAAGTTTCCGCGCTGTTGGGTCGGATGCCGTCTGCGGTAGGTTACCAGCCTACGCTGGCTGAAGAGATGGGTGTATTGCAAGAGCGGATTACTTCCACCAAGACCGGTTCTATCACCTCGATCCAAGCGGTATACGTACCTGCGGACGACTTGACCGACCCGTCGCCAGCTACCACCTTTGCCCACTTGGACGCGACCGTGGTATTGTCCCGTCAAATCGCCGAGCTGGGTATTTACCCTGCCATTGATCCGCTGGATTCCACCAGCCGTCAGCTGGATCCGTTGGTGATTGGTCAGGAACACTACGAAACTGCCCGGACCGTGCAAGGTATCCTGCAACGCTATAAAGAGCTGCGTGACATCATCGCGATCTTGGGTATGGACGAATTGTCGGAAGAAGACAAATTGACCGTGGCTCGGGCGCGTAAAATCCAGCGGTTCCTGTCGCAGCCGTTCTTCGTGGCCGAGGTCTTCACCGGTTCACCAGGCAAATACGTTTCGCTGAAAGATACCATTGCCGGCTTCAAAGGCATCATCAGTGGCGAATACGACAGCCTGCCGGAACAAGCTTTCTATATGGTCGGCACGATTGACGAAGCCGTCGAAAAAGCCAAAGGCATGTAATCCGGCTCATAGGAGAGTTTTAACATGGCAATGACAATACATGTGGACATCGTCAGCGCCGAGGCGGAAATCTTTTCCGGCTTGGCGGAGATGGTGTTCGCTCCTGCCGAGTTGGGAGAAGTTGGTATCGCGCCGCGCCATGCGCCGCTGATTACCAAACTGAAGCCCGGCGAAGTCAGGGTCAAAATCAGCGACAAAGAATCGCAGGCGTTTTTCGTGTCCGGCGGATTCTTGGAGGTCCAGCCGCATTTGGTGACTGTGCTGGCCGAAACTGCCATTAGAGCCCACGACATTGACGAAGCGGCGGCATTGCAAGCCAAAGCCAGAGCGGAAGAAATGTTGCAAGACAAGTCCGGCAAATACGACTACGCAATTGCCCAAGCCGAGTTGGCCCAAGCTGTTAACCAATTGAAAACTTTGGACAGACTCAGAAAGCGTGGCGCATAAAACACGAATTGCGTGAAAATTTAAGCCCGATAGCGTAACGTTATCGGGCTTTTTTTGTTTAAGGAATAGCGATGCCGATAAAAACCATCATTCTCGCCGCCGGCCAGGGTACGCGGATGCGCTCGTCCCGGCCGAAAGTACTGCACGAAATTGCAGACAAAGCGCTATTGCAACACGTCTACGAGACTGCGCGATCTCTGGAAAACAACCAAATCTACATCATCTACGGCCACGGTGGCGAGACGGTCAAGCAAACTCTGGCCGTGCTGGATGCCACCTGGATCGAACAAAAGCAGCAATTGGGTACCGGACACGCAGTGCAACAGGCCATCCACCATGTCGAAGATCCGGATACGGTGTTGATTTTGTACGGCGACGTGCCGTTACTGAAAGCGAAAACCCTGAACGCCCTGTTACATAAAGTCAGTCTGACCTCTTTGGCCTTGCTGACGGTCAATCTGGACGACCCGACCGGCTATGGCCGTATCGTCCGCGACAAAGACCATGCGGTGGTGAAAATCGTCGAACAAAAAGACGCCAACGAAGCCGAATTGCAAATCACGGAAGGCAATACCGGCATTCTGGCTTGCAAAGGCAGTCAACTTAAACAATGGCTGGCCAGACTTGGCAATAACAATGCCCAAAACGAATATTATTTGACCGATATCATCGAAATGGCGGTGGAAGACGGTTTGACCATCGAGACCAGTCAGGCCGGCAGTGCCGACGAGGTGTTGGGCGTCAATAACCGGGCCCAACTCGCCCATCTGGAACGAGTCTATCAAGCCGAACAAGCGCAAGTGCTGATGGAAAAAGGTGTAACGCTAAGGGACCCGGCTCGTATCGACATCCGTGGTGAGTTTGCCGAATTGGGCCAGGACATCGATATTGACGTCAATGTGATTTTCGAAGGCACGAATCGGATCGGTTCCAACGTCAAAATCGGGCCGAACTGCTTGCTCAAAAATGCGACGATTGCCGACGGCGTAGAAATATTGGCGAACAGCGTACTTGAGGACGCCAGCGTTGGCAGTGGCAGCCGGATCGGCCCTTTTGCCCGGCTGCGGCCCCAAACCGAATTGGCCGACCACGTTCATGTCGGCAATTTCGTCGAGATTAAAAAATCCACGGTTGCCAGCGGTAGCAAAATCAACCACTTGAGCTATATTGGTGATAGCGAAGTCGGCAGCAAAGTCAATATCGGGGCCGGGACCATCACCTGCAATTACGATGGCGTCAATAAATTCAAAACCGTGATCGGCGACGGCGCGTTTATCGGCTCAGATACTCAATTGATAGCGCCGGTGACAGTGGGCAAAAATGCCACGATAGGTGCGGGTTCCACCATCACCAAGGATACGCCCGACGACCAATTGACGTTGAGCCGCACCAAGCAGCTTAGCGTGCCGACTTGGCAGAGACCGGTAAAACTGGCGGAGATTGCTCCCGACAATGCTTCGCACTCCTCACATCCCTGTAAGTCGGCAGAGATTGTTCCAGAAAATCTTCTGCACTCCCAACATCCCTGTCGGTCGGAGAAAGAATAATGTGTGGCATAGTCGCAGGTGTTGCCCAACGCAACGTGGTCCCGATTTTGATTGAAGGCTTAAAGCGCCTTGAGTATCGTGGGTACGACTCGGCCGGACTGGCTGTAATCCACAGCGGCGAAATATTCCGGAAGCGCGAATTGGGCAAGGTTAAAGGATTGGAAGAATTGATCGCGGCCGATCCGATCGAAGGCCGCATCGGCATCGCCCATACCCGTTGGGCAACTCACGGTAAGCCCAGCACCCGCAACGCCCACCCGCACATTAGCAAGGACCGGGTCGGAGTCGTGCATAACGGCATCATCGAAAACCACGATAACCTTCGGACCTCGCTGCAGGAAAACGGTTACGTTTTCACGTCCGAAACCGATACCGAAGTCATTGTCCACAAGGTTGCCGAAGAGCTAAAAGAGGCTGCTAGCTTGCTCGACGCGGTCGGCAAAACCATCAAAAGCTTGCGCGGTGCCTACGCTCTGGGCGTGATCGACAGCGAACAACCCGACGTATTGGTCGCCTGCCGCAAGGGTAGTCCATTGGTAATCGGCATCGGCATCGGCGAATACTTCATCGCCTCCGATATCGCCGCGCTGTTGCCGGTGACGCAACGCTTCATCTTCCTGGAAGACGGCGACATCGCCGAATTGACCATCAACGGCGTGACGATATTCGACGAAGCCGGCCGTCGCGTGGTCCGCCCGGTCATCGAAAGCCAGCTCAAGGCCGACGCGGTCGACAAAGGCAAATATCGCCACTACATGCTCAAGGAAATCTACGAGCAAGCCTGGGCGGTATCGGAAACGTTGGAAGGCCGTTTCATCGACAGCCGCTTGCAGGATAACGCCTTCGGCCATAACGCCGGCGAGGTGTTCGACCAGATCAAGTCGGTTCTGATTTTAGCCTGCGGTACCAGCTACCATGCCGGTTTGGTCGCCCGCTACTGGTTCGAAAAATACGCCAGGGTTCCCTGTGCAATCGAAATTGCCAGCGAATTCCGCTACCGCAATCCGGTCGTCGCCCCGGATACCCTGGTCGTCACCATTTCCCAGTCCGGGGAAACCGCCGACACCTTGGCCGCATTGCAGGAAGCTAAAAAGCTGGGTGTTAAACATTCCTTGGTGATCTGCAACGCGCCGGAAAGCTCGCTGGTGCGCGAATCGGACTTGGTGTTGATGACCCGCGCCGGCCCGGAAATCGGCGTCGCCTCCACCAAGGCCTTCACTACCCAGTTGGTGGCCTTATTGATGCTGATCATCGCCATCGGCCGCCGCTTCGAACTCAGCGCCGATAAAGAAGAGCACATCGTTTCGCAATTGTTCGCCTTGCCCGGCAACATCGAAAAAGTGCTGAAGCTGGACAATGCCATCGAACTGCTGTCGCAGCGATTTGCCGACAAGCACAATGCACTGTTCCTCGGCCGCGGCACGCATTACCCGATCGCGATGGAAGGCGCCTTGAAGCTGAAGGAGATTTCCTATATCCACGCGGAAGCCTATCCGGCCGGCGAATTGAAGCACGGCCCGCTAGCCTTGATCGATGCCGAAATGCCGGTTGTCACGGTCGCGCCGAACAATAACCTGCTGGAAAAACTCAAATCCAACATCCAGGAAGTCAGCGCCCGCGGCGGGCAGTTGATTGTATTCATGGACGAAGACTTGGCCGAAAGCGACGCCGCCGACGAGAACGTGCAAATCGTCAAAATGCCCAGCGTCGCCAATGCCATCTCACCGATTATCTATACGATACCGCTACAACTGCTTTCGTATCACGTCGCCGTGCTAAAAGGCACCGACGTCGATCAGCCGAGGAACCTCGCAAAATCGGTCACGGTGGAATAGCGGAAGCGTTGACGGAATGGATTTGTGTAGGAGGGCAATAAAGTTGCATACTGGGGCCATTAAGTCTAGACCCTTATCAAGAAGCGAGGACTTAGTGGCTTTTTTATGGCGAAAAAATCTTACGCAATTACAGATGTAACAAACCAAAAATGGATAAAAGAGGGGCGAGGCTCAGGGCATGGCTCCTGGCTGACAGTCAGAGATTTGCCCTCCGACGGGCGTTCTCACCGCATATTCGGGCACAAATCACAGCGCACCCATCATCTTCTGTCCGACCTTGAGTTGGCGATATTTTTATACTTGAATGGTATACCGATACGGCAGACATCCGAGAGCAATTTCCCTTACGATTGGAAGATACTCGCTTAATAGCAGATGAGGCGCGGATTGTGCACTGATGGGGCTACACTAAACCGGACACAATTTTTAAAATATCCGAAAAAAATTGTGATCCAAAATGAGCAGAGAAAAACCCAATACCTATACGGCAGAATTTAGAGAGTCGGCAGTCAAATTAGCTAA
>NZ_JBVVNO010000003.1:0-424441 GCF_056850255.1 Methylomonas sp. Uni0011
GGTGGAAATATGCCGGCAGCCAAGGCCGCGTGGTGGGCATGGACCGTTTCGGCGAATCGGCCCCGGCCGGCCAGCTCTTCAAAGAGTTCGGCTTCACCGTGGACAATGTCGTCGCTAACGTCGAAGCAGTGCTTTAAACTACTAGGTCGTATGCCCCCCCTTGCCGGCTTGCCGGCAAGGGGATATTTGAATAGTAAGGTAAGGTGGAGAATATGAAAGACACTAAACTAGCCGCTGTCGCTTTTGTTGTATCGCTGCTCGCCGCGCCGTCCGTAGGGGCTGTTGATTACCCGGCGGCGGATTTTCAGCCGAAAGTTGTTTATCGCGATTCTTCTGTTGCTGAAGTGGCGCCTGCTGCGGCCAACTCTGCCGCCGCCGCGAGTAGCGCGGCTCCATGCGTTAACCAGACACAGCAATCCGAGGTCGATCCGAAATTTCCGGCTGCCAATTTTCAGCCCAAGATCGTCTACAGCGGCACGGGATCGTAGCGTTAATAACGGTTTTATGGCACTCTGTTAGTAGTGGTCCGCCGCAGTTGGTGTGTAGGTCGCAACATATAAAAATTATTACATTCAGGAGTATTCTCAAATGACAACAAGCAGTTTGATGAATAGCTTATTCGGCTTTTTATTCGACAAACCTACTGACGACGGTAGCTGGCTGGATGCTGATTCAAGCGTCGGCGATGCGCAACTGACCGGTGTTGCCCGTTATTTGCAAAAACTCGAACCGCCAAAGCCGGAAGTGGACGAAAATGGTGAGCCATTGACAGGAGTGGCCAAGTATTTGGCAATGCAACGGCAAGCTGAACAGGCAGCGCAGTCGGTCGTCGAGGCAACTGAGATCGAGGCGGTCGTTGAAGAGGTTGAAGAAATCGAAGAAGTGGCCGCGGAAATCGAGATTGAACCCGTGGCTGTCGCTGTACCAACTGGCGTCGAGAAGTATCTTAGCCAGCAGGCCGACAATCCGGTGACTCGGGTTACCAAGTACTTGATCAAAGAATCGATTCAAGCCAAGTCCGCGCCTGTTACCGGCGTATCCAAATATGTCACCAAGCATGATCGCGAAGAGCCAGGGGTGACGGGGGTTGCCAAGTATGTGATCCGCCAGAATATGGCGCAGCAACCGGCAGTGACCGGAGTTGCCAAGTATGTGCTCAAAAAAGACCTTGCGGCTAAAGATGCGCCATCGGCAACTTCAGTGAGCAAGTATCTGGCTAAGCAAACCTTGGTAAACAAGGATGCGCCGATTGTCACTGGGGTTGAAAAATACTTGATGCGCCAGGAACGTCTGTTGAAAGAACAGGAGCCGGTAACCGGCGTGGCCAAGTTTCTGGCCGAGCAGGCGCTGGCAGCGAAAAAGGCTGCGGCAGCCGCGCTGGTGGCCCGTTACGTTGAGGCCGAAGCGAAATTACAAGCCGAGAAGGCCGAGGCTCTGATGAACCAATCGCAACAAGAAGAGTTGATTGCCGACCGTGAAGTGATTATCGAGGGCTCGGCCGTCGATCGCTATCTGGCGCGGCAGGCCGCGGCCCAGGAGAGTGCGCCTAAGCCGACCGGAGTGGCGAAATATTTGGCGAAACAAGTGCAGTTGCAAAGCCAGGCAGAGCCTCTTACCGGAGTAGCGCGTTACTTGGTAAAACAAGCAATTGCGGCCAAACAAATGCCCACACCTACCGGGGTGGCTAAATATGTCGCTAAACAACGCCTGACGGTCAATCCGGTGCAACCGCTCAGTTCGGTAGCCAAATACGTGGCAAAACATCACGCGGAGGAAAAAGCGGCCGGTGAGGTCACGGGGGTTGCCAAATACATGGCCAAGCAAGACGTCAGGCAGGTGGAATCTGTCGGTCTTTCCGGCGTAGCCAAATACGTGGCGAAACAAGCGTTGAGCGATAGTGACACCGGCTTTGCCCGGACTACCGGCGTCGAAAAATATTTGCGCAAGCAAGCCTAAGTCTTGCGAGACGGCAAACCGGCATCTCCAGTGAGTTGCCGGTTTTTTTGTGCCCACGGTCTTTTCGGTCGGTAGCAGGCGGTTGCCGATACAGCAGGCGAAAACTGTATTATTATGGCCTACCGTAATTAGCCTCAGAGATTCCGATGCGCCTTTTAATTCGCTGCGTACCGTTTGTTTTCGCTCCCTTCGTCGCAGCGTGGGGGGCGCCGGATGAGCCGGCGCCGGTGCCCGAGCCGCCCGATTTGCCGGCGCCGGTGCAATCGGGCGAGGAAATGGAGCCGGACATCACCATTATTCGCAAAGGTAAAGATACGATTCAGGAGTTCCGGCGTAACGGTAAGTTGTACATGGTTAAGATTCAGCCCCAGGTCGGGCCGCCTTACTATATGCTCGATACCAACGGCGACGGTGAAATGGATGTGAAGAAGAACGACTTGGACGATAACACCAACATCAATAAATGGACCTTGTTCGAGTGGGATTGGCCTTGATGATCCCGGCGCCCTTCACCAGATAGTCAGTTGGGCGCCGAGTGTTGTTAATCCGAAACTTTGAGTAGCCAGCCTTCTTCGGCGCTGCATTTTTCGAATTTCGCTTTCAAACTGACCGATACCCGGACGGTGGTATTTTTGATGTCAGCGGGCAATTTGCCTTTCACCAGATAAAACGTATCTTTATCTTCCACCGTTATCGGAACGGCTTGTTGCTTAATGCTAACGTGGATGTGGCCGGGGCCGTTGCTACCCGACGCGGCAAACGAAAATTCTGAGCCCGGCGCGACGCTGGACAGGTGTTCCGGTTTGATGCGGCTGACTTTGGCTCGAATACAGCCTGACTCGCTGGCGTTGCCGCCATGGCCTATGTGGCCGGTCGATTGGCTCAAGCTCGGTTGGCTGAAACCGAGAGCCAATATTGCTATCAGAATTTTTGAAATTTGCATGGTTCCCCCTTGATTTGATAGTAATTATTGCCAAGCGCCCTCGATTATAGGCTTCGGGATGGTAACTTAGAAGTGGAAGGAGTCATTGGCTGGCCCGGCGACGAGATTGATGTTTCTATGCAAATTGATTACATTGAAATTTGCTGTTTACGATCGGTTTTCATAACAATAAAACGATGAGGATGGAGGGGGCATGTATTTTTTAGCGAAGCTGTTCGGAATCTTAACCTTGGTTTGGTTTTACCTGACGGCAAAAAACCAGAATGCGCCGTTGCTTAACTGGTCGATCATTGGCTTGGTGGGGTATTGGTTGACTTGGTGGCTGGCCAAATTTTTCGTGCTGGAGCCCCTGTCTAAATTGGTTGCCAAACATTCGGTGATGGAAATGGTCTTGACCCAAGTGCCGGTAGCTTGTGCCGTAGTGGCGTGCATCTTGATTCGTAAGAGGTTAATAGCCAGTATTTCGGCAAATTAGAACGCTTGGATGCCTAACGTAGTGCTTGTCACCGGCGCGGCCCGGCGCATCGGCGCAGCTTGCGCCCGTATGTTGCATGCTGCGGGGTATAACGTAGTTTTACACTTTAAAAGTTCGGAGTCCGACGCGATAGCGCTGTGCGAGGCATTAAATAATCTGCGTTACGCTTCGGCGGTATCGGTCAAAGCCGATTTGCAGAGTGTAACTGACGTCGAACGGTTGGCAACGGTGGCTGCGTCAACCTGGGGCGGGCTGGATGCGTTGGTGAACAGCGCTTCGGTGTTTTACCCGCAACCGGTAGGTAAGGTGGTCGAACAGGATTGGGAGCAAGTCTTTGCCGCTAACCTGAAAGCGCCATTCTTTTTGTCGCAGGCGTTGTTGCCTACGCTCAGAGCAAGGCGAGGCTGTATCGTGAATATCGCCGATATTCACGCCGAAACCGGCTTGCCTGGTTTTCCTGTCTATAGTATTGCCAAAGCCGGGTTGTTGGCGATGACGCGTTGTCTGGCCAAAGATGTGGCGCCTGAAGTCAGGGTCAATGCGGTTTCGCCTGGAGCTATTTTGTGGCCGGAACACGGTGGCAGTGAAGCAGAGCGTGCGGCGATCTTGAGTAAAATTGCGTTGGGCCGCCAGGGAGAGGCTGACGACATAGCCAAGGCGGTTAAGTTTTTGATTCAAGACGCCGGGTATATTACCGGTCAAACCATCAACGTTGACGGTGGGCGGAGTTTATACCGTTAGCCGGAATCAGTCCGGCTGCAGGCTTTTGATCTATGGGCCGGTTTCAAGCCTGAGAATTCACTGTCAATTTTTTTTGTTTGACGTCTTTTTTATCGAATTGGTGCCATAGCTCGGCATAGCTTTTTTTGGTATTGGGATGGGTCAAGTTAGGTGCGATTTCGGCCAGCGGTTCCAATACGAACGCATATTTTTCGATTTCATCCCTTGGTATTTGCAGGCGACCGTCGTTGATGATTTCATCGCCGTACAGGATCAAGTCCAAGTCCAGCGTTCTGGCGGAAAACTTTTGGCTGTCCCTGCTGCGGCCGTGGTCAAGTTCCACCTGCCTAAGTAATTTGGCGACGCTTTTGGCCGGCAGATCGGACTGAAACCCAATCACAAGGTTGTAAAAGCTGTCGCCGACGAAGCCGACCGGTTCGCTTTCGTAGATACTGGATACCGTTAGTTCGCCGAATAAGTCGCGCAGTGCGTTTAGGCTCGACGGAATATGGGTTTCCTTGTCGATGTTACTGCCGATGCTGATGTATCCGGTGGGCATGGGCTATTTTTGGCCGCGTTCGATGATAATGCCGACATCTCGAGCTCGACTGATGGCGCCTTTTTTGTTCAAGGTGATTTTTACCCAAGGAATTTGGAATTCGCCCAGCAGAATATTGGCTATTTCTTCGATCAGGGTTTCCACCAGGTAGAATTCGCTGCGTTCCACGAATTCCACTACCCGATCAGAGACGGTTTTATAGTCGAGGGCGTGGGCGATATCGTCGCTGGCTGCCGCTTTGCGGATGTCGAAGCCCATTTCGATGTCCAAGATAACTTTTTGCTTGATTTTCCGTTCCCACTCGTAAATTCCTATCACGGTGTCTATTTCGAGGCCGCCTAAAAAGATGATGTCCATCGTTGCTTTCCGGTTATTATATTTCGTAACAAAATCGCCGCAGTATCGAGGAAATGGCTGCGCTGTACAAGTATTGATATGAGGTTGTTTGAATGATGGAGTGGTTGTTGGTGCCGTTGGCCTATTTGGCCGGTTCGGTGTCGAGTGCGATTATTGTCTGTAAAATGATGGGCTTGGCCGATCCGCGAGAAAACGGTTCCGGCAATCCCGGGGCTACCAATGTGATGCGCATCGGCGGAAAAAAAGCTGCGGCGATTACGCTGGTCGGCGATGCGCTAAAAGGTTTGTTGCCGGTGTTGGTTGCCAAAGCATTGGCGGTCGATAGCTTGGTATTGTCCGCGGTGGTGTTTGCCGCTTTCATCGGTCATTTGTATCCGGTATTTTTTCAATTTAAAGGCGGCAAGGGTGTCGCGACTTCGTTGGGCGTGACGTTGGGAGTGGCTTGGCTGCTGGGTGTGGCTGTCGCCGGAACTTGGTTTATCGTCTATAAATTGGGCAAAATCTCGTCGTTATCTGCACTGGTGGCCGCGACGTTGGCTCCGATCTACACCTGGCTGATCGTCGGTGATGTGTATTTGACGGCCACGTTTACTTTTATATCCCTGATTTTGCTTTGGCGCCACAAGAGCAACATCCAGCGGCTTTTGGTTGGTCAGGAGTCCTGATCACAACTGCGGCAGCTGTTCCATCGGCCAGCGCGGCCGGGCAAAGATTTCCAAGTTTTGCGTTTGTCCGGCCATCAAGCGTTGGGCGCCGGCATAAGCGATCATAGCGCCGTTGTCGGTGCAGAAGTCCGGGCGCGGGAAATAGATCCGGGTATTCGCGCTGTCGGCCATAGCTGAAAGTTGGTGGCGAATTTCGCGGTTGGCGCTGACGCCGCCGGCAACAACCAGGGTTTTCAGGCCGGTGATTTGAAGTGCGCGCCGGCATTTGATGGTCAAAGTTTCGGCAACGGCCTGCTGAAAGGCAAAAGCGATGTCGGCTTTGTCTTGCGGCGATTGGTCGGTTTCGTGCAATGCGTTTAGGGTAAAGGTCTTTAGGCCGCTGAAGCTGAAATCCAGGCCTGGGCGATCGGTCATTGGGCGTGGAAATTTGAAGCGGGGCAGGCCTTGTTCGGCTAGTTTTGCTAATCTGGGGCCGCCGGGGTAGTCGAGCCCCAGCATCTTGGCGGTTTTGTCGAAGGCTTCGCCGGCGGCGTCGTCCAGCGACTCGCCCAACAAGCGGTAATGACCGATGCCGGTAACTTCGATCAGCATTGTGTGGCCGCCGGATATAAGCAGGGCGACAAACGGGAATGCTGGCGGATTGTCCTCCAGCATGGGCGCCAACAAATGGCCTTCCATGTGGTGGACGGCGATGGCCGGTACCTGCCAGGTCCAAGCCAAACTTCTGGCTGTGGCGGCGCCGACTAGTAGCGAACCCATTAAGCCGGGGCCGGCCGTGTAAGCGATGCCGCCGATATCCGTGGCTTGCAGTGAGGCGTCGGCCAGTACGGCTCTGATCAACGGTACTAGTTTGCGAATATGGTCGCGCGAAGCCAGTTCCGGTACTACGCCGCCGTACTCGGCATGGGTGGCAACTTGGCTGAACAGGGTATGGGCAATCAAGCCTCGATTGGCGTGGTAAACCGCGACCGCCGTTTCGTCGCAAGAGGTTTCTAGGCCGAGAACAAACATTAGTTTTTGGAATAAAAGATATTTATGAGTATAATCGGCCGTTTTCGGTGGGCAAGGTTCGCCGATTGCTTGAAAAGATACTAACACAATTCGGATTATTGCTAATGCCATCAGTTAAAGTTAAAGAAAACGAACATTTCGACATCGCGATTCGCCGCTTTAAACGTGCCTGCGAGAAGGCTGGCGTCTTGGCGGAAGTGCGCCGCCGTGAGTTTTACGAAAAACCGACTACCGAGCGTAAGCGCAAGGGTGCGGCGGCGGTAAAGCGCCACCTGAAAAAATTGGCTCGCGAACGCTATGCGCTGAAAAATTTGCGCCGCGGTCGTCCGCAGGTTTAAGGCTGTTAGATGGATGTGTTGAAGGAACGTATCAAGGAAGATATGAAGGCCGCGATGAAAAGCGGCGACAAGGCTCGGCTCGGTGTGATTCGTATGATCTTGGCTGCGATTAAGCAAGTTGAGGTTGATGAAAGGATCGAGTTGAGCGACGATCGAATCATTTCAGTACTCGACAAAATGCTCAAGCAGCGCCGGGAATCGATCAAACAGTTCCGTGATGCGGAACGCCATGATCTAGCCGATATTGAGGAGGCTGAAGTGCTGGTAATACAGGACTTTCTGCCGCAGCAGTTTACCGATGCCGAAATAGATGCCATGGTTGTCGAGGCGGTCACTCAGGTTGGTGCAACTTCGGTGAAAGAGATGGGCAGCGTCATGGCTTTGTTGAAGCCGAAAATGCAAGGCAAGGCCGATATGGCGGTCGTTAGTGCTCGAATCAAGGCGCGTTTTATAGCCTAATGTCCTGTCGGTAATATGTCCGGCAGAATACCTCGCCAGTTTATCGATGATCTGTTGGTGCGGGTCGATATTGTTGATTTAATCGACTCGCGCGTCCCCTTAAAAAAGTCAGGTGCCAATTACGTTGCGCGCTGCCCTTTTCATACCGAGAAAACTCCTAGTTTTTCCGTAAATCGCGCGAGACAGATTTATCACTGCTTCGGTTGTGGTGCTAGCGGTAATGCCATCGGATTTTTGATGGAGTTCAATCATTTGGGCTTCGTTGAGGCGGTCGAGGATTTAGCGAATTTTGCCGGAGTGGATGTGCCGCGGGAGGCGGGCGGCGGTTTTAGTCTGCCGGTGTCTGATAAGCAGGGGTTGGTAAGGCTCTACGATGTATTGGCGGACGTTGCCAGGTTTTACGTCGAGCAATTGCGGTCCAGTCCGGAGGGGCGGCGGGCTCAAGAATATTTGAATAAGCGCGGTGTCGGCGGCGAAATAGCAGAGGAATTTCTGCTTGGTTATGCGCCGGACCGTTGGGATGGGGTGCTGACACGATTCAGTCGCGCTGAGTTGAGCGAAGCTGGGTTGCTGGTAGCCAGAGATGATGGAAAGATCTACGACCGGTTTCGCGGGCGGTTGATGTTTCCGATTCGTGACAAACGTAAGCGTGTTATTGGATTTGGGGCTCGAGTCCTGGATGATTCTCTGCCCAAATATCTGAATTCGCCGGAAACTCCGGTTTTTTCCAAAGGTAAAGAGCTTTACGGGTTATGCGAGCTATTGCAGCGCAATTCCAAGCCGACTCGGATTTTGGTGGTCGAGGGATATATGGATGTTATCGCTTTGGCTCAATTCGGCATCGCTTATGCCGTGGCTGCGCTCGGAACGGCGACGTCAAAGAGTCAGATCGATTTGCTGTTTCGCTTCACCTCCGAATTGGTGTTTTGCTTCGATGGCGACAATGCCGGGAGGCAAGCGGCGTGGAAGGCGGTAGATGCGTCTTTGCCCTGTTTGCGCGACGGCCGGCAGATCAAAATCATGTTGTTGCCGCAAGGGCAAGACCCCGATTCTTTGTTGCGGTCGGACGGAGTAGAAAGTTTTTTGGAACGAATCGGCTCTGCGCAGGTCTTGTCCGATTACTTTTTTGCAAATATTGGGTCGGGTGCCGATAGGGCGACTGTTGAAGGTAGGGCGCAGGTGTTGGCTGCCGCCAAGCCGGCGCTGGATAAAGTCCCTTCTGGTTTTTTTCGGGAAATGATGTTTGCACGGTTGCAGGCTTTGGTGGCGGTGCCCGGAGTCATCGACCTTGGCGAAAAGCGGTCTACACTTAAGGGTGGGCGTGGCGATGCGCCAGCGGTCAAGGACTCGGTCAGGTTATCGCTTCCGCGTAAAGTTATCGCACTGTTGGTGCAGCATCCTGGGCTCGCTATTTTGCTCGAACGGCAGGGTGTCGAGCTTGAAGAGTTGGATTTTTCTGGTATCGCCGTGCTCAAGGATGTGTTGCGGGTTATTGCACTTGAAAAGCCGGAAAACAGCGCCATCTTGTTGGAAGCTTTCCGCGGGTCGGCTCAGGAAAAGACGGTAAAGGCGTTGGCGGCGCTGGAGTTGGGGGTGCCGGCTGGGGGCGAAGAGGCTGAATTCAGTGGGGCGTTACAGCAGCTTTGCCGGCAAACCAGGGAGCAAATGCTGAATCGCCTGATAGACAAGGAGGGTCGTGAAGGTCTGGCGCCTGATGAGAGAGAGTTGCTGAGAGAATTGTTGAAAGAAAAGCTTTAGGGAACTGAGCTGATGTGATGTTTTAAAGGGCAACAGCGCGGGTCTCTTGTTTTGACGGTGGCCGGTGCGAACAATGGCTTTTAGGTGACCGGGTCGGGGTTTATCGTTATAATTTCCTGTTCTGCGGCGCTTGGTGCTGAAAACGTATTGTGAGTAAAGAATGAATCAAGAACAACAGCAATCCCAATTAAAACAACTGATAGCGAAAGGCAAGGCGCAGGGTTATTTGACTTATGCCGAGGTTAACGACCACCTGCCTAGCGATATTATCGATCCCGAGCAAATCGACGATATTATCGGGATGATCAACGACATGGGGATTCAGGTTTATGAGGTTGCGCCCGACGACGACGATTCCCTGATTACCTCCGATGCGGTTGTGACCGCTGACGACGACGAAGAGGTTGCGGAAGTCGCGGCTTTGGCTTCGGTCGACAGCGAGTTCGGTCGAACCACTGATCCGGTGCGGCTCTACATGCGCGAAATGGGGTCTGTAGAGTTATTAACCCGTGAAGAAGAATTAAAAATTGCCAAGCGTATCGAAGAAGGGCAGCGGCAGGTTGTCGGGGCGATTGCTCGTTCCGGTTTTATCGTCGAATCGTTTATCGAGGCTTTCGATTCGGTGAAAGACGACGACTCCGGTGTTCGCCTCAACGATTTGGTGATGGGCTTTGTCGACTTGACCGAAGTTGAAGATATCGACGTCAGCGGCATTGAAATGGAAGCGCCGGCCGAAGAGACAGAAGAAGAGTCTAAAACTATCGACTACGAAGAAGTGAAACTGAAGGTCGATGCGCTACGTAAGGCGTTGAAAGCGGCGTTCGCGTCAGTGAAAAAGCATGGATACGGACACGATAAGTCCGAAAAAGCGTTTGATGCCATGGATGAGATATTCTGCGAGTTCAAGTGGACTCCGCAATACCTGAAAAAAATGGTATCCGTTTCCGAAGAGTTGATGGCCGCTATTCGTGAAGAAGAGCGAGTCATTTTGGATATTTGCGTCAAGAAAGCGAAGCTGCCGCGCAAAGACTTTATCAATGCGTTTTCAGCAAATGAGACTAATCTCGAATGGTTGAATCAGTTTGTCAACAGCCACGCTGCATACGCCGGAACGCTTGCCGAGAATGCAGAGGCGATTAAGGCAGCTCAACAAAGATTGGCGGAACTTGAGACGCGTTACGGGTTGAGCATTGCGGTTCTGAAAAGTATTTGCCGGAACATTTCGTTGGGCGAAGCCAAGGCTCGGCGAGCCAAAAAAGAAATGATCGAAGCCAACTTGCGTTTGGTGATTTCGATAGCGAAGAAATATACGAACCGCGGATTGCAGTTTCTGGATTTGATTCAAGAAGGCAACATCGGTTTGATGAAGGCTGTCGACAAATTCGAGTACCGGCGCGGTTACAAATTTTCGACCTATGCTACGTGGTGGATACGTCAGGCTATAACCCGGTCGATAGCGGATCAGGCTCGCACCATTCGGATTCCGGTGCACATGATTGAGACTATCAATAAGCTGAATCGGGTGTCGCGGCAAATTCTGCAGGAACTTGGCCGGGAGGCAACGCCGGAAGAGTTGGCCGAACGAATGGAAATGCCTGAAGACAAGATTCGCAAAGTGCTGAAAATTGCTAAAGAGCCAATATCGATGGAGACACCGATTGGCGACGACGAAGATTCGCATCTTGGCGATTTTATTGAAGATTCGAAGATGCTATCCCCTGTCGAATCTGCTACAATCGCCGGCCTTCGCGAATCGACGCAGAACGTTTTGGCGGGCTTGACCGCCCGGGAAGCCAAGGTTCTGCGGATGCGTTTTGGCATCAACATGAACACCGACCACACGCTGGAAGAGGTTGGCAAGCAGTTTGACGTTACCCGGGAACGGATTCGCCAGATTGAGGCCAAGGCTTTACGTAAGTTGCGGCATCCGTCGCGCTCCGAACAATTGAGATGTTTTCTCGACGGTGAGTAAGGCGTTGTAGCGTCGTAGATACACCGACAATTTCGGGCCCTTAGCTCAGTTGGTCAGAGCTTCCGACTCATAATCGGCAGGTCGTAGGTTCAAGTCCTACAGGGCCCACCATGATACCAGGCCGTTTAAGCGGCCTTTTTTTATACGCGCAAGTTTTCTTTTGACGAGGGTGTTAACCGTGAATAAAAACTACCTTTTTACCTCAGAATCCGTATCGGAAGGCCATCCGGATAAAGTAGCGGACCAGATTTCCGACGCCGTGGTCGATGCTTTGTTGGCTCAGGACCCTCGTTCGCGGGTGGCTTGCGAAACTTTGGTTAAAACCGGCATGGTCGTATTGGCCGGTGAAATTACCACCAACGCCTGGGTCGATACTGAAGAGTTGGTTAGAAAGGTAGTTTGCGAAATCGGTTACGATTCCGGTGATATCGGTTTCGATGGCAATAGCTGCGCGGTGTTAAACGCAATTGGCAAACAATCTGCTGACATCGCCATGGGCGTGGATGAATCCGAAAACCACGAACAAGGCGCCGGCGACCAAGGCCTAATGTTTGGTTATGCCAGTAACGAAACCGACGTGCTGATGCCAGCACCGATTACCTATGCTCACCGCTTAGTTGAGCGGCAAGCGCAGATTCGTAAAAATAAAACCCTGCCGTGGTTGCGCCCGGATGCTAAAAGCCAGGTGACTTTCCGTTACGAAAACAACAAGCCGGTAGCGATTGATGCAGTGGTATTGTCTACTCAGCACTCGCCGGAAATCGGCGGCAAACAGCTCGAAGAAGCGGTGATGGATGAAATCATCCTGCCGACGCTGCCGAAAGAATGGCTGCATAAAGACACCAAGTATTTCATCAATCCAACCGGCCAGTTCATCATCGGCGGTCCGGTCGGTGACTGCGGATTGACCGGTCGTAAAATTATCGTCGACACCTACGGCGGTATGGCTCGTCACGGCGGTGGTGCCTTCTCCGGTAAAGATCCATCCAAAGTCGACCGTTCGGCGGCCTATATGGGACGCTATGTGGCCAAGAACATCGTGGCCGCCGGCCTGGCCGAACGTTGCGAGATCCAGGTGTCTTACGCCATCGGCGTTGCCGAGCCGACCTCGATCAGCATCGAAACTTTCGGTACCGGCAAAATCGACGAAGAACGTTTGGTCAAAATCGTCCGCGAACACTTCGATTTACGTCCGAAAGGCTTGATCGCTCAACTCGGCTTGTTGAAACCGATTTACCGCCCGACCGCGGCCTACGGCCACTTTGGCCGCAACGAAGCGACCTTCAGCTGGGAAAAAACCGACAAAGCCGAGGCTTTGAAAGACGCGGCTGGCATCTAAATTCAGGATCAGGAAACTCAAATGACTCAAACCGATTACAAAGTAGCGGACATGGCTCTGGCCGATTGGGGCCGTAAGGAAATCAAAATCGCTGAAACCGAAATGCCAGGTTTGATGGCCTTGCGCGCCGAATACGGTGCTCAGCAGCCGTTAAAAGGCGCCCGCATTGCCGGCTGCTTGCACATGACGATTCAAACCGCGGTGTTGATCGAGACCTTGACTGCCCTGGGTGCCGAAGTGCGCTGGTCGTCTTGCAACATCTTCTCTACTCAAGACCATGCCGCAGCGGCGATTGCCGCAGCCGGTATCCCGGTATTTGCTTGGAAAGGCGAGACCGAAGCCGAAGCCGAATGGTGCATCGAACAAACCATTCTGGGCCCTAACGGTTGGCGTCCGAACATGATTTTGGACGACGGCGGCGACCTGACCAACATGATGCACGACAAGTTTCCGGAGCTGATGGCAGACGTCAAAGGCCTGTCGGAAGAAACCACCACCGGCGTATTGCGTTTGACCGAAAGGGTTGCCAAAGGCAGTTTGAAAGTACCGGCGTTCAACGTCAACGACTCTGTAACCAAATCCAAATTCGACAACCTGTATGGTTGCCGCGAATCCTTGGTTGATGGCATCAAGCGTGCCACTGACGTGATGGTCGCTGGCAAAATTGCCATCGTCTGTGGTTATGGGGACGTGGGTAAAGGCTGTGCGCAATCACTGCGCGGCTTGGGTGCTACCGTTTGGATTACCGAAATCGACCCGATTTGCGCGTTACAGGCGGCGATGGAAGGCTATCGCGTGGTAACGATGGACGAAGCCGCTTCACAAGGTAACATTTTCGTCACCGCGACCGGTAACGTCCATGTCATCACCCATGACCACATGAAAGCGATGCGCGATCAGGCCATCGTCTGCAATATCGGTCATTTCGATTCCGAAATCGATATCGCTTCGTTGCGCCATTACACCTGGGAAAACATCAAACCGCAGGTCGACCACGTGATTTTCCCGGACGGTAAGCGAATCATTGTGTTGGCCGAAGGCCGCTTGGTAAATCTGGGTTGCGCAACCGGCCACCCGAGCTTCGTAATGTCCAACTCGTTCTGCAATCAGGTATTGGCACAGATCGAACTGTGGACCAACGCGTCGGCTTACGAAAACAAAGTCTACATTCTGCCGAAAAAACTCGACGAAAAAGTGGCGCGCTCGCATTTGGCGCAAATCGGCGTGAAATTGACCCAGTTGTCGCCGGAGCAGGCCGCTTATATCAACGTGCCGGTCGAAGGTCCGTACAAACCGGAACATTACCGTTACTAAACGGGCATTAATCCGCTATAAAGGGGCGCAAGCCCCTTTTTTGTGTCAGCCATGAACAATAAAACCATTGTCGAACGCGATCTCGCCGTGCTCTGGCACCCGTGTAGCCAGATGAAGGATCACGAGCGCAATATGCCGATGATTCCGATCAAGTCCGGTCAGGGGGTCTGGCTGGAAGATTTCGACGGTAAGCGCTATTTGGACGCCATCAGTTCTTGGTGGGTGAATCTGTTCGGTCACAGCAATCCCAGCATCAACCAGGCGCTCAAGACTCAACTCGACACGCTGGAACACGTCATCCTGGGTGGTTTTACCCATCAAGCGGCGCTGGACTTGGCGGAAAAGCTGGTGGAAATAACTCCGCCGGGCCTGGATAAATGCTTCTATGCCGATAACGGCTCGTCGGCAATCGAAATTGCGCTGAAGATGAGCTTTCATTATTGGCGTAATCTCGGTCAAAGTGGAAAAACCAAATTCATCACGCTGGAAAACAGTTACCACGGCGAAACCCTGGGGGCTTTGGCGGTTGGGAATGTCGCGTTGTACAAGGAGACTTACGGGCCGCTGTTGATGGAGGTCATCACGGTTCCCGGGCCGGACTGTTACTACCGTGAGCCCGACGAAAGTTGGGAGGCCTACTCGATTCGGCGGTTCGCCGACATGGATCGGACGCTAGCCGAGCACGCGGATCAGGCTTGCGCTGTCATCGTCGAACCGCTGGTACAGTGTGCCGGCAATATGCGCATGTACCATCCCTTCTATTTAAAAATGTTGCGCGAGGCTTGCGATAAATACGGCGTGCACTTGATTGCCGATGAGGTCGCGGTCGGCTTCGGGCGGACCGGCACCCTGTTCGCTTGCGAGCAGGCCGGCATCAGCCCCGATTTCATCTGTCTTTCCAAAGGTTTGACCGGCGGCTACTTGCCGTTGTCGGCGGTCTTGACCGGCAATTCGATTTATCAGGCGTTTTACGACGATTATCAAAATTTGACCGCATTTCTGCATTCCCATAGTTACACCGGTAATGCTTTGGGCTGCCGAGCGGCGCTGGCGACCATCGACATATTCCAAACTGAGGACGTTTTGGGCAGAAACCGTAATTTGGCGGCGGTGATGGCAAACGCACTGGATCGTTTTCGCGATCACCCTAACGTCGGCGAAGTCCGGCAAACCGGCATGATTGCCGCGATCGAATTGGTAAAAGACAAACAGAGCCGAGAAGCGTATCCATGGCAGCAGCGGCGCGGATTGCGGGTTTACCGCCATGCGCTGGCGCAAGGGGTATTGTTAAGGCCGCTCGGCAACGTGATTTATTTCATGCCGCCTTACGTGATAACCGAACAGGAGATAGAGCTGATGGTGGATACGGCCTGGCAAGGCATTCAATTGGCGGTGCAAGACTGATGCGGGTATCGCGCTTATACGTTGACCTGGCGCTGAACGTTGGTCGACATATTGAGTTGAACGATGCGGCCGGACATTACCTGCGCACGGTGCTGCGATTGAAACAGGATCAGGAGATCGTGCTGTTCAACGGCCGTGGTGGCGAATACCGCTGCCGGCTCGAGGAAGTGAGCCGGAAGCGGGTAAGCGTGGCCGTCGAACAATTTATCGACCGTTCAGTCGAGTCGCCGCTGGCGATCAATCTGGGGTTGGGTATTTCGCGCGGCGACAGGATGGATTGGGCCGTGCAAAAAGCGGTCGAATTGGGTGTGGCCAGTTTGACGCCGTTGATTAGCGAGCGCTGCGTGATCAAGTTCGACGACGACAAGAAGCAACAACGGCAACAGCATTGGCAAAGCATCATTCAACATGCTGCCGAGCAATCGGGGCGGACGCGTTTGCCGGAATTAGATCCTCCGCTCGCATTAGCTGATTGGGTCGACGGTCAATGCGGGCTCAAGTTGTTTTTGGATCCTTATGCCAAGCAAGTGTTCTCCGAACTTAATCCGGGGGGCCAGGGCGTGACTTTAATGTCCGGGCCGGAAGGCGGATTTAGCGAGCAGGAACGCGAGTACGCCAAAGCGGCCGGCTTCATCCCGGTTAGAATGGGTGGCAGAATTTTGCGCACCGAAACCGCGGTGCTGGCCGCGTTGGCCGCCGTGCAAACCTTATGGGGTGATTTTCGTTGATGCGCGGGTTGGCTTCCGCTCTGGCGCCTTTGCTGTTGTTGGTAATGCTGGCGATGCTGGCCAGCGTGCTGGGTTACGCTGTGCTGAAGCTGGCCGGAGACGTTTTGTCCCTGGCCAAGGTTGTCAGCAAAATTACGCTGGTATTGCTGCTGCTCAGCGTATTTCCGTTAAAAAAGTATCTGCAACTCAGTTGGACGGATTTGGGATTCGCGCCGTTGCCCCATTTTCTCAAGCAAGTCGGCAACGGTTTTGCATTGAGTTTGGTCACTTTGCTACCGGTCTTGCTGATTTTGTACCTGCTGCAAGTGCATGTCTGGGACGATAGCCGGATTTGGGCTTGGGAAGCGTTTGCTGGTAAAGCTTTGCTGGCATTGCTATTGGCGATGTTGATCGCCGTCGGCGAAGAATTGTTGTTTCGCGGTTTGCTGTTGAGCGGCCTGCGCCGGCAAATGCCGTTGTATGCGGCTATGTTTGCCAGTTCGCTGTACTATGCCGCGTTGCATTTCTTGAAAAGTTCGACGCCAATCGCTTATGCCGATATCACACCATTTAGCGGCTTGCCGTTGCTTGCCGAGGCATTTGCCAATTGGTTCAATCCGGCAATCGTTAGTGCCTTTATTGCTTTATTCGCGGTCGGACTATTCCTCGCCGTACTAAGAAGTCGTGAGGGGCAAGGATTGGGGTGGTCGATTGGCTGTCATGCCGGGTGGGTCTGGCAGATCAAACTCAGTCGGGATTTGTGCAACGTCAATTTGCAGGCTGATTCGGTTTATCTGGTCAACACCTATTACGACGGTGTGATTGGCCCACTGGTGGCTGTCTGGCTGACGTCGGTATTGATTGGTTACGGGTTGTATGTCAGCTACATGAGGTCACGCTAAGCCAAGCGGCGGCGGGAGGGTGGATTGAAAAAACCGTTGCAACAGTTCGCACTGTTTTGCAATATTCCGTTTAATTTTTGTTTTTACTGCGTAACAAGAGGACATGATCATGCGCAATAACAACTATCTGCTGGTTTCCCTTATCATGCCCGTTTCGGCGTTGCTACTCGGCGGTTGCGCCAGCGAGCCGGCGCCGAAAGCGTCCGCCGAAAAGATCTTGTCTGGCGAACAAATGCTACGCGACAGCCAGGGCATCGCTCAATTGGGCAGTCGTTGGCAGGAAGGCAAGCAAATGGTCGAGCGCGGGCAGGCCATGCAGCGCGAGGGTCAGATCAAAATCGACGAAGGGCGGAATTTGATTGAAGAAGGCCAGAAAATCATGCGCGAGAGCGAAGAAGGCTACAAAAATCTGAAGCAGTGATCTTGGCTAAAAAACCGGCCCGAAGCCTTGACGGTTGGGCCGGTTTTTTAATGCCGATTGTAGCCGGATGAATGCAGTGGAGAGTATGCCGTCGGATTAAACTGGAGAACAGGTTCTTGGTTTCGGTTTGCGGGCGAGGCGTATGACGGTTTTGGCTTTCGGTTGTTTGGTCGCATGGATTTCAATCGCTTCCGAAACAATATTACTGCACAGCGCGCACAGAGACGTATCCGGCAAAAACTGCAATTCGTCGGCCGTGATGTCGTCACCGCAACGCGAGCAAAAGGTTAGCGGCTTTGAAATCGGTTTCATAATATCCCTCCTGGTGGTCTGACGGGTGAGGATAAACTCAATCCAAGCTACCTTTTGTCGATATGTCGTCACTTCTAAAGATGCACTGTTTGGGTACTGTGAAAAGGTCGAAAGTTCCGGCCTCGAGTCTGCTTAAGCGCGTACAAGTGTTTGTTTTGACTGCTCCCCGAACGTCGGTCCGGCCGCTGTATGATAGCGCTGCGAACGCCAAGTGCATATGATCTTCTAGCGTGAGTGATTGCTGCCAAACCCGTTTTGTCGCATTTGCGAAAAAATGCGGCCTATTTTCGAATTTAATCTTCACCTCGATTCGAAATGAGCGCTATTATTTATTGAAAGTATTCGAAGAATGCTGGTCAATAACCTTGACGACAGTGCTCTGAGCTCTCAGCGTTAAATCGGAATCCAAAAGCAAAAATGAATCGACTTTTCTTGCGCATATCATTACTGACGGTTGCGGCAATTCTACTGAATGCTTGCGGCGGCGCACCGGTCAAGCGCGATAAAATTGCCACTGCCCGTCCCAATTACGTACCGCAGCGCCAGGCTTACCAAGCGCCGCCTCAGAGCTACCGGCCTGCCAGCTATTCTGGGGTTTTTCTGAAGCCGGCGTCGTTGGAGCCGGCCGTGGAATTCTGGCGTAAAACCTATGCAGTCTGGCAGCGTTCCGAAGTCGCTTTCCACGACGACCGCTATTTGGACGTGATTTATGAAGTCATGTCCTTGCCCGGTTACGTTGCGGAAGGTCTGACCGTCGAACAAAAAGATCTGATCAGTCAGCGGCGTGATTACTGGAAGGCGCAATTAGCGGGATTGGAAAGCAAATTGCGCTACGGCGCGGCTTTGACCCCCGGGGATAGGCTGTTGATTGCGAAACTGGAAGCCAACGGGCGTTCTTTGTCCAGTGTGCTGGCTGGTGCAGATGCTCGGGTGCGTTCGCAGCGCGGGACGCGTGAGCGGTTTAAGCGCGGGTTGGAAATTAGCGGGCGTTACGATTTGCAGTTCAGAAAAGTGTTCCGCGATGCCGGTTTGCCTGAAGACTTGGCCTATCTGCCGCACGTCGAATCCTCATTTCAACCGGGCGCCAAGTCCTCGGCCGGTGCGGTCGGCATGTGGCAGTTCACCAAAGCAGCCGCTAAAACCTTTATGCCCGGCGGTGGTGTAGTCGATCAACGTTTCGATCCTTTCGCGTCGGCAAACGGTGCCGCGCGATATTTGAGTTATGCGTATGGAAAACTGGGCGACTGGCCGGCTGCGGTTACCTCCTACAATCACGGTATCGGTGGTATGAAACGGGCACAAAATCAGGTTGGCAGGGATTTCGCTCAAATCGTGGAAACTTACGATGGACCGGCATTCGGTTTTGCGTCCCGGAACTATTACGCGCAGTTTCTGGCTGCACGCGAAATTGCCTCGAATCCGGAACCGTATTTTCCGGAGGGCGTGCGCTACGAAACACCGCTGGCTCCGGGGCAATATTTGGCTGAAGAGTAGTCTTCCCCCTGCTTACCGCCGAAAGCCTCAAGTGGCGACGGCGTTTATGCAGAGCCTAGTCTAGGGTAATGGGCTTTGCTTGCTAGTTGGTTCCAGACAGAGCTCCAGCGACACTATTAGCCAAACGGTTTTTAAGTTGTCGCCGCTTAACCTCACCTCCAATAGCTGGTCGGGAGTAACTTAATGAGTAACCTGGCCCGGAGTTTCAGGCGGTGTTTGGTGGAAAAGGCTCAATTTTTCTCCCAGCGTCAGATGCTCGGTTCGAACTCAGCTCTGCGGCTAAGTCGATGGTGTGCTCAATAGCAGCATGCGCCCGCGGAAAGTTGGCGGAACTCCATTCAAGCTATTGGCTGTGGCTTTGTCGGTTCAGGCACGCTTGGTGCCGAGTTTTTTGTCATAAAAAGGTAATATAGCGCTGCTAAATTCCGCATATTCTCGGAATCATTACACTTAAGATGACTATGTCGAATTTGAACGTCCTGGTTGTGGAAGACGAAGACGCCATTAGGGAAATGCTGGTGATGGTGTTGGAGCAAGCGTCGTTTAAAGTGTTGGCGGTAGCCAGTGCGGAGCAGGCGCGGGAAAGTCTGGCGGATAATATGGTGGATTTGATTGTGCTGGATTGGATGTTGCCCGGAATCAGCGGCGTTGAAATGGCCAGACGCCTGAAAAGCGAACCTGGCTATAAGGATCTGCCAATCATTTTGCTGACGGCGCGCGGCGAGGAAGAGGATAAGATCCGCGGCCTGGAGATCGGCGCCGACGACTACATCACCAAACCCTTTTCGCCCCGGGAATTGATTGCCCGGATTAAGGCCGTAATGCGGCGTAGCGGCAAACTCTCCGAATCGGGTCAATTGAGCATAGGCGACTTGACGCTGGATGCCGAGCAGCACAAGCTGACGATAGACGGTCGAAGCCTGGAAGTCAGCCCGACGGAGTTCAGACTGATGCAGTTTTTTATGACCAATCCAGACAAAGTCTACAGCCGTACCCATCTACTGGACCAAGTTTGGGGGCGTAGCGTTTACATCGAAGAACGCACGGTGGATGTGCATATCCGCCGCCTGCGCAAAATTCTGGCGGAATACGGCCGCGAAGAACTGATACAAACGGTACGCGGCTTCGGTTACCGGTTTTCCTTAGCGAATTAATCTTACATGCAGCGTTGGCGGCGGGAAAGAAACATTGCGATCGCGCTGGTCGTGCCGGCTTTTGTGGCCAGCGTCTTTGTTGGTCATTTGAGCGAATTGCTATTGCTCGTGATTTCTTACCTGCATATCAGCCAGACGGCAAGCATCAATAAATTGGAACGCTGGCTGAGCCAGGGCGGCCAAGGCGAAAAGCCCGATTTCAAAGGAATCTGGAGCGATATTTACTATCACGTCTATAAAATCAGGAAGAGTCAGAAGCGGCGTAAGAAAAAGCTGGGCAAGATGCTGGACAGCTTTCGCAAATCCACTGGCGCCTTACCTGATGCGGTCGTCGTATTGGGCAGCTACGGCGAAATCGAATGGAGCAACAAAGTCGCGCATGATTTTTTGGGTTTGAAAAAGTCCGACAACGGTCAACGTATTCCCAATTTGGTTCGTCATCCCTTGTTCATCCAGTATTTAAAAGAGCAGGATTACCGCCACAAGATTTGCATCCCGTCGCCGGTCAATGAAAACATGTTTTTGCAGATCGGGATCGTGCCGTACGGCTCGGGTTTGCGATTGTTGATGGCTCAGGACATCACATTGCAAAAAAACATCGAACGGATGCGTACCGATTTTGTGGCAAACGTTTCGCACGAACTACGTACGCCGTTGACCGTGTTGCGCGGTTATCTGGAAACGCTACAGGAAATGGACAGCGGCAGTGGGGTTTACAGCCGCTCGTTTCAAAACATGGCAGCCCAGACTGAACGCATGCAGGCTTTGATCGACGACTTATTGCTCTTGGCACGGTTGGAAAGTAAGCAGAAGAAGTCGGAGTCGGTAGCCGTAGCCGCGTTATTGCATGAGGTTTGTCAGGAGAGCGATTTACTGGAAAAGGACGAACGCCGCGTCGAATTGCATGTCGCCAGTGGCGCCAACCTGCTGGGTGACGCCTCCGAGCTGCGCAGTGCCTTCAGCAATCTGTTGGTCAACGCGTTGAAATATTCGCCGGCGACTTCGCCCGTCAAGGTCGTTTGGCAAGACAGCGCCGATGGCGGGGCGTTTTTGGAAGTCGAAGATTTCGGGCCGGGTATCCCTGCAGTCGATATTCCGAGGATTACCGAGCGCTTTTATCGAGTCGATGTGAAACGCAACCAGAAGATCGTTGGTACCGGTTTGGGATTGGCCATTGTCAAGCACGTGCTGGTAAGGCACGATGCCAAATTGGATATCGACAGCCAGTTGGGGCGGGGTAGCCGCTTCCGTTGCCAGTTTCCGAAGCAGCGTATTTGCTGATTCGCATTAGATGTCAACAAGGCTTTCCGCCTTAAATTTCGTCCGTCATGTTGGCGAAGGCATGGCCGGCCGGAGCGCTGCTTTTCAGCGCTTGTGCGGCGACTTGCTGTAAGCGGTCGGCGGCGTCTGCGTCGTCGGGACACACCGCAATCCCGATACGGCAGTACAATTGTAAATCCTGCGCTTGCTCGTCAACCACAAACGGCTCGCCGAGTTTTTGGCTGATCGTGTCGGCGATGCGTTCGATATGATCGATTTTTTCCAGATCGGTCAGGATCAGCCCGAATTCCACACCGTCCATTCGCGCGACTAAATCGGTTTCCCTGACGCTACGCAAGATGCGTTGTGCCGCTTCTCGTAAAATGTGGTCTCCGGCTGTGTAGCCCAAGCGGTCGTTCACCTCCTTGAACTTGTCGATGTCGATCAGCAGCAATGCCAGAAACAGGCCGCTGCGATGAGCTTTTTTGATTTCCTGGTCCAATCGGTCGTAGAACATGCGGCGGTTGCCGATACCGGTCAAAGGATCGAAGTAGGCTTGTTTGCGTAATTGTTCTTCGTTAAGTTTGCGTTGGGTTACGTCGAAAAATAGGCCGATGCGGCGTAGCGGCAAGCCGTTGGCATCGAAAACGGTATTGATGCTGAGTTGTTCGACGTATAGTTCGCCGTTTTTACGACGGTTCCAAATTTCCCCGTGCCACTGGCCCAGGCTGTTGATGGTTTGCCACATGTCCTGAAAGAATCCGGAATCGTGGCGGCCGGAACCGAGAATACTGGCGTTTTTACCAATGACGTCTGCCGCTTCGTAGCCTGTAATCTCGCTGAAAGCCGGATTGACCGAAACAATCGTCGCATCCACTTCGGTAATCATCATCCCCTCGTTGCAATTCTGGTAGAAAAGCATGGCCAATTGGCGGTTTTCGTCGGCAAGTTTTTGAAGCGTGATGTCCTGGATAATCCCCGTCATTCTTGGGTATAGGCTATGGTGGCGACCGGAACCGCGAATCCAGCGAATTTCGCCATCCAATCGGCGAATTTTGCATTCGAAATTCCAATTGCTGCGGTCGCGGCGGGCGTGGCGGAAGTCTTGGTCGACGGTGTCCCGGTATGTCGATACGACGTGACCGAGAAAGGTTTGGTAAGTCCAGACCGGTAACAGGTCGTCGTAGCCGAAAATCCGGTCGTGGATCGGAGTGCGCATCACGGTTTCTGTTTCAAGGTCGAGATCCCAGGCGCCGGTGTCTATGGTTTGCAACGCAAAGCTCAGGCGGTTTTCGCTTTCTTGCAGTGCTTGGGCTTTTTGCTCGCGGTCGTAAAGCATTAACGCCAACGGAATGCCGACACAGGCCAGGACCAGTAAATAGAGCCAAATATTCAGCAGACCGGCTTGCAAATCGCCGGAGGCAAACAGGCCGCACTGGCGTTCCAATCCCCACAGAGACTGGATCGCGGTCATGCCAATCAGGAGCATGACGCCGTGGCGTCCGAAGCGAGCCGCCGCCCAAACCACAAACAGAAAAGTCCAATACCCGCGGGCGTAACCGCTGATTACATCCGGACACCAACTCAGAAATATCGCTTGGCCGCTGAAAAAACTCAGCGCCAAGAAGGTCGCAGTTTCCGGCAGACGTTTGACGACGAACCAGCCAGTTGGCCATTTTCGCCAAATCAGAATGCAAGGGGTTACTAAAGCGATACCAAACAAATCGGCCATCCACCAATGCAGCATGCTCGGAAACAACTGGTCTTGGGTCAGGTAGCCGCCCAGCAACAACGCCATCGGCCCGATCAGCGCACTGAAACAGGCGGCAACCGCGCCGGTGACGGCCAGCCACGCGAAGTCGCTCGGGTGGCGCAGTTTGATCGAAAAACCGGGGTTGCCAAGCAGGAGCCAAGCGCCAATCCACGATTCCAGAGTGTTGCCGGCCGCAATAAAGGCCGAGATTGTCCACGAGTCGCCGACCAATAAACCCGCTATGAAAGCGCCTGACAGTACGCCGGCCCAATAATGTTTGGCATTCAACAAAAATGCTGCCAGCCCCAGGCCAGCCGGAAACCAGATCAGTGTGACGTTTCCGCGGTCGGAAAAAAAAGCCAATACCAGCTTGGCCAAGCCGGCGTAAAGTAGCGCCAAGCCAATGATTTTCAGTCCGATTATCCAGCGGGGCAGGAGCTTCATGGAGTGTCGTAAACGCGGCCGTAGTCCGTCAAAGTGTATATCAGTGCCGCTTATTCTCCATGGTCTGGCGGCCGATATAATGCGACTTGATCGAGAAAAACGCAGACAAACGGGCGGATAATTTTATAATTGCCGCCATTTTGAGCTTGGCCTAGAGGTAGGAATGGTTTCCGAAACGGTTATTGAATTGTCTCGCTCGCAGTTTGCGATCAATGCAGTACAGCATTTTCTGTTTGTACCGCTGACGGTAGGCTTATCGTTTTTCTTACTGGTATTGGAAACTTGGGGGCTGGCTGGCGGCCGGGGCGATTACCAAACCTTATGCCGGTTTTGGGGCAAGTTGTTCGCACTCAGTTTCGGATTGAGTTTAGCGTCGAGTGTGGCCATGCTGTTCCAATTCGGTGGCAATTGGTCGTATTTTGCTCACTATGCCGGCGATGCCTTTGCCGGGCCGGTGCTGGTCGGAGTTTTGGCAGGCTTGTTTACGGCGGCGAACGCTTTGGGCTGGATGTTGTACGGCTGGGACAGGTTGGGTGGCTTTCCGCATCTTCTCGCTACCCTGGCGGTGTGCTTGGGCTGCCATTTGATATTGTTTGGTTTTTCGGTCGCCAGCGGCTGGATGCAATATCCGGTCGGTGCCGAATTCGACGTACAGGCGTTGCGGATGGAGATGGCAGACTGGCGTGCCGTGTTATGCAATCCGGTGGCGCTGGCCAAATTCGCCCATAGCTTGCTTTCCAGCTATGCGTTGGCAGCCGGGTTCGTGTTGGCTATCAGCGCCTATTACCGGCTAAGGTCGGCCGAAACGGGGCTGTCCGGGCCGTCGTATTCCATTGCTGTGGGGTTGGGTTTGCTGGCGATTGTCGCTACCTTGTTGTTGGGAGACGCCGGCATTTACAAACAAAGTTCGTTTCAGCGCGGCAAGCTGATGGCAATTAACGGCCTGCCTGCCGACGACATTCTGGCGCAAAACCGGCAACGAATCGAAAACGGTGTCCGCGCTTACGCCATGTTGCAACAATTGCGCGACGATAACCCGCAAGCGCAATTGTGGGAGGAATTCGGTGCCGCTAAAGCCGATCTTGGTTACGGATTGTTGCTGAAACGTTGGCGAGACGGTGTGGTCGATGCTAGTCCGACGCAAATTGAGCAGGCGGCGCAAGCCAGTTTGCCGCCGGCAGCGCCCCTGTATTGGGGGCATAAGGCCATGATCGTGTTCGGTGTGTTGGCATTAGTGACATTTTTGACAGCCGGTTTCGGTGTCGTCACCGGCAGCCGGCAGCCGTGGGTGCTGAAGTCGGCGATGTACGCATTGCCTGCTACTTGGTTGGCCAGCGTTGGCGGTTGGTTCATCTCCGAATTCGGCGACCAGCCTTGGATTGTGGTCGACATTTTGCCGACGTGGTTGGCGGTATCGACTTTAACGACTAGCGACTTGGTACTCGGTTTGGCTGTTTACGCCTTAGCGTATTCCGGGTTACTGGCCCTGGCGATTCTGCTGGCGATGCAATTGATAAAACAGGGAGCGGCGTCAGCTCAGGAGGGCGGCGATGCTTGATTACGATATTTTGCGCTTGTTGTGCTGGGGACTGCTCGGTTTGTTTACGGTCGGTTTTGCGTTGAGTAGCGGTCTGGAAATGGGCGTGGCGCTGTTGTTGCCGTTTTTGCAGTTGTCCGAACCCCAACGGCGGCAGATCGCTGCCAGACTGGCGCCGCTCAGCGCGGGAAATCAAGCCTGGCTGGCTGCAGTGATCGCGGTGTTGTATGCGGGCTGGCCCACGGTCTATGCCGTGGTGTTTTCCAGCTTCCAGAATTTGCTGTTGTGCGTGATACTGGCCGTCTGTATCAGGCCGATCGGTCTTTACTTTAGAAATAGCCTTGAGCATCCGGATTGGCTGCCGTATTGGGATAAGGCGCTATTTCTCAGTGGATTATTGCCCGTCGTCGTGTTGGGCCTGCTGGCGGGAAATTTGTTGAAGGGCTTTCCGTTTCATCTGAGCAGCGACATGCATATCGCTTTTTTGGGTAGTCTGGCCGGCCTGTTCAACCCGTTTGCAATGTTGGTTGCGGCCTGTTGTCTGGCGTTGTTGGCCGCTTACGCAGCAGTCTATTTGCAATTGCACGGCGATCCTGCGTTACAGTTACGCGCAAAAGCGGTGGCGCAAACTACGGTAATTCTGTTTTTATTGTTATTTGCTTTGTGTGGCGGTTGGATTACCCATTTGGAAGGCTACCACGTCACTACCGAAATCCTGCCGGACGGCGTTTCCAATCCGTTGGCTAAATTCGTCAAGCGCGGCGACGGCTTGTGGCTGGATAATTACGAACACGAGCCGGCGTTGTGGGTGATCCCCGGTCTGGCTTTCCTGGCCGGCATCGGTGCCTGGGTGCTGTGTAAGTTCGATCGGGCGTATTGGGCGTTGTTAGCGCTGGCGCTGGCGCTGGCGCTGGCAGTGCTGACCTTAGGCGTATCCATGTTCCCGTTTCTGGCGCCGTCCAATATATCGTTAAACAGTTCGCTGACGCTTTGGGACGCCAGCGCCAGTCAAACCGCATTGACGGGGTTGCTGGGGTTTGCCGGGCCGGCTCTGCTGGTTATGGCGGTAGCGACGCGGGGGCTGTTCAGAATTCTGCGTTAGGCCGTTTTGACGGAGCCGGGCTAACTGGCGCTTTCTAATCAGGCTTAACTTTGATAAAACCGTGTATCGATAACAACAATAACTAATGAGGTAGGCGCATCATGAAGAAAATTCTGAACCACACCCTGATCGGCGTATTAGCGTTCATTCCGATTATGGTGATCGTGCAAATCGTGCTGTTCGTTAAAGACCGGCTGACCGATTTGTTCCAGTTCGTATACGGTTATTCAGACAACTACTTGGTGACCTTTCTGCTATTTGCGGCCAGCTTCGCCACCATCACTTATGTCGGCCACCGCGTAAGCCTCGGCCGCTTTTCGATTATCGCAATGTTCGAGCATCTGATCGAACGCATTCCGCTGTTGAGTACGATTTACCGGGTCACCAAAAAACTGGTGAACATGATTGCCGGCCACCAGTTGCAGGAACCGCGCGAAGTGGTTTATGTCGAGTATCCGAAAGAGGGCATTTGGGTGCCGGCTTACGTGACCAACAAAACCGACGATCGATACGTACTGTTTGTGCCGACTTCTCCAAATCCGACATCCGGGTTTGCCATCATCGTCCACGAATCGAAAGTGGTTAAATCCGAAATGAGCATCGAACAGGTCACCAGCTTCATCATCAGTGTCGGTGCCGACTTCGAAAAAGTCGGCGAAGTCAAAAAGCTGCCGCAATGATGACCGGTAATAGTGCCGGGAGACGATACTGCTGTGGGCAGGGCTTGGGGCGTTGATGCGCGATCCGGGTTATCTGTTGTCCGAGCAGCTCGGCGAGGGTTTGCGAGGTTTGAACCGGGTATTGGGTTTGGCAGAGTCCTGTACCGGGGGCGGTATCGCCGCGGCGATCACCGATGTGCCGGGCAGTTCCGCTTGGTTCGACCGCGGTTTTGTCACCTACAGCAATGCGGCCAAGGTCGAACTGCTGGGGGTACATCCGCAGACATTGCAACGTTACGGCGCGGTTAGCGCCGAGACTGCCGGAGAAATGGCGGCCGGCGTCCTCGAACACAGCTCGGCTGACTTGGCTTTGGCCGTTACCGGCATCGCCGGCCCGGATGGCGGCACGGCCGAAAAGCCGGTGGGGACGGTTTTCGTCGCCTGGCGGCAGCGGGGGGGCGAGGAAGCTGTGTGCGTAAGAAAGCAGTTTTCCGGCGACAGGCAAAACATTCGGCAGCAGACCGTGTTGTTTTGTTTGCAGCAACTTCTGCAGCTGGTGCGGGCGGGGTAGGCGCAAACCGGCGTCGGTTCGGCTTTTCGTAAGGTCATCTGAGTGCTCAGTTTATTGTGCGCTATCCCCTCCAGCTGGCATAGCCAAAAAGCGTGTAACCCCCTGGCGAGTTAGGCTAAAATGGCCGGCCATTTCTCTGCGGGTAGTTAAGCCATGTTGACTAGAAATTTGCTTATCGCTGCCGGTTTCGTATTGCTCAATAGTTGTGCAACCAGTCCGACCGGCCGCACCCAGTTTATTTACATGCCCGACAACCAAGTCGACCAAATGGGTTTGCAGGCCTTCGACAGCATGAAGAGCAAAAACCCGGTCAGCCGCAATTCTCGCGTCAACCAATTTGCCCAGTGCGTGGCTTATGCAATTACCCAACAAACCGGCGGCCAGTGGGAAGTGGTTGTGTTCGAAGACGAAACCCTGAACGCATTCGCGTTGCCCGGTAATAAAATCGGCGTGCATACCGGTTTGATCAATCTGGTCGACAATGCCGACCAGCTGGCGGCGGTCGTCGGCCATGAAGTGGGCCACGTGTTGTCGCGCCACAGTAACGAGCGTTTGTCGCAGGAAACCGCGGTCAGCACCGGTCTGGCGATGGTACAGGCCGTGACGCAGCCGCAGACAGCCATGGGGCAAACTGCATTGGGCTTGCTCGGTGTTGGCGCCCAGTACGGGGTGATCCTGCCTTACAGTCGGATTCACGAGACCGAAGCCGATACCATTGGTTTGGATTTGATGGCTCGCGCCGGCTTCGACCCGCGGCAAAGCATTAATTTGTGGTTGAAGATGGACAAGGCCGCGCAAGGGGGGCAGCCGATCGAATTCATGTCGACCCACCCGTCGCATGCCAGCCGCATCGACAATCTGCAACAGAACATGAACCGCGCGTTGCAAATTCAACAGCAAGCCTGGAGCCAAGGACGCCAACCGCGTTGTAGCAAATAAAGCATGAATCCGTATTTATCCGCCTTACACCCGTACCCGTTTGAAAAGCTGGCAACGCTGAAGCAAGGCATTACGCCGCCGGCCGACAAAGCTCATATCGCTTTGTCGATTGGCGAGCCTAAGCATGTTACGCCGCATTTCATCCAGGAGGCCTTGCTGCGGCATTTGCATGGCCTGACTCAGTACCCCACCACCAAGGGCCTGCCGGAACTGCGTCAAGCGATAGCCGATTGGACTTGCCGTCGTTTTGGGATTTCGGCGGGTGGTGTGGATGCCGAAACCCAAGTGCTGCCGGTAAATGGCACCCGCGAGGCCTTGTTTTCGCTAGTGCAAGCCCTGGTCGATCCGGCCGACAAGCCGGTAGTGATCATGCCCAACCCGTTTTATCAGATCTACGAAGGCGCGGCGCTGTTGGCCGGTGCCGAGCCGTATTATCTGAACACGGTTGAGGCCGATGGTTATTTGCCGGATTTTGACAGCGTGCCGGAAACGATTTGGCAACGCTGCCAACTGATGTTTATTTGCTCGCCCGGCAATCCGACCGGCACGGTGCTGACACAGGCCGACCATCTGAAATTATTGGCCTTGGCCGACAGGTACGATTTTGTCATCGCCTCCGACGAGTGTTACACCGAACTCTATGACGACGAAGCCAATCCGCCGCAAGGTTTGCTGCAAAGCGCTTACGCGGCCGGCAGTACGGATTTCAAACGTTGCGTGATTTTTCATAGCCTGTCCAAACGCTCGAACGCGCCCGGTCTGCGCTCAGGGTTTGTGGCCGGCGATGCCGAGGTGCTGAAACAGTATTTCAAATACCGAACCTATCACGGCTGCCCGATGCCGGTGCCGACTCAGCACGCCAGCATCGCTGCCTGGAACGACGAGGACCACGTCAAGCACAACCGCCAGTTATACCGCGCTAAATTCACCGCGTTTATCGAGATATTGCAAGACGTTTGCGAAATCGAGCGGCCGCCGGCAAGCTTTTACATATGGCTGAAAACGCCGATGTCCGATACCGAGTTTGCCCAAAAACTGTTTACAGAGCAAAACGTTACTGTACTGCCGGGCAGTTATTTATCGCGCGACAGCGGCGGTCTCAACCCCGGCGCCAATCATGTCCGTATCGCGTTGGTCGCGCCGATTGAGGAATGCGTCGAAGCTGCGCAGCGTATTAAAGATTTTCTCAATGAAAACACCGCGTAGGTTGGGTTAGGCGTAAGCCGTAACCCAACGAGAGGCCTTAATTGTTGGGTTACGCTTCGCTTTTATGCCCTACGGGTAAACCCAACCTACATTCTTTTTTATCCAACCCACGAAATACCATGTCAAACCTGGAAAACATCATCAACGACGCCTTCGAAAACCGCGCCGAAATCAGCCCGTCTACCGTCTCCGCCGAAGTCCGCAACGCGGTTGCCGAAGTGTTGAACATGCTCGACAAGGGCGAAATGCGCGTCGCCGAGAAAAAAGACGGCGACTGGGTTACCAACCAATGGCTGAAAAAAGCCGTGCTGCTATCGTTCCGGATCAACGAAAACAAAGTGATCGAAAGCGGCGACGTGCGCTATTACGACAAAGTGCCGACCAAATTTGGTAGCTACAGCGAGGCTGATTTTGCGCAAGCCGGCGTTCGCGTTGTGCCTAACGCGGTAGCCCGTTACGGTTCCTACATCGCCCCCGGCGCGATCCTGATGCCGTCTTACGTCAACATCGGCGCTTACGTCGACAGCGGCACCATGGTCGACACCTGGGTAACAGTCGGCTCCTGCGCGCAAATCGGTAAAAACGTGCATTTGTCCGGCGGCGTCGGCATCGGCGGCGTGCTGGAACCGCTGCAAGCCAACCCGACCATCATCGGTGACAACTGCTTCATCGGCGCCCGCTCCGAGATCGTCGAAGGCGTGATCGTCGAAGACAACTGCGTGGTATCGATGGGCGTTTACATCGGCCAAAGCACCAAGATCTTCAACCGCATGACTGGCGAAGTCACTTATGGCCGCATTCCAGCTGGCTCCGTGGTTGTCTCCGGTAACCTTCCTTCCAAAGACGGTAGCCACAGCCTGTATTGCGCGGTGATCATCAAGCAGGTGGACGAGAAAACTCGTAGCAAAACGGGGATTAATGAGTTGTTGCGGGATTAACCGCTCTTTTCCTTCGGCGCATGGTGCTTGTTTGGCGCCATGCGCTACAATGCGGGCAACGGCTGGTTCTCTAAGGGCATAGATGTATGAACGCGATACCATTCGACACCTTGAAATTTGCACTACGTTTAAAAGCCGCAGGCTTTACCGAGGCTCAAGCCGAGGTGATTACTGAAATGCAAAAAGAAGTTGTGGACAACACGCTGGAGCAAGCCAAGCACGAATTTCATCTCGACGATGTTGCCACCAAACGCGATTTAAAAGACTTGGAAGGCGTATTGCGTACCGAAATTAAAGCGCTAGAGTCCGAGTTAGTTCACAAAATAGAATTGCTCAGAGCAGACGCCAGCCGCAACCAAGCGGAAACCAGAGCCGATTTAACTCGCTGGATCATTGCTGCCGGGTTTCTGCAAACCACGGTTATTGTCGCAGTGTTGCTGAAAATAGCGCATCTGATTTGATTCATCGCTGCTTCAGTTTTGGCGCTAGAGCAATATAAACAAGCGATGGATTATTACTCGAACCAAAATCCCCGTGACTTAGAAGTACGTTCTGGCTTTTGCGTATTGGGGGCTATGTTGGCACTGTTTGTGTCTTAAATCATGGTTGACTCTTCTATTCCTCTGTTTGCGGCGGGACATGTTCCGGCAAGCGATTGTTCTCGTCAGAGAAGACGGCTATTGTGCGAATTGGGCAAATTGGGTTTGGGTAAGGATTCCCGATCATATGCAGGGGCCTTTGGATGCAATAGGTCATTTGTTGTTTGCATTGGCCTTGGTCTATATCGCTTGGCGTTTGCTGAAACCTCTATTGACTAAGCTAAGCCGGCCTTAGTAAGCACAAGCGTTTCCGACCTTTGCAAGTTTCTTGGGAGCTAGTTGTTAACACTATGATTAATCCAGTATCTCCAATCTCTCCGCCCGAATCGTAAACACCATCAATAACTCCTCGCTCTGTGTTAGCTCCAATGGCGTCGGCAGACCATCTGCGCCGAGTTGTTTGCCGATAATCGGCTCGATACAGACATACTCGGCTTTTTTGTCGCTCCAGACCCCAAATGCCAATGCGACATCGGGCGTCGGTGAGTTGATCTGGCAGCTCAGTTCCATGCTGTATCCGCTGGTGTTGAGCCTGACCTCGTCGAGCACTGAGTTTGCCGGATAAGCCCGCATACTGTCGTGCGGCAGCGTCGCCACGTCTATCCGCGTGCCGGCAATATCCACAAAACTGTTCGGCGTAATCGAAAAATACGGGTGAAAGCCGGGCCGTACCAGCGCGGTTTCCGAGAGGGCGCGGATGGTGGTGGTGACTTTCAGCGTTTTGCTGTGTTGTTCGTCGGTTTCTTCCCAATCGGTAACCACCTCGATGTTGCCCCAGTCGTTTTGGTTGGATGCTGCCAGATTCTTTTGATGCGGCAGCGTGACGTCGCAAACTGTGGTGCGGTATTCGCCGTGCTTGATGCTGAACGGCGGCGACAGTTCCTCGAAATTGGGGATACAAAGATATACCCCGCCGCGCGAGCCGCCGCCCGGCTTGTCGTGGAGCGGTGCGACAACGTCGATATCGTCCAGTTGCCATCTGATCAGAGTGCCGGTATCGGTGAATTGCATGGTGAAGTTTGTCCTTGTCTTTGGCTGGATTTGGGATACAGCCGGTGTCGGGGCTTGCATAGTGCGTAACAAGAGCTGTCGCGTTGTGTTTAAACCGTTAGGTGCCGGCTCGCAGCCGATTATTGTAAACTGCAAGCATTCATATCAGGTAATCGAATGCAGAATAATTTACTTAGGCGAATTAAACCCGACTGTCATTCGTGATTGTTGCCGCTGTTTTTCTATAGGAATTGCATGCGCGTGATCGAGCTTTTTTCTCTGGCCAGCCATGCCGGCGATTACCGGAATTGGCCGCTGCAAACCCGGCTATTACAGCATGGCGTGCCGACTGCTTGCCATGTCCCCGGCTATCGGCTGTTACATCAGTTCCAAACCGAAGCCGGCGACTATTTGCTGATTTGCGATTGGGATTGCCCGTTCGAAGAAGCCAGCGAATTCGTGTTGCTGAACCGGGAATTGCAGGTTTCGGCCCGGCGCAGCCTGGGCCTGCCGTATGCGTCGTTGGTGTTGGAGGGTGTGGAAATCGTCGGCCCGGACGAATTGCGATTGAGCTATTATCCGGATCGAAAATGGGCGCTACGTGTCATGAGCCCCGTCAAATGGCTGCCCGGTTTTCTCAGTCGATGCCGATTTTTCTGGCGTAATCGGCGGCTGCACTTGCGGCGTTTGGCCTGACCCGACAACTCGGTCATCGATGCACTCGGAATGCCGGGATTTTGCCGGTTTTATCCGGCATACTGCCGTTTAACGGCGCGGTGTATCGTTCGCACTTGCCGATCGGCCCCAACAATAGAGACTTGTATGGCATTGAACCTGTTGCTGTTCTGCAAAGAAGACATTTGGCGGCTGGATGAACGGAGCCTGACTTACTGGCCGGCGCTTGGCATCCGCTGTTTGAAAATCGCGTTGTTGGCGGTGCAAGGTTTTCGCCGCGATTTATGCCAACTGCGAGCCTCGGCGCTGACCTTGTACAGCATCCTGTCTATCGTGCCGGTGATTGCGATGTTGTTCGGCATCGCCAAGGGCTTCGGTTTCGAAAAGCTGCTGCAGCGACAATTACTGGAGCGGGCGCCGCAGCAGGACGAGCTGATGTTGCGTTTGATCGGCTTTGCCCAAAATTTGCTGGCCAAGACTCAGGGCGAAGTGGTGGCCGGCATCGGTATCGCGGTTTTGTTTTGGACCGTGGTCAGCCTGATCGCCAATATCGAAGAATCGTTCAACTACATCTGGAAAATCGATCAGGGCCGCAGTTGGGGGCGCAAATGCAGCGATTATTTGTCGCTGATGTTACTGGGGCCGGTACTGCTGATGGCTGCCAGCGGCCTGACCGTGTTCCTGCAAACCCAGATAGGCTGGTTGGCCGGGGCGATACATCTGCCGGCTTTCGGCGTCTGGCTGGTATTGAAAGCCTTGGGGCTGTCGCCGTTGCTGCTGATGATCGTGCTGTTCACGGTGGTATTCGTATTCATGCCGAACCACGCCATCGACTACCGGGCCGGGCTGGCTGCCGGCGCCGTGACCGGCATGCTCTACCACGGTTTGCAGTGGGCCTATTTGAGCCTGCAAATCGGCGTGTCCAGCTATAACGCGATCTACGGCAGTTTCGCCGCCTTGCCGCTGTTTGTGGTCTGGCTGCAAAGCTGTTGGATGATCGTGTTGTTCGGTTGCGAGATGGCGTTTTATATCCAGAACTACCCGATTCACCGCCACGGTGACCGTTTCCGCAATCTGAGTTTTTCGTTGAAGAAAATCCTGGCGCTGCAAATCGCACATGCCCTGGTTAAACGCTTCGTCAACCAGGACGCGCCGCCGTCGGCCGAGGAATTGGCCCGGGATTTGATGATTCCGTTGGCCTTGGTCCAGGCGTTGTTGCATAAGCTGATCGTCAGTCGCATCGTCGTCGAATTCTGCCATCCGGAACAAACCGTTTCGGTCTACCAGCCGGCGGTCGATATCAATATTCTCAGTATCGGTTATGTAGCCGATGCGCTGGAAAGCTGCGGCCAAAACCAGTTGCCGGATATCCAGCCGGAGCAGGCGTTTGCCGAAGCTGTCGAGCATTTCCGTCAGGCGATGGCGGATAGCGCCGGCAACCGCCTGCTGAAAAACATTTGACGCCGAACGCCGCGGTTAACATCGCTCGCCGGCAATGCGTTACAATGCGGCCAAATTTGATGGAGGCGGTACTTGCATGCATGCAACGACTATTGCCGGGTTTAGCTCGGCGCCAATCCTAGCGGCCTCCTGCTCAGTTCTGTTCTTCCATTTCAACCTGCGAGCACACCATGCCAGAAAATATTTCGAATAATGCCTTGATCCTTGCGCTGCTGTCCTTGAACGGCGAAATCGCGATCCAGAAAGACTATTTGGAATCCGACGAGATTCCGGAAGACGAAGTGGCCGACGAGGAGGAAGTGTTGGACGATCTCGAACAAGCGTTTATGGAGTTCGTCGATGTCTACAAAGCCCGCGCGCAGGCCGATAAAAGCTTGCCTAGCCTGGACGAACTGTTGGCCGGCGAGGCATAACCGGCAATGAAGGTGTTGTACGGTATCAAGAACTGCGACACGGTGAAGAAAGCCAGAGCATTGCTGGATTCGCGCCGTATCGAGTACCGCTTTCACGATTACCGGGTGGACGGGCTGGAGCAGGCCTTGCTGCAAAAGTTCGTCGATGCGCTCGGAGTCGATGCCGTTCTAAACCAGCGCAGCACCAGTTGGCGCCAACTCGACGACGAGCAAAAACGCGACTTAACGCCTGAAAAAGCCGTGCAGTTGATGTTGGCAGTACCGACTTTGATCAAGCGTCCAATCCTGGACGACGGCCGACAACTACTGGTCGGTTTCAATCCCGAGCAATATCCCAGCGCATAATGACAGAAACGCTTTCCCTGCTGGAGCAACTGATTCGGCGCGAATCGGTGACTCCCAACGACGCCGGTTGCCAGGATTTGCTGGCCGAACGTCTCAGTAAACTTGGCTTCAACGACGAACGCCTGAATTTTGCCGATACCCAAAACCTGTGGCTGCGTCGCGGCAGCGAGCCGGCATTGTTTGTGTTTTTGGGGCATACCGACGTGGTACCGACCGGGCCGTTGGCGGCCTGGGATTCGCCGCCGTTCGAACCGACTATCCGCGACGGCAAGCTTTACGGTCGTGGTGCGGCCGATATGAAAGGCGGCATTGCCGCATTCGTCACCGCGGTTGAGCGCTTTATCGGTCAATATCCGCAGCACAAGGGTTCGATAGCGATCATGATGACCAGCGACGAGGAAGGCGCTGCCACGCACGGCGTCGTCAAAGTGGTCGAGGTGCTGGAGCAACGCGGCGAAAAGATCGACTGGTGCCTGGTCGGCGAACCTTCCAGCGATAAAGCTATCGGCGACGTGATCCGCGTCGGCCGCCGCGGTTCGCTCTGCGCCAAACTCACCGTATTCGGCATCCAGGGCCATGTGGCGTATCCGGAATTGGCGGAAAATCCGATCCATACCTTCGCGCCGGCTTTGAAAGAACTGACCGAAGAAGTCTGGGACCACGGCAACGCGTTTTTTCCGCCGACCCGGCTACAGGTGTCCAATATCAACGCCGGCACCGGCGCCGAAAATATCATTCCGGGCCAAGCCGAAGTGCAGTTTAATTTGCGGTTTTGCACCGAGCTGGACGAAGCGACCATCAAAGCCCGTACCCAGGCCATTCTGGATAAACACGGCTTCAAATACGACTTGCAATGGCGGCTGTCGGGCAATCCGTTTTTGACGGCGCGCGGCGAATTGATCGACGCCACCCACGCGGCGATCGAAACCGTGTGCGGCTTTCAAACTCAGGACGACACCGGCGGCGGTACCTCGGACGGGCGTTTCATCGCACCCACCGGTGCCCAGGTCATCGAGCTGGGGCCGTTAAATGCCAGCATTCATAAAGTCAACGAGCATATCGGCCTGGACGATTTGGAAACGTTGAGCCGGATATACCAGCAGATTTTGATCAATCTGCTGGTCTAGCCGGGCCTGCGCCGACTGGTCGGCACAACGAAAGAACGTTGTGCCGGACCTAGCCATGCTTCGAAAATCATATACTCTTAAATCCTGAAAATTTGCCGAAAATTCATTGGTGCCAAGCCGATACCGCGGCGTTTGTTTGATCGCAAAACGGGTCGTTGATTTGGTTGCCGTCCGTCTGCCATGATGGTCGAAGCGCTGCGTGCGCTGGTGATTCGAGACAAGTCCTAGAAACCACCCAATAAGCAGCTGATAAGGCGTGGGGGTATGCCATGGTAAGCTCAGTCGGGAAGCTTTCGACGTTGCGTTACCGGCACTATATGCCGGTGCTGTTGGTGCTATCGGTTTCGGCAGCGTTTTTATTTTTTGCGTGGCAAGCTCTCGAACGGCATTATCAACAACGACTTCGCGAATATTTCGAATTCGAAGTCGAGCGCATCACCTCGAATATCAGCGAACGCATGGCATTGCATGCGCTAACACTGCGGAGTGCGGCCGGCGTCTTTGCCGCCAGCAACGAAGTGAGCCGCGCCGACTGGCGGGCTTTCGTCGAAATGTTGGGCTTGGACCAAAACCATCCCGGCGTGCAAGGCGTCGGTTACGCACAGTGGATTCCGGCGAATGAGTTGCAAAGTCATATTTTGCAGATTCGCAGCCAGGGATTTCCGGATTACGTCGTTGCTCCGGCGACTCCGCGGCCTCATTACAGCAGTATCGTTTACCTGGAGCCGTTCTACGGGCGCAATTTGCGGGCCTTCGGCTTCGACATGTTTTCCGAGCCGGTACGGCGCGAGGCGATGGAACGGGCGCGGGATAGCGGAGACTTGGCTTACTCCGGTAAGGTCACCTTGGTGCAGGATTCCAAAGCCAATCCTCATGCCGGAATGTTGGCGTTTTTTCCGGTTTACCGTCATGGGAGCATTCCGCAAACGCCGGAACAACGCCGAATTGCCATCCAGGGTTGGGTCTATATACCTTACCGGATGAATGATTTGCTTCGGGCGATACTCGGAAAGCAATTGTCGGCGTTGCGGCTGGAAATTTTCGATTCCGACCGTGCCGACGCGGAAAGTTTGTTGTACGACAGTAGTGATACCCTCGATTTTCAGCAGCAAAGTCTCGGATTTGGCCATTTGCGTCTGGAGCGGCGGCTGGAGCTGGCGGGGAGGCATTGGACTTTGCGCTTCACCGAATTGGCCGGCTTTAGTAAAGCGAGTAAATTGGAACCGCCTTGGGGCGAATTTCTGGCCGCCGCGTTTATCAGTTTTCTGCCGGTATTTTTCTGCGCGGCCTATATCAAGGCCCGCCGCAGCAGTCTGATCGCGTTACATCTCACCGAATCCTTGAAACAAAGCGAACGTCGCTTCCGCAGTCTGTTCGAGAACTCGCCGGTGGCCTATATGGCATTGGACCGGCACGGTTGCCTGCTGGATGCGAATCCGCAATTGTGCGCATTGTTGGATTACCCGGGCGACGAGTTGATAGGGAAAAAATTGCCGGATTTTTTAGTTGACGACGCCGATGCCGGGGCCGATTTCGGCTTGAAACTGCAAATGTTGAACCATTACGGCGTGTTGGAGTGCGAACTGACGCTGCGCAGAAAATCCGGCGGCACCATCACGGTGATATTGGACGGCCGCCTCCAAAGCCGTAAATCAGGGCCGGCGATCATTCACTGTATTTTGACCAATATTACCGAGCGTAAGCGCGCCGAGGGCAAATTACAGTTGGCGGCACGCGTGTTTGCCGATGCGCACGAAGGGATCACCATCACCGATGCCGACGGGATTATCATCGACGCCAACCCGACCTTTTGTGCGATAACCGGGTATCCGCGCGACGAAGTGATCGGCCGCAACCACAACTTCCTCAAATCCGGCAAACACGATGCCGAATTTTATAAAAACCTGTGGCAAACCCTGCAAACCGAGGGCTGTTGGCAGGGCGAGATATGGAACCGCAAGAAAAACGGGGAATTGTATGTGGAACTGTTGACGATCTCGGCGATGCGCAACCAGAAAGGTGAGGCGGTCAATTACGTCGGTTTGTTCTCCGATATTACCCAGTCGAAGTTGCATCAACAGGCATTGGAGGAGATGGCACATCACGACCCGTTGACGCACTTGCCTAACCGAACCTTGTTTACCGACCGTTTTCAGCAGGCCATGGCACGCTGCAAGCGAGACAATTCCTTGCTGGGCGTGGTGTACATGGATTTGGACGGCTTCAAGCAAATTAACGATAATCTGGGCCACGAGGCCGGCGATCAGTTGTTGGTGGAAGTCGCGGCGCGGTTGCGGGCCGGCTTGCGCGAAGAGGATACTGTGTGCCGTTTGGGTGGCGACGAGTTTGCAGTGTTGATGTGCGGCGTCGAATCGAAGCAGCAGTGCATACAGGCGCTGGAGCGGATTCACCAGAACGTTGCCCGCAGCTACCCGATTGCCGGGCAGCAGGTACAAGTAGGGGTTAGTAGCGGCGTGACCATTTATCCTTACGATCCCAGCAATCCGGATTATTTGTTGCGGCATGCCGATGAAGCCATGTATATCGCCAAGCAACAGGGCCGCAATCGTTTCGAGTTTTATCAGGCCGGCTGCAATGGGGAGTCGGTGCAGCCCGATCAGGCGTTTTCCAATCAGAGTTGATTTTTTGCGGAGAGTTTATGAATTGCCACGAAGTTGATTACCGGATTGTCGGCCACGATATTCAGATGGTCGAAATCGAATTGGATCAGAACGAAACCGTTGTTGCCGAAGCCGGCGCGATGACCTATCTGGAGCAGGATATCGAATTCGAAACCAAAATGGGCGACGGTTCCGGCGGCGTCATGGATAAGCTGTTCGGTATCGGCAAGCGCTTGTTGACCGGCGAATCGGTTTTTCTGACCCATTTCAGCAACCGCGGCGGCCAAAAACGGCAAGTGGCTTTTGCCGCACCGTTTCCGGGCACCATCATTGCGTTAAATATGGCTGAGTTGGGGCAGGAAGTAATCTGCCAGAAATCGGCATTTTTGGCGGCGGCGTTCGGTACCCAGGTCGACATCGCCTTCAACAAACGATTGGGCAGCGGTTTTTTTGGCGGCGAAGGTTTTGTTTTGCAGCGCCTGCGCGGCGACGGGATGGCCTTCATCCATGCCGGCGGTACGGTGGTGCGCAAAGAATTGCGCAATGAAACCCTGCGGCTGGATACCGGTTGTCTGGTCGCTTTCAGCGGCGACATCGATTACAACATCGCCTTGAGTGGCGGCCTGAAAAGCATGCTGTTCGGTGGTGAGGGTTTGTTTCTGGCAACCTTGAAAGGCACGGGATCGGTTTGGATCCAAAGCATGCCGTTCTCGCGTCTGGCGGAACGGGTGTTAAGCCAGTATCGACCGCTAGGTCAGGATAGCCAATAAAGTCGGTTACAGCAGGCCGTGTTCGGCGAACGAGAACGGCGGACCGTCGCCGACGATGAAATGGTCCAACACCCGGATATCGAACAAGCCCAAGGCTTGTTTCAGTTTCTCGGTAATCTGCCGGTCGGCCTGGCTGGGTTCGTTGATCCCCGAAGGATGGTTATGAGCGAAAATCACCGCGGCGGCATGGTGAAACAACGCCCGCTTGGCGACTTCGCGCGGATAGACGCTGGTGCCGTCTATCGTGCCGCGGAACAATTCCTCCCATTGGATCACCCGGTGCTGGTTGTCGAGAAATAGGCAAGCGAAAATTTCGTAACTGTGGCCGCGTAGTTGCGCGCTCAGATAGGCGCGAGTGATATCGGGGCTGGTCAGCGCGTTGCCGCGTTGCAGAATTTCGGCAAAATGGCGGCGGGCCATTTCCAGCACCGCCTGAAGTTGTGCATATTTGGCGTCGCCCAGGCCGTGGCTCTGGCAAAATCGCTGCTGGTCGGCGCCTAGCAGCGCGCGCAACGAACCGTATTCGCTGAGTAGTTCCCGTGCCATATCCACCGCCGATTTACCGGCCGTGCCGGTACGCAAGAAAATCGCCAGCAATTCGGCATCTGTCAAGGCGCTGGCGCCGCGCTGCAACAGTTTTTCCCGCGGGCGTTCGTCGGCAGGCCAATTTTTAATGCTCATCAACTCGCTCCGGCCGTTAAGAAACGGTTTTAAGCGTAGAAGAATCGGACCGACTTTGCCATAATTCCGTAATTAGCCATTTTGGGGCGTGTTATTAACAAGCGAATTTTACTGGGAGTTTGCGGCGGTATCGCGGCCTATAAAGCGGCGGAATTGCTGCGCCTGCTGCGCAAGCAAGGCTGCGAGGTCAGGGTGGTGATGACCGCCGCCGCCGCCCGCTTCGTGGCTCCGCTGACTTTCCAGGCCCTGAGCGGACATAGCGTGCACAGCGAATTGCTTGATCCGGAGCAGGAACAGGCGATGAGCCATATTCAACTGGCGCGCTGGGCCGATCTGCTCCTGATTGCACCGGCAACTGCGGATACATTGGCCAAAATGGCGCACGGATTGGCCGACGATTTGTTGTCGACTTTGTATCTGGCCGCCGAATGTCCGGTTTACGTGGCGCCGGCCATGAACCAGGCGATGTGGGGCAAGCCGGTTACCCAAGAAAATATCGCTCGTTTGCAACAGCACGGAGTGACGGTGATTGGCCCGGCTGCGGGCGAGCAAGCCTGCGGCGAGCAGGGATACGGGCGCATGGTCGAGCCGGCCGAAATCGTCCAAAGCGTATTGATTCAGTCCACTAGCGGTTTACTTGCCGGCCTGAAACTGGTGGTCAGCGCCGGTCCGACCCGCGAGCCGTTGGACCCGGTGCGGTTTATCAGTAACCGTAGTTCCGGCAAAATGGGTTATGCGTTGACCAAAGCCGCTGTCGCCGCCGGCGCCGATGTGACTTTGGTCAGCGGTCCGGTGCATCTGCCGGCGCCGGCCGGCGCCAAATTCATTCAGGTCGAGACTGCATTGCAGATGAATCAGGCCGTGCTGAACGCTTGCGCTGATGCAGACCTTTATATCGGTGCGGCGGCAGTGGCTGATTATCGAGCCAAACAGGTCGCCGGGCACAAACTCAAGAAAGGTGAAGCCGAAGACAGCGTGATTGAGTTGGAAAAGAATCCGGATATCGTCGCCGCGGTTGCAGGACTACTGCCCAAACCTTGGGTCGTCGGTTTTGCCGCCGAAACCGACGACCTTGAGAACTACGCGCTGGGCAAGCTGCACAGTAAAAATCTGGACATGATTGCCGCTAACTGGGTAGGGCGGGCCGAAGGCGGCTTCGATTCCGAGCGCAACGCCTTGCAGGTGTTCTGGCGGGATGGCCGAAAAACGCTGGAGATGGCCGACAAAACCAGTCTGGCGGTGCAGTTGTTGCAATTGATTGCCGAGAAAATGCATGAGAAAAATCCAATTAAAAATCCTTGATTCACGCTTGGGCGAGCAGATCCCGTTGCCGGCTTACGCCACGCCGGGTTCAGCCGGGCTGGATTTGCGCGCCTGTCTGGAACAGGCGTTGACGCTGCAGCCCGGCCAGACTGCATTGATTCCGACCGGTCTGGCGATCCATATCGACGATCCGCATTTGGCGGCAATGCTGCTGCCTCGATCCGGCTTGGGCCACAAACATGGCATCGTGTTGGGTAACCTGGTCGGTTTGATCGATTCGGATTACCAGGGCCAAGTGTTCGTGTCCTGTTGGAATCGCGGCACTGAGCCGTTTACCGTCGAAGTGGGCGAACGCATCGCCCAAATGGTGTTCGTGCCGGTTGCGCAAGTGGAATTCGAATGCGTTGCCGAATTCGATGCCAGCCATCGCGGTAGCGGCGGTTTCGGACATAGCGGTCGGCATTGATCGAGGGCAACCATGGGGCGCATATTCAGCATCGTCGCCGGCATTGCCGTCTTTATGGTCTTATTGGCCGGCGGCGGCGCATATTGGTTCTCGGCGGCCAAAGTCGCAGAGACGCAACAAGCCAGCGTTACAGCCGTAGCGAACGGCATGGCCGTCAGTTTGTCGACCCAAATCGACACCTTGCAACACGTTGTCGATGGCCTGGCACTAGCGCCGGACGTAATTGCCGTGTTCAGCCCCGAGACGCAGGATGCTGCAAACCGCATTAGCGTGGCAGCCAGATTGCAGAGCGTGATCCCGAACGCATTGAAAGTGCGTTTGCTGCCGGCGAATGTCAGCGAACCGGATTTGACTCAAGCACCGAACATGGGGTTTGCCGACTTGGAAATGGTCAGGGCGACGCTCGCCGCCAAACAAAAACCGTCGGTGCAAGGCGAGGGCGAACACCGGCACCTGGCGATAACCAGCTTGGTCATTAAAGATCAGCAGCCGATCGGCGTGATACTGGTCAGTTTGAAACCTGATGCATTGCAATTGTTAATCGGCAAAACCAGTTTCAGCGGCGGTTTTGTCGAAGTTCGCCAAGACAGTGCCGTATTGGCCACTGCCGGCAATTCCGCAGCCAAACTTGACGATCCCCAGACACTGCCGTTGCTTAACAGTCGCTGGCAACTGGATTTGTGGACAGGTGAGGCTACCGAGCTTGCCGATGTGGTGCTGTTTCTGTGCATTATTCTGATCCCGGCGTTGTTGGTGAGTCTGGCGTTTTTTATCGGTTACCGAAAGTTGGCAGACTATTTGCGGCACGACCAGAGCAGTATATTGAAGGCTGCCAAGGATATGATGACCGGCAAAAGTGCGGGGCATTATCCGGTGCAACTGGACGAGATGCGTCCGATCGTGTCCACCTTGGCCCAATTCAAACGCATTCTGGAACATGAAAAGCAACCCGAGAAGCCGATCGAAGTCGACGAAGATTTCGATTTTTTCGAGGAATCGTTCGATATGGATTTTGTCGAGCCCTCCAAGTCTGCCGCGGCTGCGGACCAGTACGCCAGCGTGCCGATAGCGTTGTCCTCGGCGCCGGTTAGTCTGCCCGAGCCGACGCCTGCGGCCGAGGTAAAGCCTGCCAAGCCCGCGGTCAAGAGCGGCGATATTTTTAAAGCTTACGACATTCGCGGCGTAGTCGGTCGCGACCTGACAGCAGAAACAGTGCGGGCGATCGGTTTGGTGCTGGCGAACGAGGCTCGGCAACAGCAGGTCAGGACCATCGTGTTGGGCCGAGACGGCCGTTTGACCAGTCCCGAGTTAGCGGATGCCATGGCTCAAGGTTTGACAGCCGGCGGCTGCGATGTGCTCGACATCGGTTTGGTGCCGACGCCGCTGTTGTACTTTGTCGCTCACCACAGCGAAGGCGCTAGCGGCGTGATGGTGACCGGCAGCCATAATCCGAAAGAATACAACGGCCTCAAACTGGTTTTGAACGGCGAGACCTTATCCGGCGAAAAGTTGCAACAATTGAAACAGCGTCTGGAAGCAGGCGACTACAGCCAGACCGAGCCCGGCTCGATTCAACGCAACAGCCTGTTCGGCAACGAATATATCGGCATGATTACGGAAGATCTGCATCTGGTGCGACCGATGAAGGTCGTCGTCGATTGCGGGAACGGTGCGGCCGGACGGTTGGCGCCGATGTTGCTGAAAACCCTGGGTTGCGAAGTGGTCGAGCTGTTTTGCGAGATCGACGGCAATTTTCCCAATCACCATCCGGACCCCAGCAAGCCGGAAAACCTGAGCGACTTGATGTCTGCCGTCAAACATTACGCGGCCGATATCGGCCTGGCTTTCGACGGCGACGGCGACCGTTTGGGCGTGGTGGATTCGACCGGTAAAATTATCTGGCCGGACCGGCAAATGATGTTGTTTGCCCGCGATGTGCTGACGCATAAGCCTGGATCGGAGATCATTTACGACGTGAAATGCTCCCGGCATTTGCACGATCAGATTGTTAAACGCGGAGGTCGGCCCTTGATGTGGAAAAGCGGCCATTCGCTGATGAAAGCCAAGCTGAAAGAAACTGCGGCGGCCCTGGCCGGAGAAATGAGCGGCCATATATTTTTCAACGATCGGTGGTTCGGTTTCGACGATGCGCTGTATGCCGGCGCCCGGCTGGTCGAGATCCTTTCCAACGATATGCGAAGTAGCGGCGAGTTGTTTGCCGATCTGCCGGACAGTATCAACACCCCGGAACTGCACGTGCCGGTGGCGGAAGGCGAAGGAGCCGGTTTGATGGATCGCTTATTCGCTCAAGCCGAATTCAAGGGCGGAAAAATCGTCAATATCGACGGTATGCGCGTCGAGTTTGCCGATGGCTGGGGCTTGGTCCGCGCCTCGAATACCACGCCGGTGTTGACCGTCCGGTTCGAAGCCGATACCCAGGAAGCGATGCAGCAAATTCAGGCGCAGTTCAGGCAGCTGCTACTGAAAGTGAGTCCCGACCTTCATTTGCCATTTTAATTGTTAGAGACCATGAAAGAAAAAACCGCACACCAGATTGCCCACGTCCTGATCGAAGCCCTGCCGTACATTCAAAAATTCAAAGGCCGGACGGTCGTGATCAAATTCGGCGGTAATGCCATGGTCGACGATGCGTTGAAGCACAGCTTCGCGCGTGACATCGTGTTAATGAAGCTGGTGGGGATCAACCCTATCGTCGTACACGGTGGCGGCCCGCAGATCGGGAACCTGCTGGGGCGGCTGGGCAAGACCTCAGAGTTTGTCGACGGTATGCGCGTGACCGACAGTGAAACCATGGACGTGGTGGAAATGGTTTTAGGTGGCTTGGTCAACAAAGAGATCGTCAATTTGATCAATCTGCAAGGCGGTAAGGCGGTAGGTTTGACCGGAAAGGACGGCAACTTCATTCACGCCCGCAAAATCAATATCACCAAAGCCGGCGCTTCGCTGGACGATGCGCCGGAAATCATTGATTTAGGCCATGTCGGCGAGGTCAGCAGCATCGATCCGGCGGTGGTGGAAATGCTGGGCAACAGCGATTTTATTCCGGTGATAGCACCGATCGGTGTCGGCAAGGACGGTCATTCCTACAATATCAACGCCGATCTGGTGGCGGGCAAGGTTGCCGAGGTGTTGAAAGCCGAAAAGCTGATGCTGCTGACCAATACCCCGGGCATTTTGGATAAACAGGGCAACTTGCTGACCGGGCTGACCTTGACCGACATCGACAACTTGATCGCTGACGGTACGATATCGGGCGGCATGATTCCGAAAACCCGCTGTGCGACTGATGCGTTGAAAGGCGGTGTCACCAGCGTCCATATCATTGACGGCAGGGTTGACCATGCCGTGTTACTGGAGTTGTTTACCGACCAGGGCGTCGGTACATTACTGCTGCGCCGCTAATTGGGATTGGATAAACGGGGCGAACGCTTCGCGAATGGCTTGGGCTTTGGCGCTGGCGCACAGTTCCAAACCGAGGCTGGATTGGCGGCAGCGTATGTCGAGAAATATCTGGCGGACGTCGTTCCTTTCCAGTAGAGACGCCGACAGGCTTAGATCGGTATCGGTTTGCGGTGCCGCCCGCATGATCAGTTTTTCGCTTTCCACGTCTTGGCCGGTAGTGGAGTTGCTGGCGACAAATTCGCCGGCGATTTTCCAGGCCTTTTCGCATTGAACCGCATCTTCGCAGACGAACAAGCCTAGTTCGTTACTGGCGTTGCTGGCGGCTAGAGAGGATTTGTCGGTTTTCCCGGTTTTTTGCGATTGGGTCAAAAACTGAAAGCGGGCAACATCGGCTTTGAACTCTTTTTCGCTGTTTTGCCGTTCCAATTGGTGGCGTTGCAGATCTTGTTTGGCCGCGTCTATTTGTTGTTTGCTGGCGGCAATGTCGCCGAGTAGTTTGTCGGGCAATTTGCTGCCGCTACGTTCTAGATTGGCGGCCTGTTGTTGCTGTTGCCGTAATTGCGATTCCAGTAAATCGATGTTGCCCTCGATCACCTTACGCGCCGCATCGATCGCGGCTAATTTGTTGGCGATCGCTTTTTCCAAATCGTCGACGCTGCGGAAGGTGCTGAGTAAGACTTTATCGTTGGCCGCTTGTTTCGTGATGATCTTCTCCTGCTCCTTGCGCAGTTCGTCCAGGCGTTTTTGCTGGGTGAGTTGCTCTGCGGTTTTGGCTTTTTCTACCACATCCGTCACCCGTGCCTTTTCGTTTAGGGTTTCCCGTTTGTGCTGGACCTGATCGGGCGGAACTTGGTCGGAAAAATAAACGTTACCGCTGTCGTCGACCCAACGATACATTTTTTTGGCAAAGGCCGGATCGGCAGCCAACATCGGCATGACCAGAGCGAGCGCTAGCAGGATGCGTTTGGCGGTGTTGTTCGGTGTGCCCATATTTTTCGGCGATCCGACCTAGCCCAAGATCGTGGCCAGCTGATGTAATGGCGGTAATATCATCATTTTTGCCAGTTGCAACAACACCAGTGCTGCCAAAGGCGACAAGTCAATGCCGCCTAAATCGGGCAATACTCTGCGGCAAACGTTCAGCAGCGGTTCGGTCAAACTGTACAAGATCGATGAGGCGCTGCTGTAACTGCCCGCTGCGAACCAGCTCAGGATCGCTGCGGCAAAAATGGCGTAGACAAAAATGTCCAACAGCATTTTTACTAGGTCGGTAAACGACAGCAACAGCAAAGCGACTACGCTGATCGATAAGCTTTTCAGTGCCAGAATCGAAAAATTGGCGATCATTTGCAGTACCAGCGCCAGAACCAGCGAGGAACTGTCGATACGGCCGATCGCCGGGATAAAGCGCCGCATGATCCTTAACGGCGGATGGGTGATTTTGACCAGAAACTGCGAAATCGGATTGTAAAAATCGGCTTGGGTCCATTGCAGCAAAAACCGCAAGGCGACCGCCAGGATGTAGAGCGAGAACAGGGTGTCGATCAAAAACACCAAGGGATCTGTCATGTAGTTACTGCCCATCAGTCGGCTCCGAGTTGTTTTGACATTTCAATCGAGCGGTCCCTGGCGGCATGCAGGGCTTTCGATACCAAATCGACGAAGCCGTGTTGCAGAAAGGTCTCGACGGCTCGCTGCGTTGTACCGCCTGGCGATGTTACTCGGGCCCGCAGTTGTGCCGGAGATTCGGCGGATTCCAGGGCGATTTTCGCCGCGCCCAACGCAGTTTGCTGAATTAATAAACGCGCGGAATGTTCGTCCAGACCCAATTCCAAAGCGGCCTGCTCCATCGCTTCCATTAACAGAAAAAAATAGGCTGGGCCGCTGCCGGAGACCGCAGTAACGGCGTCAAGTTTGGCCTCGTCCTCGAACCATAACGTCAGCCCGACGGCGCGCAGGATGTTCTCGGCCAGGTCTTTCTGTTCCTCGTTGACTTGCGGATTGGCGTGCAATGCCGTGGCACCGGTTTGAACCAAAGCCGGGGTGTTGGGCATGCAACGGACGATGGCGGTGTTTGCGCCCAGCCATAGCGCCAAGCTTTGTTGACCGATGCCGGCGGCGATCGACACTACCAGAACGTTCTTTTGTTTCAGTTGCGGTGCGATTTGCAAGCAGACGTCTCGCAGAATCTGCGGTTTGACCGCCAGAACCACGACGTCGGCTTCGTTGGCGATATTAGCGTTATCGGCGGAAATATTGACGTGTAATTGATCGGCGTGGGACTTCAGGATGTCGGGAGCGGCATCGGATACCCAGATTTGCTGGGGCGAGTGGCCGCTGGCTATCAGGCCGCGCATCAAGCTGGTTGCCATGTTGCCGCCGCCGATAAAGCCGATTGTTTTAGTGTTCATAGCTTACTGAAAAATAAATTGTATCGTGATGGAAACCGCTGTTGGCAGCGCATTCTACATGACAATGGTGGCGGCGGATTAAATCTCAAGCCGTGACCGATTCTCGGAATCCGATATGCCGCGGGCGGAAACCGGATAGTAGCAGAGCGCTGCCGTAAACGATTATTGCCAAGCCGATTGTCGCCGCCAAGTTCAGGCTGCGTTGAGCGGCGTTCCAATTCAGCCATAAGCCGGCATCGACAAAATAGTACAAAAATGCCGACATGGTTGCGTTTGCCGCCACAATCCGCCCGATATAACCGTACCAACCGGCGCAAGGTTGGTAAATGCGTGTCGTAACCAGGTTGCGTAACAACAGCACTGCGTTGAGATAGGCGGATAAGGTGGTCGCTAAGGCAACTCCGGCATGAGCCAAAGGCCAGACCAAAATCAGGTTGAAGGCTACATTGGCAAGCATCGAATACCCGCCGAATCGTGTCGGTGTTCGGGTATCGTGGCGGGAGGTAAAGCCGGGGGCCAGCACTTTGATTAGCATAAAAGCCAACAAGCCCAGCGAATACGCAATCAGGCTGCGGCCGGCCATCTTGACGTCGCCGCTGTCGAATTCGTTGTATTGGAACAAGGTAGAAAGCAAAGGTTCGGCCAGAAATGCCAATCCCAACGTGGCCGGCATGCCGATCAGTAGCGTCAGTTTCAAGCCCCAATCCAACGCCTTGGAAAATCCAAGCTGGTCCGACGTGGCATGATGCGCCGACAGATGCGGCAAAATCACGGTGGCGACGGCAATGCCGAGGATTCCAAGCGGGAATTCGACCAGGCGGTCTGAGTAATACAGCCACGACACGCTGCCCGGAGCCAGAAAAGAAGCTACCAAAGTGCCGAACAGCAAGTTGACCTGCACCACCGAGACGCCGAAAATCGCCGACGGCATCCGCGTCAGCATGCGTTTTACGCTTGGATCGCGGTAGGCCCAGCGTGGCCGCGGTAGTAGGCCGAGGCGTAATAACGGCGGAATTTGAAATGCCAACTGGATGACGCCGGCCGCGAGTACGCCCCAGGCCAGCGCGACAATCGGTTGGTCCATTAGCGGTGCCAGCCAGATTGCGGCAGCGATCATCGCGAGGTTCAAAATCACCGGTGTCAAAGCCGGAACCGCAAATCGGCCTTGGGCATTCAATATTGCGCCGGCAAAAGCGACCAATGTGACGAAAAACAGGTAAGGAAATGTGATGCGCAGCATTTGTACGGTCAACTCGTACTGGCTGCCTTCCCACAAAAATCCCGGCGCAAACACCAGGATTAACAAGGGGGCTGCAACGACTCCGGCTAGCGCGACCAGAGCCAGTAACGCTGCCAAGGTGCCTGAGCTGCGGTCTATGAACTGGCGTAATGCTTCTCTAGTACCTTTCTGATGGTAATCGGACAGCAGCGGTACGAAGGCTTGAGCGAAAGCGCCTTCGGCAAATAAACGGCGTAAAAAATTGGGAATCCGGAACGCGACGAAGAAAGCATCGGTGGCAGCATTAACCCCGAAAATATTGGCGAACAGCATGTCTCTGGCGAAGCCCATCAACCGCGAAATCAATGTCATACTGCCGACAATGGCGGTTGATTTGAAAAGCTGTTTACTCACGAATCTTCCCGTCTATTCAGAAGCAGCTAAAAATTTGACAATCATAGCATTCAAAAAGATAATATGCGGTTCCAAATTCACTGAAACAAATTGATAGACTATGGCGAATTCACCACAAGCTAGAAAAAGAGCGCGTCAGGCAGAGAAAAGCCGTATTCGCAATGCCGGACAGCGCAGCAACTTACGCACTTTTATCAAAAAAGTGATCGCCGCTGTTAGAGCAGGCGATAAAGAGCAAGCGCAAGCCGCGTTCAAAGTGGCTGTCCCTGTTATCGATTCAGCCGTCAACAAAGGCTTGATCCACAAAAATAAAGCCGCCCGCGGTAAAAGCAGATTGAATAACAGACTGCGCGCCATGGCTTAATTGGTTTAGGCATAATCGATTGCAAAAGGCCCGGATGGAAACGTCCGGGCCTTTTTTGTGCCTGGCGTTTTTTCAGTTGCCGAGTGATGTTTTAGTCGCCGCACTTGGCGCCACGTTTTCGGACAATCGTTTGCTTGCCGCGGAAGACTTTTTTCCAGCCGCGTTTGCGGCTGTTAAACAAGCTGCTAATCTGTTACTGCTTAAGAATATCAGTAAAAGGTAATCGCCATGAATAACCAAGATCAAGCCAAGCTGCGCTGGGGAATACTCGGGGCGGCGCGTATCAACGAGCGCCTGCTGCCGGCTATAGTCGAGGCTCAGAATTCCGAATTGGTCGGGATAGCCAGCCGGCGGCCGGGAGCCGCCGCGCAAACTTTGGCCCAATACGCTCCTTGCCATCCCAATATTCAAAGTTACGACAATTTGGACAGCCTGCTCAACGACGACGACGTGCAAGCCATATATTTGCCGATGGCCAACCACGAACACGCGGAATGGACCCTACGAGCCATCGAGCACCGCAAACACGTACTCTGCGAAAAACCGATGGCTTTGACCGTGGCCGACATCGATGCCATCGAAACCGCTGCCCGCCGCTATCGGGTGACGGTCATGGAAGGGTTTATGTACCGTTTCCATCCGCAGCATGCTCGGGTATTGGAATTGATCGGCTCCGGCTTGATCGGCGAGGTGCGTTCGGTACGAGCTAGCTATTCGTTCATGATGCGGCCGGCGCGGATGTACCGGTTGGCGGAGGATGTTTCGCGCGGCGGCGGTGCGATGTGGGATATCGGCTGTTATGCGATCCATTCGTTGCGGATGTTTTTTCAGCAGGCGCCGCGCACGGTTACTGCTTTATCCAAGTATGTCGAAAGCGGTGCCGACATTACCACCAGCGGGGTGCTGGATTTTGGAGACGGCAAATTTGGCCACTTCGATTTCAGTTTCGAGCGGGCGCGACGTTGCGAATACGAGATCATCGGCACCCGGGGCGGCATAAAATGCCACGTCGTCTGGCAATTGCCGGGCGATATTCCGATTATTTCCTGGTGGACCGAGGACGGCCGCTTCGCCGAAGAACGGATGCCGGCAGCGAACCATTTTCGTTTGGAGATCGAACATTTCAGCGATTGCGTGCTAAACGGCAAGCCGCCGCAATTGTCGTTCGACGATGCCCGCGACAATTGCCGGACGATTGTCGCTGCGTTGCAAGCGGCCGCCGAAGGGCGGACGGTAAAAATTTAGCGGAACCCGCGTCGGCCCGGACTTGAATCCGGGCCGGCGCGGCGGGCTTATTTGCTGAAGGTCAGGCCGTCGTTGGCAACATCGATTTTTATCGTATTGCCCGGCAAGAAACGGCCGGCCAATATTTCGTTAGCCAACGGATTTTCCAATTGGCGTTGTATCGCCCGTTTCAATGGCCGTGCACCGTAGACCGGATCGAAGCCGGCCTCGCCGAGTAGATCCAACGCCGGTTCGCTGACGGCCAAGCCGATCTCCTTCTCTTGCAGACGACGGCGCAGCAAATCGATCTGGATTTTGCAGATTGCCCGAATCTGGTCTTGTTCCAGCGGATGGAACACCACGGCCTCGTCGACCCGGTTGATGAATTCCGGCCGGAAATGCTGGCCGACGATGTCCATTACCGCGTCTTTCATTTCGGCATAGTTGTCTTCGCCCGCCAGTTCCTGAATCACGCTGGAGCCCAGGTTGGACGTCATCACCACCACCGTGTTCTTGAAATCCACGGTGCGGCCCTGGCCGTCGGTCAGTCGGCCGTCGTCCAACACTTGCAGCAAGACATTGAACACGTCGTTGTGGGCTTTTTCGATCTCGTCGAGCAGGATCACAGAGTAGGGCTTACGGCGCACGGCTTCGGTCAGGTAACCGCCTTCTTCGTAGCCGACGTAACCCGGCGGTGCACCGATCAAACGCGCGACCGAATGTTTCTCCATGAATTCCGACATATCGATGCGGACCATGGCTTCTTCGGTGTCGAACATGAATTCGGCCAAGGCCTTGCATAACTCGGTTTTACCGACACCGGTCGGTCCCAAAAACAGGAACGAGCCGTTGGGCCGGTTCGGGTCGGAAAGCCCGGCGCGAGAGCGGCGGATCGCATTGCTGACGGCTTTCAAGGCTTCCGTTTGGCCGATCACGCGTTTGCCCAGTTCTTCTTCCATCCGTAGCAGTTTTTCCCGCTCGCCTTCCATCATTTTCGAGACCGGGATGCCGGTCCATTTCGACACGACTTCGGCGATTTCCTCATCCGTGACTTTGCTGCGCAATAATTTGGCTTCCTGCATTTCGGCTTGCGATGCCAAGTCCAGCTCCTTCTCCAGTTTCGGAATCTCGCCGTATTGCAGCTCCGACATCCGGGTGTAATCCTGATTGCGGCGGGCAGCTTCCAACTCCAGGCGGGCGTGTTCCAGCCGCTCTTTAATCGTCGCCGTGCCTTGCAGCGCCGCCTTTTCAGCTTTCCAGATTTCGTCGAGATCGGAATATTCTTTCTCCAGCTCGGCAATGTCTTCCTGCAAGGTTTCCAGACGCTTTTTCGATGCGGCGTCGCTTTCGTTTTTCATCGCTTCGCGTTCGATTTTCAGCTGGATCAGGCGGCGGTCGAGTTTATCCATCGCTTCCGGTTTGGAATCCATTTCCATCCGAATCCGGCTGGCGGCTTCGTCGATCAGATCGATGGCCTTGTCCGGCAATTGCCGGTCGGAGATATAACGGTGCGACAGCATCGCCGCGGCGACGATGGCCGGGTCGGTAATGTCGACGCTGTGGTGGATTTCGTACCGTTCCTTCAAGCCGCGCAGGATGGCGATGGTGTCTTCGACGCTGGGCTCGTCGACCAGGACTTTTTGAAAGCGGCGTTCCAATGCGGCGTCCTTTTCGATGTATTGGCGGTATTCGTCCAGCGTCGTCGCACCCACGCAATGCAGCTCACCGCGGGCCAGGGCAGGCTTGAGCATATTGCCGGCGTCCATCGCCCCTTCGGCTTTGCCGGCGCCGACCATGGTATGCAACTCGTCGATGAACAGAATCACCTGGCCTTCCAGCTTGGCAATGTCGTTCAAGACGGCTTTCAGGCGCTCCTCGAACTCGCCGCGGAATTTGGCGCCAGCGATCAGCGCCGCCATGTCCAGCGACAACAATTGCTTGCCCTTGATGCCTTCCGGCACCTCGCCGTTGACGATGCGTTGGGCCAGGCCTTCGACGATCGCAGTTTTACCGACGCCGGGTTCGCCGATCAACACCGGGTTGTTCTTGGTGCGGCGTTGCAAGACTTGTATTGTGCGGCGGATTTCGTCGTCGCGGCCGATCACCGGATCCAGCTTGCCTTGCTCGGCCCGCTCGGTCAGATTGATCGTGTATTTTTTTAAAGCTTGGCGCTGGTCTTCGGCATTGGCATCGTTGACGTTCTGGCCGCCGCGCATGTTGTCGATGGCTTTTTCGACGGCCGATGCGGTGACGCCGGCCTTTTTCAGCAGGTTCTGCAAGGTTCCGTTGGTGTCCAGCGCCGCCAACAGGAACAGTTCGCTGGAGATGTAGGCGTCTTTGCGCTTTTGTGCCAGTTTGTCGGTCAGATTCAGCATCCGCGACAATTCGTTGGAAATCTGCACGTCGCCGCCGGCGCCTGAAACGCTGGCCAAACGGTCGATCTCTTTCAACAGATCGTTGCGCAAGGCATTGACCTGAACCCCGACCTGCTGCAACAAAGGTTTGATACTGCCGCCTTCCTGGTCGATCAAGGCCTGCATGACATGCAACGGCTCAATGAATTGGTGGTCTTTGCCGAGCGCCAGACTTTGCGCGTCGCCGAGAGCCTGTTGAAATTTACTGGTTAATTTATCCATTCGCATGCAGCGTACCTCTTTAGGAAAATAAGTTTGGTTGCGACCGACATGGGGCGGCCTGAATCGGTTTTCAAGCGTCGAGGCTTGGGCTGGACAAAATTTCCGCTTAGTCTTCAGGGGAATGCCCGAATATCGCCGGTAGCTTAGACCATTGATTCAAAGTACAATGCCCGCGCTCAGATAATAGATGTTTGCGGCTTATCGCCACTGCTTCAGGCAGCAACGGTTGCCATTAATGTCGGTCTGCGTAACCAATAGTTTTATTTTGTAGGAGTTTTAAGATGGCAACAGGCACTGTAAAGTGGTTTAACAACACCAAAGGTTTTGGATTTATCGAGCCTTCCGAAGGAAAAGAAGATGTGTTCGTACATCATTCCGTGATTTTGGGAGAAGGTTTTAAAACCTTGTCGCCTGGCCAATCGGTCCAGTTCGATATCGAATCCGGCCCCAAAGGCTTGACCGCCACCAATGTGTCGCCCAGATAAACCTTAACGGTTACGGAAACAAAAGGCTCTTGATTGTTCAAGGGCCTTTTTTATGCGCGAAACAAAGTCGTTTCGCTAGGGGACGGCCCGTCCAGCAAGCTATAATGCAGACTCCTTTTCTAAACTGGGATTAGAGTATGGCACGCGAATTTTCATCGTTAAAACAATTGGATATCCCGGTTAAAGTGCTGTTCACCGGTTATTTGACAACGGTGGCGGTCGGTTATCTGGTGGCGTTGATTCAGATCCTGTTTACCCACGGGATGGCCGACGGTAAATTCGGCCTGTCGATAGACGACATCGTGTACAGCTACTACGGGAACCGCTCCGGCACGGTGTTGGAGACCAAACTGAATGGTTCGATGAAGGAAAACGCCTCGGAACAGGAGCGGTTTCAAATTATTCAATGGGTGCGTGACGGCGCCGACCAGGACGAATACGAAGAGTCCGGCGTGGCCAAGATCATTCAGGAACGCTGCGTGATGTGCCACAACAAGGAATCGTCGCTGCCGGATTTCACCGATTTCAAGGTTCTGAAGGAGTTGACCAAAGAGGACGAAGGCGCCACCTTCGGCTCGTTGACCCGGGTGTCGCATATCCATTTGTTCGGCATCAGTTTCATATTCATGTTTGTCGGCTTGATTTTCAGTTTTGCTGAAACCAGTACCGTCAAATACAAGTCGATCGCGATCGGCATGCCATATGTTTTCCTGCTAGTGGATATTTTGTCGTGGTGGTTGACCAAATTGCATCCGATATTTGCTTGGCTGGTGGTATTGGCCGGCGGCGGCATGGCGGTATCGTTTGCGTTTATGTGGACGGTGTCGGTGGCGGAAATGTGGCTATTCGACAAAGTGTTTCTGGATGGGCAGGGCCAACCCAGGCCGCAGTGGAGTACCATCGTCGAAACCAAATTCGAGGAGTTAGGCGGCATTGATGTTTACCGCAAATTGGCCGCTTGGGCCAAGCGGACGGGCTCGTCTGCATGCGCGCTCTGCCAAAGCAAGTTGGCGCCTTACCTGCAAGGTTTGTGTGCAAAAATCTTTAAAAAAGACAAATAGTTAACGAGTGTGATTGCGTCTGCAAAATGCTGACAAAAATTAAAGTTATGGGCTGTCGGCCGCTACGCTAAGCGGTATGATGCAAACCTGTTTTGCAGGAGGTGTACCATGATTACCAACGCTCTGAATAGTGCCACCAGCCTGATCTCGCAAGCTCAGCAAAAGGCCAGTACCGCTGCGCAAACTATCGCAAGTCTGCCGGTTCAGGAGCAGGAGGTCGGTGGTTCCAAAGATGTCGGCTCGGCAGAGATGTTCAAGCCGGTGTTGAGTTTGAAAGAAGCCGAATTGGAAACTTCGGCCGGCGTCAAAATCATCCAGGCCCACGAAAAAATGCTGGGTTCGATATTAGATATTCGCGCTTAATAACTGACGCTGACGTCATAGCCCAGGGCTCTGACGTCGGCTGCCAAAGCATCCATGCTAGCTGCGGATGCTTTGGCCAATTCCGCCGCTTCCGCTTGTAGAGACGGTCGTGCCAAGCTGTAAAGCATGATCTGCTCAATGTCTATTCCCATCTGCCGCAATTGTTTTAACAAACTCAAATAAGCTTGTTTCTCTTGGTCTGACCACGCAAATCGATAGCTGAAAACGCAGGTCTGTAATTTGGTTCGGCAAAGTTTTGCGGCGATTCGCAAGTGCTCCAACAGTTTCTGCTGGCTTTGCCCGGTCTGATTGATCAGCTTGCGGCCCGACTCGGTCGCGCTATCCAGCTTGAACCATAGCTCGCCGTTGTAACGCGCCAAGGTTCTCAGTCCTTGTTGGACCGGGGATTGATGAATCAAACTGCCGTTACTGATCAGTACATAACGACTTCCCGGAAACAGGCCGGCTTGACTGGCGATCCCGCCTACGAGGTCGACGGCGCGGTCGAAATTCTTCAAACTGGTGGGTTCGCCGTTACCGGAGATGGCGATGTCCTTAATCACGCGCTGCGGTTCCGGGATATTGAAGCGCTGATAAAAGTCGCCGTTTAAGACCTGATTCAGGAACTCTCGCAGCTCTTGCTCCAACAACGCAAAATCCAATTCCGGCGCATTACCGCGCTGCAGGCCGGGGACTTGGCAGTAGACGCAATGCCAGTTGCAGGCGTTGTTGGGATTGAAATTAATCCCAATCGACAGGCCGCCGGCGCGGCGGGAAATTACCGGATAAACGTAGCGCAGGCCGGCAATGTTCCGGTCGTGGTCGTTGGTGCTGAGAGTTTTCGGCATTCAAAATAGCTGCTGCCGACCGGGCGGGAGCCGGCCGGCATTGACTGGCCGCTTAAAGTTTGACCAGAATTTCCCCGCGCCCGGCTTCGGCCATATCGCCGCCGAAGCGGCGCACCCGATTGAAGGCAATAGCTTTGTCGGCGAAGCGGGAGTTCAGCGATTTGAACGACGCGAACAGCATCGGCAGGAAGGCCAGCGTATGCGAGCCGCAATCATTGAAAGTGGCAGGCAATTGCGGTTGGTTCCACAATAGCAAAGTGCCGCGCCGCATGGCATAACCGGCGTAACGGCCTACTTGGCCCATCACGGCAATGGTTCCGGCGACCATGCGCGAGCCGCAATAATCGCCGGCATTGCCTTCGATCAAAATTTGGCCGCGGCGCAGGTGGTCGCCGCAACGCTGGCCGACGTTGCCTTTGACCAGGATCGTGCCGCCTTTCATGCCTTGCTTGTTGCCAGGCAGCGCACCGCCGAGGAAATCTCCGGCATCGCCTTCGATTTGAATCAGACCGTTCTTCATTTCACAGCCGGCATAAAGGCCTACATCGCCGATCACGTTGATCGTGCCGCCCTTCATCTGCATGCCCAAATAGGCGCCGGCTTCACCCTGTACGCTGATGCTGCCGTTTGCCAATTCTTTGCCGATGAAATCCAGCTTGCCGATGCTACCGACGATACTGATGTCGTCGGCATTGCTACCGGTAATATGAAACAGTTGAGCGACCCGCAGCTTTTGCTTGCCGCATTGCAGTTCGATCGCTGCAATTTGGTCCAGACTCAGGCCGGCCAGTTTGTGGCAGACCAGCGGCGACATGTCGATGCGCTGCGCCGGCGGCGTTTCGATCAAAGTAAATGTCAACGAGGTCATGCCATGATCTCCTGCAAGTGAAAGTGGAATGGGCCGAGTTTGCCGCCGTAGTTACCGGCGCTGATGCGCTTGATGCCGTTGGCCGCACCCAGATCGCAAACCGCCTGAATGCCGACCCGCATCGCCTTGTCGATGTCTTCCTTGCTCAAACCGTCGATGACGATTTCCATCACCGATTCGATTTCCGGCGACAGATCGGTATTGGTCACGCCTTTCAGCGTCGGGCAAAACGCATCGTTGGTCGAGGCGCTCAAGGCTTTGTATTTGGAACCGACCTTGGAGCCGGAGCGAACCACGCCGCCGGGGAAGGGCATGATCACGTTGGGGATTTTTTTCATCGCTTCGATCGCCGCTTCGCAGGCCGCCAGGGCTTGCGGTTGTGATTCTGCCAATACCAGAAAGTTACCGCCGCCGACCGCGTCAACCATGCCGGTCGTCGCTTCGGTCAGAAATTCGCCGTCCATTACCGGCACCCGCCAGTAACGTTTGCCACCGATTTTTTTTGCAATCTGAAAGCCGTCGCCAAAGAAGCGCAGGTTTTTACCCAGCGGAATCGGCTTGCCGCCTTCGATGCCGGCGAATAGCGCAGACGTCGGCGAGGTTAGCACGCACTGGCCGGCTCGGGTTTCCAATTGTTTGGCCAAGCCTTTGCCGCCCATCGCATAAATCATGATCGCGACGCCGGGGCGGCCGTCCGGGGTTTCGTCCGGACTCAACACCCGTTCGATGCCGGCTTCGCAGCCGCAGGCAATGACCGAGGTGGCGAAGCCGGTCATGGCCTGTGCGGAAATCATCGCCCATTTTTCGTTCTGGGCGGTGATGATGGCGCGCGTCGCTTTCATCGGGAAGGCTTCGGCGAAAGTTTTATCTATGGTGACGCCGTTAATTATCATCGTGGTTACTCATAGTCCGGAGTTCTGTGTATCGATTTGCCGCGGTGGTTTAATCGAATTGGTTTTGATTGATTTGGTAGATCACGTGCCGCCCCGCGTGGTTATAAGTTTCGGCAACGGTGTTTACGTTAAAGCCATACTCGGGCGCGACGTGTTTCGGGTCGTGTTCGGCGCCGACAAAATCGGAAAAGGGAATAAATATCTGCGCGTCCGGCTCCAAATAATCCGGCACTTCGCGAAAAAAGCGGCGCAGTATTTGTTGACCGCCGTCCTCGTTCAAGCCGAATGTACCGTTGGAGGGGTAATAATTGAAATTGAAAACAATCATGCCGAAACGTTTGGCCGGAACCGAGGCAAACAAATCGCTATGCAGGAATGCGTTCGGCGCTATATCCGGATTCAATGAACCGTTGTGGCGGGCACAGGCGACGGCGTCCGGATTAAAGTCGACACCGATAACCTCTTCGCAGCCGATTTTTTTCAATATAAACGCGAAATAGCCGCTGCCGCAGCCCATATCCAGTCCGGTCTTCGCCGGTCTTTGCTGCAGCATGAAGTCGCCGAAAAAGGAGCTGGTCAAGCCGAAATCCGAGGGAAATACATTTTTCGCAATACTCAGAGTAATGCCATCCTGCTCGACCAGATAAGGCTGGCGTGCCAGATAATCGGCCAGCTCGGCTTCTCTGTCGGCGATTGTGATCGATGTTAGAGTCATCTTGTTCCTTGGGTTCCGATTGACCTATACGCCAATATGCAACGGATGCGTCGTCAAACTGCCGCGGCCGTCTTCGCTAATCTCATCATCGCTGATTTTAAAGTTGCCGAGTTTCATGGTCAGGTATTTATCGAAATACGGTTTCAGTTCGTTTTCGATAGACAGGTCGTAGTCCGGTCTGACGATGTGGGTGGTACCCCAGGTGACTTTGACGACTTCGCCGTCTTTTACCACCAGTTCGCCGTCTTTGAATACGTAATCCGGTTTCGAGAACATGGTCTCCCGATTGTCGTTTTCGGTATAGACGGTAATGTCGGCGAAGTTGCCGGGGCTGAGCGCGCCGCGGTCTTTCAGGCCGATGATGCGAGCGGCGCCGGCGCGGGTCATGATGGCAATTTCGTTCAAGCTGTATTCGCGCTCGATCGATGCCAACGTGGTCATCTTTTGTGCTTCCGGATGAATAGTCGCCAGCATGTCATTGCGGAAACTACGGTCCATCAGCAAACGGATCAAATGCGGATAGCTGGTGAACGGCGCGCCGTTGGGGTGGTCGGTGGTCAGGAAGATCCGCCACGGGTCTTCGACCAGCAGGAAGATTTCCAGGCCAATCGCCCATTGCAAGGCGTTGACGAAGTTCTGGTCCTTATACTTGAACGGCACCACGCCGCAGCCGGCATCGCATTCGATGTCCATACACACCCACTTGTTCGGACTGGCGAACTTGTGGTTGGCGTGTTGGCGCATGTTGTCGCCGGAGGCAGTGACGGTCTGGCCGAACAGGATTTGGCCGACGTCGGCGGTGATATTTTTATTCTTGTTGATCGCCTCGGCGATTTGCGCCGCGCCGGAGGAGAATTTGAAGTCGCCTTCGGTGCCGTAGCTGTGGAACTGAATATGAGTCAGATGCATCGGCAGGCCGTCGATGCCTTCGATTGTGTTCAAGGTGGTATCGACGTTGCCGGGGACGCCCAGGTTGCAGCCGTGCACGTGCAGGGGATGAGTCACGCCCAGTTCATTGACCGCGCGGGCCAGGGTTTGCAGCACTTGCCGCGGAGTGACGCCGTAATGAGCGTTTTGCTCGTCCAGCTCCAGCTTGCGTTGGTTGAATTTGAAGGCGTTGATGCCGCCGGCGTTAACCACTTTGACCCCGATGGCTTTGGCGGCGTTCAGCGTCCAGGCCACGTAATCGTTGACGGCTTTCTGGTCTTTTTTGGCGGTCAGCATACGCAGCAAAAAGTCGTCACTGCCCAGCATCACGTAGCCGCCTTTGTCGATGATCGGCGTATCGCCCATTTCCATGTGGGCCTGACGGGCGTTGACCGGTAATACTGCCGGTTCAAAGCAGGCGGTGTAGCCCATTTCGGCGTAACGGTAACCGGTGACGAAACTTGAAGGCATCGCATGACCGGTGCCGGAACGGGTCAAATGAGTGCGGTGCACCGGATCGGCCCGGTGATCTTCCGGCAGCAGGGTACGGGCGATGTTGCCCTTGCCGCCGCCGATGTGGGTGTGCATGTCGATGGCGCCCGACATGACGACTTTGCCGCGCAAGTCGTATTCCCGATCTACCGGACGGCCGTCCTTGGGCGCTTCGACGATACGGCCGTCCTGAATGTAAATATCCTGTTGCTGACCGGCAATGCCGCTGGCCGGGTCATAAATGGTGCCACCTGTGAGTTTTATCAGCATGTCGGTATCCTAAAGTGCTTGTTCAATGGCATTCAGCACCTCGGCGGTGCTAGGCAGACCGGAATCGCGCAATTTTTTCAAGCGCAAGGCCACTACACTATCCATCCGATAAACATGACCGGCGTGATCTATCCCCGGCGTACCGACCGGAATGAATACGTCGGGCTCGGGTTCGAGTTGCATGCCGGAACGGCCGACAACGATGGTCGGCAAGCCTGTTCGTGGTGGCGTCGCCGTTGCGTTATAGGCCTGCACCCATACCAAGGCATCGGCTTCGCCGTTGGCAATCATGGCCTGACTATCGAACAGAAACGGATCGTATTCCGGATAGCCTCTGGCGAAATTGACTCGTGCTGGATAACCGGTGGTCCAGCCGCAAACCTGATTGGCGGTGTAATCGCCTTCCTTGCCGCCCAGCGGCAGGCCGGAGCAACGGGTAGCCTGCATATTGATGTCTTTGACGATATTGCAGATCGTCTGGACAGTTAACTCAGCGTGTTCGAATGCCAGTTTACCTGCGCTCCACAATACGACGCCATAACGTGCCTGGCGTAATCTGTCGGCTACTTTTTGCAGTGCCGAAACCGCAATATTGCCGACGGTTTCAACCTGTAATGGTTGATTCCTGACCAGAGCAGACAGCACCGCCACCACGTCAGGTAGGTCGGCGTCGTCGCAGGCCAGCACGGTTGGTGTTTTGCCAGCAGGCGAAACAGCGGCCTTGCCCGCGGGTGTTTTGCCAAGATAAATCACGTCACGTTGATCAGTGCTTTCTAGGAACATCGCGTGTTCGTTCCATAAAAAGCGTTCGAAAAAGCGCGGTGCAAAGACTTCGGGATCGGTACCGATGATCAACAGCAAATCACAGCGATTCTTGACCTCGGCCAGTGTGGTGTTCATCCAGCCGGAATCCTGCATGGCCAACAAGTTGCGGCGCGCAAAATTGAAGTTGATGTTGTCGACCACCGCGCCAGCCTTGTCCGCCAGCGCCAGCAAGGCGCGCATGCCGTTGACGTCGGTCGCGCAGCCGCCGATGACTGGTTGCCGGGTGTCGCGCAGCAATTCGGCGGCTTTGGCGACGGCAGCCTCCAGGCTGGCAGTTTGGCCGGCGATACGCGGTGCGGTATCGCTAATCGGCTGTTCGAAGGCGGGGGTGTTGACCGCGCAACCGTTGGCGGTTACTGTCACGGCCAAGCCTTCCACCTTGATACTCAGATCGTCGGTGCCGATGCCGCAAAACGGGCTGGGTACCTCGGTGATTTCAGTCATCGTGCTGTCCTCAGTCTTTTTTAATGTATTTGAAACGCGGATCGTCCGGCGTGCCCTCGAAAATGCCGTCGGATTCGGCGGCGGCGTCCCACAACACCACCTGCTCGATTTTTTTTGCCAGTGCGAAATCCATTTCGGTCACGCCTTTGGCGGCATGGGTGACCAGTTTGACGATCACGAATGCGTAGGAAACCGTTAAATCCGGATGGTGCCAAGCTTTCTCCGCCAGATGGCCGACGGTATTGACGACCATCAACGTGGCTTTCCAGCCGCTCGTTTTGAATTTGCGCCGAATCCAGCCGTTCTCGTAATACCAGTGCGGCAAGTCGCGACTCAATCGTTCGGCAATTTCGGCTTCGCTATAAACTTTGAGTGTATCGTGAGGCATTGCCTATCCTCCGGGTTGAATCAATTCAACATTCTATCGCACAGTTTGGCCTGGTGTCTTTATGGCGCGTGGCTTCAGAATAGACTATTTAGCCGTGTCGGTGTAAAGCGGGCGAGTCGTTTTGTAGTTTCCAATGTTCAAGCGTGCTGCGATCCGGATTAGTATAGCGGTTTGGCTTGTAACGACACCAACCAACGCGGTTTTGGTTGGCATGGGGGTAAGCGAAATCTTTGCGGATCGCAGTCACAGTTTGCAAAAGGGCGGATTGCAGGTTTTTCAGTTCCGGCCGCTTAATTGAGTACGCCATGCCGGAGCAATAACGACGATGTCGCTGTTGAACAGGGCGGCATTGAAAAACAGCGTGATCGCCGCCAAGTCCGGCACTGAACTCAAAAACCGCTGTCGCGGTTATTTCACGAAACGGGGGATACAGAAATGTCCACGATGACTTTCGAGGCTTTATTGCAAACCGTGGCCGAACAGGAAGGCCAGATCGCAGAATTGAAAAGCCAATTGATTTGGCTGCAAGCCTTGCTGGAAAACCAGCGCCGGTTACAGTTAGCGCAGGAATTAGTGCAGATGGTCAGTCAGTATCCGGGCAAATTAAATTGTCCGATGGTGGTTTCGACCGAGGTGCACTGATTTAAGCCAGCATGGCTTGGTTTGCTGATGGCCGGCAGGAGAGGCCGATGTTTGGAGCCGATGCGAGGCGCCAAGCAACCGAGCCGATCGTCCCAGTCCGGGACGCAGGGCTCAGCCCTTTGATAGCCACTCGTTGCGCATTTCTTCCACCCGCCGCATCATCTCGTCGAGCGCTTTGACGGATTCTTTGTGGAGCGGGTGAGCGCGGTTATGGACCGGATGCTTGGTATCGTTGAGCAATTCCTCGATAAACCGCTCGTATTCCATCAGTTCGGCGGGTATGGAGTCTGGCTTTTCTTTCATCAGCATAACGACAAGTAGAATTGAAAGTATAAGAACATAAAAAAGCCCACATTGTAGTGGGCTCCGTCCGGTGTTTTTATGTTTTTTTGATGGACGCCTACCCGATGTAGCGGTAGGTTAAAGTGTTGCGATGTTTTTCTTGTTATACCGCCGAAACGGTCGCTTACCTCCTCCCCCTTTTTAAAGATACGCCCTTGCAAGGCGTATTGACCTAAGTCAAGGTGGGCGCATTCTAGTGAAGAAAAATGCGCTTGTCCAGAAAAACGCGACAATTTGTCGCATAATAAATTTAAGGGTTTTGTTCGGCGCTTAAATCCTGTTCGCAAGTCGCGGCCGCAGTTTGATTTGCCTCAATTTGCCGCCGAACTTTTGTGCGGTATAAATGGCCTGGCAACTGACTGGAAACAGGCCGCTGGAGGATAAAACATGGACACCATTCACCACATCGCGATTCAAGTCGACGATATTCAACAAAGCGTGGACTGGTACACCAGCCGTTACCAAGTGCGTGTGGCGTATCAGGACCAAACCTGGGCCTTGCTGCAATTTGCCAACGTAGCGCTGGCATTGGTGCTGCCCAACCAACACCCGCCGCATTTCGCCATCGTCTCCGAACATGCGGAGGATTACGGCCCATTGCAAACCCATCGCGACGGCACTGCATCGGTGTACATTCAAGACCCGGCCGGCAATCAGATCGAGATGATTCGGCTGGCAAAGATGGCCAACGATTAAACCCGGTCGTCTTCCTGCAACATCGCATAGGCGGCATTGATTCTTCGGGTTTCTTCTTCCGCCACTTGCCTGATTTTCGCGCCCAGGTTTTCGACCTTGTCCGGGTGGTATTCCGAAATTTTCTTCTTATAAGCGGCGCGGATGTCCAGCGGAATCGCGTCCGGCTTCACTTCCAGAATTGCAAAGCATTCGTCCATGGTTTTGACCGCGGTATCGTCGTCCGGCAGCTTGATTTCGGTGATATAGACGTTGTTATGCGCGTCGACGTCCAATTTGAACTGTGCCGCGCACTTGCGGCATTGGGCCTTGTTGCTTTTGACCGGTAGCGTGAATTTGATTTGCTGAGCGCAGGCCGGGCAGGAGATGACCCGGTCGTTGGGATTGGGCTTGGCTACGGCCGGTTTCGGCGATTTCTCCCGCTTCTGCTTGATCCGGCGCTTGATCAGCAAGTAGCCTAAGGCCATTGCGGCCGCGAATGCCGTAGCGGCGAAAATAAACGGGTTCATTGGCGGGATGTCTGCGAAGCTTGGGGCGCGGGTTGCGGATGTCGGCAAGTGTAGCCGATAGCGGCACAATAGGTTGCACGGCTCGAAACCGAATCCCGGTCAGCCGCCGCTAGAAAGTCGGGACGCGCGCTTAAACCTCAGCCCACATCCGCAGCAGGTTGTGGTAGCAGCCGGTCAGATTGACCACCGGCTCGCTGTCGCCACCGGTGTTGCGTAACTGCAGGATGGCCATGTCCATTTCGAACAGCAGCCGGCGGCGTTCGGTTTCGCGCACCATGCTTTCCAGCCAGAAAAACGACGCCACCCTGGCGCCGCCCGTCACCGGCTCCACCCGGTGCAGACTGGAGCCGGGATACAGCACCATGTCGCCGGCGGCCAGCTTGACGGCATGCTGGCCGTAGGTGTCTTCGATCACCAGTTCGCCGCCGTCGTAACTGTCCGGATCGGCCAAAAAAATCGTCGCCGACAAATCGGTGCGTACCCGCTGGCCGGTGACCGGACAATGCCGAACCGCATTGTCGATATGGTTGCCGAAGGTGTTGTGTTCACCTTCGTAACGGTTGAATAGGGGCGGGAAGATGCGCTTCGGCAGCGCCGCAGACAGGAACAAGGCGTTGCGATTCAGCGCGTCCAGCAAAATAGTGCGGGCCGCCGCGCTTTGGCTGGATTGTTCCGGCAACTGCCAGTTGTTTTTGACTTGCGCCGACTGGCTGCCGGCTGTGATCCGGCCGTCGGCCCAAGCCGCATCGGCCAGAATCCCGCGGACTCGGCTGAGTTCGTCCGGGTTCAGCACCTGCGGAATTTCGATCAACATGGCTCAAGCTCCGATCGCATCGATGGCGAAATACAGCATCAGGCTCAAAGAGCCCAAGCCCAAACCCGCCGCGGCCAGCCGATTACCGTGCAATCGCGTCCACAACAAAGTGCCGGTCAGACTGAGCAGAATCAGGCCGCCGGCCAGGGTATCGACCAGCAACACCCAGCCCACGCCCACCCCGACGCCCTTGTGCAGATTGTTCAGGGTTTGCAGCAGATTGGCGTCGCTTTGTTTAACCGTGACAAAAGCATTCCCTTCCCAGTAATCGGCCGACAACATATGTTGCGGGTTGCGCAGATTGATCTGCCACGAGGCCGGCTGTTGCACGGTCTGGTTATTCCAGGTCACGGTCCTGCCCGGTTCTTTTCGCGCTCTGGCGTGGCTGGTGTCGACGTTAAGTGTCTGGCCCAGCCAGGCCGCCAGCGCTTTCGGATCGGCCGGTTTCGGCTCGGGCAAGGCGATTTGGAATTCCTTGGGCTCCATCCGGCCGATCGGAATTTTCATCACCTCGCGGTGGTTCATCAAAATCCCGGTAAAACCGAACAGCAAACCCATCGCCGCGCCCCACAGCCCAAGCCAGGCGTGGGTGCGGCGCAGCCATTTCAAAAAAGCGCCGCGCGAAAGATTTTTGGGCAGGAATAAATAGCCGCCGTTGGTTTTCTTCGGCGGGCGGTTGGCTGGCGTGATCGATTGAGTAGTTGTTGTATCCATTAGGTGCTAATTGGTCTGTGTGATTCCCACATCCATGCGCGGCTGGACTGCAAACAGTCTGGGGTGAAAGAACGTACGTGGGTTTTAGTTTGTTGCCATCCCTGGCAGATTCTGGGTTCAAGAGTTTTTAAAACTTCATACTCACGCCGGCATTGACCGCAATCGGCGAGCCTGGGGTGATGTTGGTATTGCTATTGGCGGTTGCGTAGTACTGCTTATCCAAGAGATTTTCGATGTTGACTTGCAACTGGATATTTTTGGTTGCTTTGTAATAAGCAGCGGCATCAAAACGCAGGAAACCCGGCAGAGACACAGCATTGTCGCTGGCTGCAAACATTTTGCTGCGATAAACAGAGCCCAGTCCAACCCCCCATTTTTCGGTGATGTCATAACGATTCCACAATGAGAAGGTATGTTCCGGAACTTGAGCCAGAGTATTGCCCGCAGGCGCGGTGGCGGACAGGCTCTTGGTATATTCGGCATTTTGATAGGCGTAGCCGCCGATGACTTTCCAGGCTTCGGTGATGTTGCCGCTAAATCCAAGTTCTATGCCTCGAGTCCGTTGGCCATCCACCAAAAAGGACACCGCCGGATTGTTTGGGTCAGTGGCAACCGCGTTGAGGCGATCGAGCTGGAAAAACGCCAGTGTGGTGGAAAGATCCGCTGTGATGTCCCACTTGGCCCCCAGTTCATAATTTCTGAATTCTTCCGGTTTGAGTGCCTGGTTTGATAAGGATAGTGAGGATAATTGATCTCCCGCCCTCGGCACATAAGCGATACTGTAGTTGGCGTACAAAGAAAAATCTTCGCCGAAGGGTTTGTAGATCAGGCCCCCGCGTGGCGAAACCAAATCATCATTGGTCGCAAAGTTTTGGCCGTTGCGTTTATTTGTGAAATCAACTTCAAAGCGGTCGTATCGCAAGCCCATAATAGCTTGCCAATGTTCGCTGAGTTGGATTTGATCCTGCACGTAACCCGCTGCTATCGTTGCCACCCCGTGATTATTGGCGTCGGTGGCGCTCTGTCTGAAAACCACATTGCCTCTGTAGATGGGATCAGTCAACTTTACCAAGACAGAGGTCGTGTTGGGGCCAATCTCGTTAAAGTAACCGGTATTGCGAAAATTGTCGGTTTCCTGCCGCCCAAATTCCATGCCTGTCAGAAGCTTGTGTTTGAATGGACCGGTGTTTATTGAAAATGTCAGATCGGTTTGGTTGAAAAAGTTCTCGCGCTGGGTTGCATTGTTATAAGCCGAGATTGTGACCTGTGTGCCGGCAGCGTTGACAGCGCCGGGAAAGATATTTTGATAGAACTTATCGTAGGTGGCGTAACGGGTGCGGTTGCGAACAGATACACCGTTGCCAAAGTCGTGATCTAGCAAAGCATTGAACGAGTCGACTGTCGCGCCGGTCGGGCTACGGTCCGGGTCGCCAAAAAAAGTCGAGGAAGCGGTATTGACTGGCCGACCACCGAAAGACGAGATGCCTCGGTCGGCAGTTCTGGCGTCCTCGTAATGTTCGTAACCTAAAGTGATCTTGGTTTGATCGCTAGGACGCCAGCTTACCGTCGGATTGACACCCCACCGTGCCGCATCAAAGCCCTCGCGATAGCTGCGCGAGTTTTCCCACATACTCGTCAGGCGCACTGCGAAACTGTCGCTAATGACGTGATCGAAGTCTCCGGACAGTCGGTATTTATCGAACGAACCAAATTGCACGTTCATTTCGTGCGTGTTACTCCAGTCCGCCATTTTTGTGGCGCGGTTGATTAAACCACCGGAACCGCCACGGCCAAAGACCATCGCATTGGGGCCTTTCAAAACATCGACTCGTTCGATGTTATACAAGTCGCGGAAATACTGTACGTCATCGCGGATGCCATCGACATACATATCGCCTGTCGAACTGTTGCCGCGAAAAATAGGCGTATCGCGATTGCCTTCACCTTGGGCTATACCCACGCCGGGTACGTAGCGAATCGTGTCGGCGATGCTCTGCATGTTTTGGTCTTTAATCAGGTCCTGGGTAATGACGGTTAAGGATTGCGGAAGATCGATCAGTTTGGTATCGGTTTTGACTGCTGCGTTGTTGGTTTTGGCTTGATAACCTTTTACGGTATTGGCTTTTTTCTCCCGAACGGATTTGACCTTGACATCTTTTAAGATGACTTCCTGGTCCTTGTCGGCAACGGTGTTGGCTGTAGGTTCGGCTAGGGCAATGCCGCTCAAGGCGGCGCCGAGCGGCAGAAGGGCGCCCAGCCGCCATTTGGCGTTGCCGGATTTGCTACGGAGTGGTTTGGTGTCTGACATACGTTCCCCTAAGTTGGCATAGATTCGGTTGGCTGCCTGGCGAGGAACGCTGGGTGGCTATAAAGATGTCTTAATGCTGGTCTCGCGCGCTAATTCGGGCGGGAGCGCAATGCTCTGAGAACGGTGGTGCACGGAGCGTAATTGAAATCGTTCTCAAATAATAACGATTCTCATTTTATGTGTTTCGATTTGCTTGTCAATTGTTGCTGAGTCGCAATGGCTTGGCCCAGACCCTAAATTTCCATTTCAGATAAGCCGGCCCCACAGTCCGCTCGGAGTGCAAAATCTGCCGCCAAAATCAGGAATTACCTGAAGCTTGGCCGCTATCGCTTCGCGCGCGCCTCGGCCTGATTTGGCATTGTTGCGCGCTTTGAAAAAAATAATTTCGCGCAGAGAGGGAAAAGTGCTTTACGACTTAAATGAGAATAATTATCATTTAATTCAAATTCACTGCCTGTTAGCAATCGTGAAACGACTATTTTCATTTTGGGACAAAACGGATTGCGTCAATCTGGCGATTGCGCCGGACGTACTTGCAACGCTGGTCGAAACAGGCCAACTGCATGCCACCGATTTCCGTTGTCTGGATCTGGGGTCCAAGCAAATTGTCTGGAAGATGTTTTTATCGCTGGCCGCCGCAAAACTGGGTGGTCGGCAAGCTTTGGCGGATTTTTCTCTTAAATTAAGGAGCGAGCGATGAGTAAGAAACCCTGCAACCATGAATACCTGGCGGCCACCGAATTCGGTAAGGTCCAGATTTGCCGCGAATGCGGCGTCGTCCACTTGCACGTGCAGAATTTGACGATGCGGTTTGAAGTGGCCGATTTTCTCGGGCTGGCCGATACGTTGGCCGATGCGGCAATCCAGGCCAGAACCGGCGGCGATAAGGACAAGGCCAGACGCGCCGGCTTTACCGTGATCAAGCCCAGCCAGCGTTTGAATTGACCGGGCGAAGCGATGAGTTACCATCCGCAGGCGCTTGTCATCGCCATTTTATCGGCAACGATAGGCTGCAACTTCGTCGTTAAGATCCTGTTTCCGGAAGTCGGCGCCAAAATCGCCGAGGCATTGCAAAGCGATACAGCGCCAGTGCTTGGTGTCGCCGCGGTACTGGTGCTGATCGCCCTGGGACTTTTCGTTAAGTCCAACCGGAGCACCATCGATCGGGTATTGACCGGCGCCGCCGAACCGGCGGAAGTATGGCGCGCGTTTTTCAAACCCAGTGTTGCCCGGCGCCGCGATCCGAAATAGCGGATGCTATTCGTGCTTGGCCGCTGCTGCCCGAATGGCAACAACCCCTTAGAATCGTCCTGCAACAGCGCCGTCTCAATCGCGCAAACCCTCGCGCTGCTTTCTTGCAGCGGGTAGATCGCCAATCGAGCGCATAGACCGAGTCCAACACCAAGCAATCCCCGCCTCGAACACACCCATAACGGCGCGAACAAGCCGCAGTATAGTTACAACTGCCGCCAGACCGATTTTACCGGCGCCCGGTTTGTCGGCTAATCTGTCGCCTTGCCGCTCGTTTCCGGAGTTATCCATATGACCGAACTACCCTTCCCCGTCGCCGTTGCCGCCGAGCAAGTGCCGCCGCGGCCGCGAAAATCCTTGTATCCCCAAGCCATTCTCGATCTACATGGCACCCGCTTGGCGGGGCGGGAAAAGACGCCGCTCGGGGACGTGTTCGGGCTGCAAAACTTCGGCGTCAACCTGACCAAACTGGAACCCGGCGCGATTTCCGCCCTGCGCCACGCCCACGCCAAGCAGGACGAATTTATTTACATACTGCAAGGCACGCCGACGCTCTATACCGACGAGGGCGCGACACGGCTGGCGCCGGGCATGTGCGCCGGCTTCCAGGCCGGCAGCGGCAACGCCCATCGCTTGATCAACGAATCGGCGGGCGACGTGCTCTATCTGGAAATCGGCGACCGCACGCCGGGCGACCGGGTCGAATATCCGGACGACGACTTGCGGGCAGTCGGCACGGCCGACGGTTGGCAGTTTACCCATAACAACGGCGAGCCATATCCGTGACGGCGCCAACACCCGTACGCATCGTTTTGCTGCGGCACGGCCGGCCGAGCGTAGCGCTGACCGGCGTTTTGCGGGCGACCGATCTGGCGCGCTTGGCCGATGCTTACCGCGTCGCCGGCATCGTCGATGCGCCGCCGCCGGCAACCCGCGCAGTGCTAAAAGACATCGGCATGGCCTTGTGCAGCGATTTGCCGCGTTCCCGGCAATCGGCACAGGCACTGGGATTTGGGGAAAATCCGGTCGCCGATGCCCTGTTCGGCGAAGCCCAATTGCCGCACTTTCGCCAAGGCCGGATTCGCCTGCCGGCGGCCTTGTGGCTGACCGTGCTGCGCCTGCTGTGGCTGGCCGGCTTTTCCCGCAACGGCGAATCCTACGCCGCAGCCAAACGCCGTGCCCGCTCGGCCGCGCAGCGATTGATCGATCTTGCCTGTGTTCACGGCAGCGTAGCGTTGGTGGGACACGGCGTGATGAACCATTTGATCGGCCGCGAACTGCGCGCCCAGGGCTGGCGCTGCTGCCTGCGCCCCGGCAAGGACTATTGGGCTTACGCCGTTTATGAGGCGAAATGACGCATGGAGCTAAAGGATGTGGCGGGTGGCGAGGTGTTTCAATCGAGGTAACTCGCGAGCGATGCGCATCTCGTCGTTCGGTACATCCGATAAGTGCATCTTACGGCCTTCGAGGGCAGTGATCGGCCAAAAGCCGACGGTCGGTTTGCTAACGTAGGCTGGGTTGAATGCTAATGAAACCCAGCGTCGAAGGTGATTATTTGAGATGTACAAATGATTGTTTTAAAGCTTTTGCTGGGTTTCGCGTTGCTTAACCCAGCCTACGGCCCTGCCGTCGCCGTCCGGGTCTTCCTGGGCGGCGGTGTTGCCGTAGGGGGCGGTCGGCCAGTGCCAGACCGGCTGGTTCAGGTTGCCGGAAGCGATAAGATTCGCAACCCATGCGATTGATGCGCCTAACAGCAGACATCCTGTCGGTCATCAAATTTAGCGCACGTTATCGCGTTCAGCTGCACCCCACGTCAGCGCATATTACGGGTTGCGATAACCGTCTTTGATATGATTCACCGCCAATTCACAATAATGTCGTCATATTCTGAATAGCTTTTTACTCCGGCAACAGCGGCTTCGACCGAACGCCTGGAAAACACGCCGGTAGTTCGTTCGCATAAATCATCGAGGCGTTCGGTATGCACTCGCCAATCATCGGGCTTCTCGAAAAATTTCAACAAATGCAAATCCCCATTGCCCAATGTCTCGGTTGAAATAGCTTCGGCGGATAAATCGACCAGATTAACGTGGTATTTATTTAGTAATTCATTCGATAGCAACGTGTACCAATACACGCCGGAAATATATTTTTCCAGCTTTCGGCCTATCCCGGCTTGGATGTGGTTTTTGCCTAGCGTAATATAATGGCAATTCCTATACTTATATTCATCATGACTACAGGCATAACCAAAAATTGGCTCGAATTTAGCTAAGCATTGAATAAAATCGATTACTAGATCATTTAATGTTACATCTTCCAGCCACATAGTAACTTCGGCATAACCAACACTATGATTCGATATATTAAAATTAGTTTTATTTTCGGTATACAAGAAAAAACCTAGCGGATTATCTAGCTGAAAATCACGAAATCGTTTCTCATCAGCCAGTACATTATTCTTAATAATCTTGCCTTCATCTTTAGCAAAATAGATCGGCTTTATCGGAGCTGGAAGCTCTTGTAAATTGTTTACAATGCCTTGAGTATCCATGCCTTTTTCAAAATATAAATTAGCAATGATCATTATTGTGGTCCTAAATCGTCGCGTCTAATAATGTTATAGTTGAACGCCTTTTCAGCTTCTCCGTTTACCCGAGTATTCGTTCCAGTAATCAACTCGGGTTCCCTACCCGATGCCTTTGCCGCTTCAGTCTGAATGCGGATTTGTTTGGTGCAAGTAACACACGCGGTATCCTTGATTTCAATCGATTTGTTTTTGGTTAGTGCATCGGGAATGGCATTGCCTTCTGCGGTACTGACCTTTTCCGTATTCTTTTTCAGGCCAAGGTCGTTTAATACTCTGGTTTCGGCTTCTTTGCCTCTAGCCATGGCGTTCGCTGCTTTCTCAGCTTTTTGCGCAGTATTAACCGCCTTCTCGACTTTCTCAACCTTCTGGGCAAAGCCCAAAAAGCTTTTTGCTGAGTTAAAAATAGCGCTAGCAAAACCCCACCATGATGTCCCGGTCGGATCCATATAGTGCACCGGATTGCCATTGGCATAGGTATACACATTAATCCCGCCCTCCAGCTTGAGCAAATCCGGTTGCAGGTAACGGCCGGTTCTGGGGTTGAAGAAACGGGTGTGGTTATAGTGCAGACCGGATTCGGCGTCGTAATACTGGCCGGGGTAGCGCAGATTGAAGGTGACCTTTGCTCCGTCGCCGTCCGGGTCTTCCTGGGCCGCCGTATTGCCGTAGGGGGCGATTGGCCAATGCCAGACCGGCTGGTTCAGGTTGCCGCTGGCTCTGCGCAGGTAGCGCGGGGTGTTGGTGAAGTCGGTTTCGATGAAGTACACTGCCGCCAAGCTGCCGTTGGCGGTTTGATCGACCACCGCCAGCGGGATGTCGCCCAGCCAGACGTAGTTGCGGCGGGCGCCGTTGGCCGATTGTTCGTAAAGCAGGTGGTGCTGGCGGTCATAGACATAGCGCTGGCGGATCCCGGTGGCGATTTTCATGACCCGGCGACGCTCGCCGTCGTAGACGTAACGCGAAGGGTTGTCGCCGACGAAATACACCAGATTTCTGGCTGTATCGTAGCCGAACAATATGTCGCCCAGTGTGCTCGGATAACCGGACAAGTCGTACTGGTAAGTTTGGCCAAAGGCCGGCGTAGGTGTCTGGTTTTCCTGCAACAGGCGGTTGCCGTCGTAGCTCAGCGTATTGCTGGCGATTAGGGTGCCAGCGGTGTTGAAAGCTTGTACCTGTTGCAGATTGCCGTTGGCATCGTGTTGCAACAGGGTGCGCTGTAAGGTATCGCCCAGGCGTTGTTCGGCCAAGTGGTCCTGGTCGTCGTAGCCGAAGCGGATGTCGCCGTAGGCGGCGACCCGGTTTCGGCTGTCGTAGCCGAGATTGAAGTTGTAAAGCGATTGTGTGCCGTTAGAAAGATGGATCGCCGCCAGCCGGCCGCCAGCATCGCGTTTGCGTTCGTAAGTTAAGCCATTGCCGTAGGTTAACTTGGACAAACGATTGATCAGCGGTTGCCATTGGATGTTGCTCGCCAGCGTGAATTGGGTGTCGCCGATACGGCCGTTCAGGGCTTGCGGCCGACCGTCGGCGCCGTAGGTATAACTTACGCGGAGCCCGCCGGGGTAATCGATTTGCGTCGGTTTGCCGCTACCTTCAGCGCCTGCGGTATACGCCGTGGCTGTGCTGAATGTGGTTTGGTTGGTGATGGATTGTACGGTTCCGGTCACATCACCGCGCGCGTTGTAACGGAAGTCGTCGTTGACGGTGAGGGTGCCTTCGCCGGAGAAATTGCTGCGTTGTTGGCGAGCCAGTCGGCCGACATAATTGGCCGATGTTTCGCCGCTCAATGTCGGCGTATCCCATGTCAGATTTAGACGGCTGCTGTCTGCATAGCGGGCTTCCCTTAGGCGGTTGAGGCTATCGTAAATTTTATCGGTAGCGTGGTAGTCGGCATCAATGCGCATACGCTCGTTGCCCGCCCGGTCGAACAATGCATTGCGGGTGCCGAAATCCGGCGACGTTTCCTCGGTGGGTTTATCGATTTCGTTGTAGTCCAGCTCGGCATGAACGCCGTTGGGATCGGCAACTTTACTGACGCGGCCGGCCTGGTCGTACCACAAATCGAACAGCGGGGTTTGCGTCCCCAGTGTGCCGTTACTCATTAGCGGGGCAAAGGCTTGCGAATTGATTTGGTCGAGCGCGGTATAGCCGGTAAGGTCGCAAATCTCGCCGCTGCGGCAGGAACGGGTTTCCAGATTATTGGCATTGTAACTGTAATCGGTATGCCAACTACCGGTGCCGTCGCTGGCACGAATCAGGCGCCCTGCTTCGTCATAGCTGTTTAGCCAGCGTTGCGGCGTTTCCCCGGTCTTAGAGGCAACGGTTTCCAGGATGTTGCCGCGGCTGTCGCGTTTGTACTCAACTTGTTCGGTTGTGGTACCGGAGGTACGGCTGACGGTTTTGACCGAACCGGCTGGCGTATGCGTGTAGTTCAGAGTGGTGCCGTCCGGGCGAGTAATGCTTTGCAGGCGGCCGTTGGAGGTATAGCTGTATTGGGTCAGATCGCCGTCGATCGACACGGCGGTGGGCTGACGCAAGGCGTTGTAGGATATGAGGGTATGCCGGCCGTTGTGATCGACCCGTTCGGTGACTTGTCCATGCGTATTGACGCTAAGGACTTCCTCGACTTGGCCTAGGGCATTGGTGGTTTTCCACAGGTCGCCGTTGCTGCGGTATTCGGTGACCGTACTGCCGTTTTCCGGCATCGGCCCGGTTTTAACGACTCTTAGTACAACGTGGTTGTCAGGATCGTAGCTGTAGTCGTAGCGGATTTCATGGCATGTAAACAACCAAGGCCAAGTCGCTGAGGTCGGGCAACTGTCGTTGACCAGTGCTTGGCTGCTGGGATGGACCATTTCTTTGACGACATGGCCCCGATCGTTGTAACGCCACTCGCGGGTGATACCGCCCCGGGTTTCCGAGGTCTTCAACGGAAAACGGCTGTCCCAAGTGCGGGTGGTGGTGCGGGCTTCGGGGGTGCCGTAGGCTTCGGTTTCGGTTAACGGTAGACCGCGTTCATTATTGCTGAAGAGGCTTGTTCTGCCTAAATAGTCGGTGCGGGAAAGCAGATCGCCATTTTGCGGGTTATAAGAATACGAAATGAAATCTTCTTCACAGTTGGCGCATCGAGCGTGGACTCCACTCGGTCGGAATAGCCAAATAACTTCACTGGGAGTGAGATTTGTGTATGTTCGATAATTGACGAAACTACGATAAGCCCCGGCATCGGAATCGGCAAATTGTTCGATCAATTGGTATTTGGTTGGCACCGATCCGGTCACGTGGCTACGTTGCTGAATCCTGTCTTTGGAATTGTGTCCAGCCTGAGCAATGCGCGAATATGAAAGAAAATTCCCGCAGATACCGAATTCTTGTTTGAGCAGCGTTTTTCCGCCCTCTGATATCGTATCGAGAAAGTTATAAGTGATAAAACTATCGATGTCAGGACCGCAATCTATGCCTCTGTATGTATAGGTCCTGACCAGTGGTGTCGCACCGGCAGACACAGCTGGTAACGTCAGGGTGCTTGTGCTGGCTGTGACGATTGAACTATAGGTATATGTTTGCTCGTTGGGATCGGTCATCGAAACCAGCTGGCCGTTGTTATATCCAATGCTCAAAGCTCGCCCGCTTGGCACGTGGGTAATCCTAATGATCAGGTTGCCGCCATTGACTGGGTGATAACTCACCATGTGTTCTATTCCTGAACGATCGAAGCGAGCTACTAAAAGTCCAAGGCTATTGTATGCTTCGCGAATCCCAGAGTTGAAATGAGTGTAGACCCAGCGATAACTGGTGCCGTTGATCATACTGTTCGCTACAAGAGTGTCGCGCACGTCTTTTGATTCTGGCTTCAGGTTTGAGAGGAATGTTGTGCATATGCCCAATGTACAGACCTTCGTTACGCCTGAAGGGAAGTGGAGCAAACAGCTGGCATAATTGTGCGTCCAGTTGTTGTCGTCACAGTTCGAGTCCGTCTGAGGCGAAACGTAAATGCGGGTAAATTCCAAGGGAAATTGACCATCGCCGCGGTAATCGGTCTCCTTCAACAATGTAGCTCCGTACAGCGGTTCGGTTTGAAACTCCACTTGAGGAACGCGATTTTTTTCGGACAGTTCGACTTGCAGCTGTCCAGCCAATTGTTCGTAGGGCAAGCCAGAGGTAGCGTATGTAAGAGGTGAAAGAAAGAAAATTCCAATGATTGCAATCATTAGTCGGTCATTAAGATAATCAGACATGTTGTCTCCCTAAACAGTATGAATCCAAGAAGGTGTCATTGGGCGGAGCGGGGGAATCATCGGCGCGTCGGGGGCATGATTGCTCCGGAAACTCGGGTACTTTAGCCGGCGTTGATTGCCCAATAAGCCCAGGCCGGCCGCAAACAGCCAGACCGCGCCGGGCAACGGCACCGCCTCGACTTGCCAGCCGATGTCGCGAAAGCCGGCGTAGTCCAAATCAGTCATCAGCTCGCGTTGTCCGCGCACCGTGCTGGGGTCCATCAGCGTTTCTTGCGGTATGCCGAATACCTCGCTGTAGAGGCCTTCCGTCCAGTGGCTATCGAATTGATCCAACGGCACCGGGCCGCCGTAGACGGCGGTGGAGGCCGCGCCGGTGAAGGTATTGGTGGCCGGGTCTATTTGGCTGAACCAGGAGTCAGCCTCGCCGAAGCCAAGGATATGGCCCAGTTCGTGGGTCGCGGTGGTCAAAAAGTCCGGCCGTCCCGGTGACAATTCGTCGGCGTCGGCGCCGAAATACCAGTCCTGCGCGGCGTTGAACCAGATATAGCCGCCCCAAACGCCGTAATCGCTGGCGTTGTCGCCGACGGCGTTGGTCTGGCCGCGCGTCAATACAGCCGAGACGAATGACGCGGAACCGCTGGCGCTCAGGTTGCTGCCGGCACCGGCAAAGCCGAGTACGCCGGGCGCGGACGGCGAGCCGCCGACGAACACCCGAATGGTGTCGGCGGCGACGCTCAGATCGGTCAGCCGCAACGGCGCTCCGCCCAGGCTCGGATGGATTATGGTCACCGACCAACTATCGCCGGTTTGCGGCGCGATAGGCGCCAATTGGTCGCTAAACCCGGCATAGGCGGACGCGGCCAATTTCAGCATCTCTCGCCTTTCGGTCAACGCCGCGCCACTGGCGGTGTCGGTGAAAAAGCCGCAGGTGTCGTAGCGGTAATCGAATTCGATAATCAAAGCCTGGGCTGGATTTGAGGCAGACCAAGCTAGCGCGCCCAGCAACGTCCATACTGCCTGGTGTGTTGTCCCCACGCTCTCGCGTGAGGATGCAGGGTGGCGCCCCAAGCCGGATACTTTATCTCCGCCGGTGCCTGAAAATAAGGGGCATTTGCCGACCGTTGTTCCGGCTAGTCTCGAACTGTACATGTTCATTTCCTCAAAATTAAAGGTGCCGCCATCCCTGGCGGCTTTTGTTAACGCATTCCTCCGAACACGCTAAAACGGGTATTCCTCGGCTCAAGTGAGCGCCAGCCGCATGGACCGACTCTCTCATTGCGCCGGCATGCCGGGCGCGGCTTGCCGTTGCGGTATTACTAACAGCGCCTGCGGGTGTTGCGGGTGGCTGGCGATGCTGACCGGGTAGTCGAACACTTGCCGGATCGATGCGCTGTTCAAGGTTTGTGCCGGGGTGCCGATGGCGGTCAAGCGGCCTTGGTGCAGCAGGGCGATGCGGTCGGCGTAGAGCGCGGCCAGGTTCAGGTCGTGTAACACCGCCAATACCCCGGCCTGTTGCCGGTCGGCAAAACGGCGGGCGATGGCTAACACGGCGTGTTGGTGTGCCAGATCCAGCGCCGAGGTCGGTTCGTCCAGCAGCAAATAACGCTGCAGCGGGTGTTGCGGCTCCCAGATTTGCGCCAGCACTCGCGCCAATTGCACCCGTTGCCGCTCGCCGCCGGACAGCGTGGTGTAGATGCGCTCGGCCAGATGGCCGGTGTCGGTCAGCGCCAAAGCTTGTTCGGCGATCGCCCGATTTTGCGCGGCGCTGTGGGTTTTACGTTGCGGGCTGCGGCCCATCAAGACCACGTCACGCACGCTAAACCTAAAGGCCAGTCCGGAACTTTGCGGCAACACCCCGCGCAAACGCGCCGCTTGCTTGGGCGGCCAGTCGGCTTGCGGCCGGCCGTTCATCAGCACTTGGCCGGCGCTCGGCGCCAGTTCGCCGCTCAAGGCCCGCAGCAGGCTGGATTTGCCGGCGCCGTTGGGGCCGGCCACGGCTAGCACTTCGCCGGGACGCAGTTGCAGCGTCACGCCGGCCAGCAAGGTTTTCGGGCCGGCGCGCAAGCTCAGGTCGATTGCTTGCAGCATGTCAATGCCCCATCAGTTTTTGCCGAAACAGCAGCCACAGAAAAAACGGACTGCCGAGCAGGCCGGTGACGATGCCGATCGGAATCTCGGCCGGCGCCGCCAAGCTGCGGGCCAGATAGTCGGCGCAGATCAGCAGCAAGGCGCCAAGCAAGCCGGAAGCCGGCAACAGCCAGCGGTGATCCGGACCCAACGCCAGCCGCAACAGATGCGGCACCACCAGGCCGACGAAGCCGATCACGCCGGACAAGGCCACCGCGGCGCCGACACCGAGCGCGACCAAAGCCACCACGCCGGTCTTGATCCGTTCCACCGGAAAACCGAGATGGCCGGCTTCGGCCTCGCCGAGCAGCAATGCATTCAGCGCGTCGGCCAGCCACGGTAACAGCAGCAGATTCGCCAGTAAAAACGGCGCACCCAACATGACGCCGTCCCAGCCGGCACCGTTCAGGCTGCCCAGGCTCCAGAAGGTCAAGCTGCGCAATTGGTCGTCGTCGGCCAGATAAACCAGCAGGCCGGTGGCGGAGCCGGCCAGGGCGTTGATGGCAATACCGGATAACAACAGTGAGGCCACGTCCAGCCGGTCGCCGCTGTCGGCCAGCCGGTAGACCAGCCAACTGACGCCAAAGCCGCCGGCAATGGCCGCGACCGGCAACAAATAGGCGCCGAATGCGCCGGCCAGCGCGCCGAACCAGCCGTCGCGCAGCACGATCACCGCCACCGCGGCCAGCGCTGCGCCGCTGGAGACGCCGATCAAGCCCGGATCGGCCAGCGGGTTGCGGAATAAGCCCTGCATCGCCGCGCCGGATGCGGCCAAGGCGGCGCCGACCAGCAGGCCAAGCACCAGACGCGGTGCGCGGATCGCCAACAGCACCGCTTGTTGCTCGGCAGCGAAGGGCCAGGGCAGGACGATGCCGAAGCGGTCGGCGACGATCGCGGCGGCCTGGCCGGCCGAGATCGCCACCGCGCCGCTACCCAGCGCAGCCAAGGCCGCCAAACCCAATAAAAGCGCCAGCAGCCAACACAGGCCGGCCCGGCTCAAGGCTGGTTTTGGCCCCTGGCTCGGTCTGGCGGCCTCGGTTGCGGAACAGGCAGTCATCGATTGGCTCCCGCGTCGGCGGCAACCGCCGGCTCGCGGCGCAATTGCATCGCCAGTTCCAGGATGGCCTGACCGCTGTGCAAACCAAAGCCGAGCAAGGCCAAGGTATCGACGACCCGGATGTTGCGGTTCCGTCCGGCCGGCGTTTGAGCAATGCCGGGTTGTCGGTAGAACGCGTCCAGGCCGCCGATGGCATTGGCGGCGACGTCGGTCAACAAAATCACCTCCGGCGCGGCAGCGATCATCGCCTCGGTACTGATAGGTTTGTTACCTTGCAATTCAGCAGCGGCATTGCGGGCGCCGGCCAACGCCAACACCGCGTCGGCGGCGGTGCCGCGGCCCGACGCCAGCGGTGCGCCGTGGGCGACCGCCATCAAAAACAAGGCCTTGGGTTGCTCGCTGTGTTGCGCGCGCCACTGCGCCAGCCGCGCGAAGTCGGCTTGCACTTGCCCGGCCAGTTCCCGGCCGCGCTCGGGCCGTTCCAGCAAGCCGGCAATCGTATCGATTTTGGCGGCGATGCCGGCAGCGGAATAATCCTCGGCCAGGGTTTCGATCCGTACCCCGGCCGCGTGCAATTGCGCCAATACCGCCGGTGGCCCGGCGTGGGCGCTGGCCAGCAGCAAGTCGGGGCGCAGCGACAGCACGCCTTCGGCGGACAGCGTGCGCATGTAACCGACTTGCGGTAGCGCTTTGGCGGCGTCCGGGGTCAGGCTGGTGCTGTCGACGCCGACCAGACGCGCCTCGCCGCCCAGTGCGTAAACAATCTCGGTCAACGCGCCGCCGACCGAAACGATGCGGGCCGGTGCGGCGGCCGATACCGGCGTGGCGGCCCCCAGCCAGACCAGCGCGGCGAGCGCATTTCGGCCGGCAAGGCTTAGCGATAGGCTGAGTTTCATCTGCAAATCCCTGCCGCTTATGCCGGCGCTTCGACCGGTGCGCGGGACTTGTGACCGACATCGTTCATGTGGCGGATTTGGTTCAGATCGTCGCCTTCTATCGCAAAAGCCTTGGCAAAGCCTTGCACAAAGCTGCCGCGCTGCGGCTGGATGCGGAACAAATGGAAGTCCTGCATGCTCTGCAACTGACGGATGAAGGCGCCGAATTTTTCTTCGAACAGACTCATCAGGTCGTCGAAGGCAGCACTGTCGCGGTCGATTTCGCCGGCCTTGCAGTGGTAGGTGACGCGCTGGCGGGCGAACAGATGCGTGGCCTTGTCCTCGTCCTCAAGGAACAGCAAGCAGACCTTGCCGTTGGCGAGCAGGTTACGGGTGTGGGCCGACAACTCGCTGACGTAAATGTAGTAGTCGCCGTCGTGTTGCAGATAGGCGGCATAACTGGCTTCGGGTTCGCCGTCGGCGCTGACCGTGGCCAGCAAGACCGAGGAAAAGCTTTGCGCCAACGCGCTGTAGCTTTGGCGGATTTGGTCGAGGTCTATCGTTTTTGGATTCATGGTCTTATCCTGTGCCCGGAAAACGCCGGGCCGTTAATTGAAAATACGATTGCCGGGCAGGGCGTCGATGAATTCCTGCCACAACAGATTTTCGCCGTCGACGGGGTCGTAAGCGCCGAAAACGGTCGCCGCGGTGTAGCCGAGGCGGTCGCGTAACAGCAAACCGCGCAGCGTGTGCCGGCCGTGGTCGAGCTGGATGATGGCGGTCTCGGCCACGCCTTTTTCGTTCAGATGCAAATTGAAGCCCTGGTCCAGCACGTTGAACCAAGGCTCGGTAATCCGCAGGTTCTGCACCGGGCCGGTGTGCAACTGCAGCGCGCCGGGGCTGGGGACCAGAATTTGCAGCGGCATCGCCCGCCGCGCCAATTGCTGCAGCAGTTCCCGGAATTGTTGCCCGGAAATGAAGCCGACGGTTTGCAGCCGGCCGGCCAGCGGCCGGCTCAGACGCTGCCATAACTCCGGCAGGCGCTCGGTTGTCGCCCAGTCGATATCGTCGGGTCTGGCAATATTCAAGGGCTCTACCGTCGGTGATTGGTCGGCGGCGGCGAAGCTGGCGACCAAGCGCCGGTAGCGCCCGGCATCGGACTGCTCGGTCAGGTAGATCTTGTGCACGGCCTCGCCTTCGGCGTCGAAAAACTGCAGGCTTTGCCGCGGACCGATCCGGCTTTGCTCGGTCACCGCGTAGCCGGAATGCCAGCGGCCGGTCAGCAGACACAGTTCTAGGTTATGGCCGGACACCAACAGCAGATCGCCGCACAAACGCAGCCGTTCGTACCGGCCGGTTATTTCGTGTACGGCAACGTCGTTGCGGGTCAAGGCCATCACCGGTCCGAGCCCGCCGACGGCATCGATCAGAGCCGGCCAGTCCGGACGCAGGCGGACGGCGTTGTCGCCGCAGCCGGTCGCGACCAGTTCGGCCTCGCTGACGCCAAGGCTGCTGGCTGCGTCGCGCGGCCGCAGATGGGGGTGGTCGGCCAACAGGTCGCGCCAGGCCAGTTTCAATTCGTAGGCGGCGCTGGCGTTTTGGGTAGCGGTCGTATTCAGCATCATGTTTAACTCCGGTTGCTAAAACGCGATGCCGCTGTGGCCGGCATCGCGGTAGTCGGGCTTGGCGCCGGCGGCGCCAAGCGCAAACGGCGGCCTAGGCCGCCAAGCCTTTTTTACGATTGACGCCCAGCACGGCCATCAGCCCGGCGCCGAACATCCACACCGCGGCCGGCAGCGGTACTCCGGAAATTGGGCCGGTACTCGGGCCGATGTCGATTGCGACCTGGGCCAGGCTCATGCTGTGTTCGGTGCTGTTGAAGTCGAATGCGTAACTGGCCGCCGCGGTTGGCAGATCCCAGATCGCCAGATACTGGACCAGATCGACAGGGCCGAAAGAACTGGCGTAGTTGGCCTCGAAATAGGTCGTGTCGACATAGGTCGGCGCAGCGCCGTTCAGCAAAATGCTGTCGTAATCCATTTGTACGCCCCAGGTTTCGAATTGCAGGGCCACGCGTAGCGGGCCTGACGCCGTGCTGCCGCTTAACGACGCGGTGAAGTCTTCAATGACACTGAAGCTGTAGAGATTGCCCGACCCGGCGGCGAAGGTACCGGCATTCCAGGCGATATTGGCGTTGCTGGTGCCGGCGCTGCCGACATCGGGTGCGGCGGTGCGAGTGCCGGGATAGGTACTGTCAATAAAGGTATCCCATTCGGCGTAGAGCGTGCCGGCATCGCCGCGAGTCCAGCCGCCCCAAGCCGCTTCGGTGGGGGTGTCGAAACCGTAGCCGGCGGCGTAGGGGTTCGGGCCGTTGGTGATATCCGCGAAGGCCGCGCCGGACAGCGATAACAGGCCGGCGATCAAAGTCAGTTGATGAGTCGTTTTCATAATGCTTTCCTATGCTTGATTGAATTAGCGTTGCTCTTCGCCGTGAAGACGCAGCGTTGGTTTTGCCAAAAATTGTTTCCGCCGTTTCGGCCCCGTGCCGGCGATCCGCGTCTGTGGTTGCGGTGGCGGAAATTTAAAAATCAATCCGGTTTTCCCGGCTCCGCAGCGGATTGCGCCGCGCGATTTACGCTGGCCGCATCCCGTGCTTGAAAGTCCACGACGTAGCGATACTGTTTGCCGCAGTAAATGATGACTTCCTTCTGGCCGCGTTTTAGCAGGCGCATTTCTACCCGCAAGTCGCCGTAACCGTCGTGGTCCAGCAGATCGCCGAACAGGGTTTCCAGTTTGCGTTGGGCCGCCTGTTTGGCCCTGGCTGTTGTGCTCATCGGTTTGTCCTCGATCAAAATGCCAGTTTCATGGAGACGCCGAGGTTGCGGCCCGGCCGGGAATAGCGGTCTCCCCAATATTCCGAACTGGAGTAGCGGTTCAACGTGGCGTGCGGGTCGTTGCCGCGGGTGTTGATGTCTTCCCAGTCGAAATATTTCTTGTCCAGCAGATTGAACACCCCGACGTTGAAGCTGAGATGTTTGCCGGCGTTGTAGTAAGCGTTGAAATCGATAACCCCGTAACCGCTGGGCAGCAGCCGAGCTTTTGCTTCCACCTCGTCGGCGGGCTGCGGCAGGGTCGAGGCTTGTTTCGGGCCGACCAGGGTCAGAATCAACTCAGAGCCCCAGTCGCCGCCGGGCTGGTCGTAACTCAAACCGATGACGGCTTTCTTCGGGCTGATTTGTCTGAGTGCCTCGTCGTCGCTGCGCTGCGTCTCCAGGTTGATGCCCTGGGTATAAGAACCGCTGACCAGTAGGCTGGCGCCGGTTAGCACCGGTGTCAGCCAGTCCAGATTAAACCGGCTTTTGAATTCGATCCCCTGAATCCGGATCGGGTCGGCGCTGTTGACGTTTTGATACGTCAGGAAATTCAGCGGTGGACACAGGGATTTGACGGGATTACAGATGGTCTTTTGGTAAATGAATTGTTGGTAATCGTTGCGGTAAACGCTGATATCGAACTCTCCGGCCGCGCCCCGGCCGCGTAAGCCGGCTTCGGCTCCGATGCTGGTTTCCGGCTGTAAATTGATATTGGGTATGGTGCTGTAACCGCCAGTGACGTTGGTGAAGCCCAAATTGCTTTCGCTGAAGTTGGGGCCGCGGAAACCGTGGCTGTATTGGCCGTGCACGCTGAAAATATCGGTGAGGTGCAGCAAGGCGCCGAACTTCGGCAGGAAGGCATGGGCGTCGATGACGCTGGGCACAATCGGATCGCCGCCTTCCGCAACCGCGGCATCCGAGGCTTTTTGAAACAGGTAATCCACTTCCGGCAACAAGCGGAAATATTCGAAGCGGCCGCCCGGAATCAGTTCGATGCGTTTGTCGAGTAAGCCGATGTTATCCTCGATGTAAGCGCCCGCTTTGGTGACGGTGGACAGTGGAAAATCCCGTACCGGAAAATCGTCCGGCGTAACCGCGTTGCTGATGCTGCCCTTGGCACAAACTAATGGATTAGGTGAACCGCTGAGGCAGGCACGGCTGCCGTCGCGTTGTTGTTCGATGCTGTTCTTGCTGATTTGGCCGCCGTATTGCAAGGCGTGCCGGGATTCGCCGAGCGTGAAATTTTTGTTCAATTTCAATTCGCCGCCGAAATCGTCGTTGGCGAAATCGAACAGTCGGGTGGTCAGCGTGTTACCTTCGTTTGAATTGGTGCGATCCTGCAGGGTGACTTGGCCGGTGGCGGATTTTTGAGTGTAAAACTTCCACATGGCATCATCGACGAATGCCGTGTCCAGGTGCTTCAGGGCGTGGTCCAACGTCAGCCGCCAACGCGTTTGGGTATCGGTGGTCAGCATGCGGTTGACAAAGCGGCCGCTAAAGTCGGGCTCGCCCATGATGAACAGACTTTCGAGATCGGAACGGCTGTTCAGCCATTCGCCGCTCAGCCGCAAGATGTTGTCATCATCGAACCGGTACAGCAGTTTGGTCAGCAGGTTGTAATTGCCGTTGTCCTGCGGGCTGGGCGCGGTACGAGTACTGCCCAAGGTTTCGACACTGCCTTTGTTGTCGGTTTCGTTGCTGGCCATGTGCGTGAATAGCGCCATGCTTTCCCAGCCGCCCAGTGCGTTAGCGAAGGTGGCGGTTTGGGTAAAGCCGTTATCGGTGGTGTTGTAGTTCAGTTTCAGGCCGGTGTAATAGTCCTTGCCGAACACGTTCAAATAGTCGCGCGGGTCTTTGGTGACGAAATTGACCGTGCCGCCCATGGCGTCGCCGCCGTAAGCGGCCGGGCCGGCGCCGCGCACGATTTCCACTGCCTTCAGTGCATCCATGTCCACCGCGTTGCGAGTGGCGTTGGAGAACGAGCCGATACTGAAAGCTTCCGGCAGCCGCACGCCGTCGATCTGCATCAACACCCGGTTGCCGCCTAGCCCGCGGATCGTAAAACCGCTGGCGCCGAAGCGCTGCGGATCGTTACCGACGTTGACGCCGGGTTCGTAGCGGATCAGGTCTTTGATATTGCGGACCATGCGTTGCTCGATGGTTTTGGCGTCTATCGTCGATTGGGTGCCGGGCGGGGCGGCGGCCGGTTTTTCGGCTTGAGCTTTGACCGTGACGGTTTCCAGCTCGAGTTCTTCGGGCGCCTCGACGACTTCGGCTTCGACGGGCTCGGCCGCCAACGGCGTAGCGGCCAGCAGCCATAGCAGCGTGCACAGTGCGGCGCGGCTGCAAGTCTCGGCAGATTCGGCGCAGGCCGCATAGGGGCAGCGGCCGAGTGTTGTCGATGAGTAATTCAGTTTGGTTGCCATGGCATACAGTGGTTACTGCTGGCTGCCTGGCGCGACGGCTAGGGGGCTGGCGGGTTGTTTCGGTTGGTACTGCTTGCCGGCTATTCGGTGCCGGCTGTTAATTTATCCGTGTAGGGTGACATCCTTGTCGGCCGACGGGTCCTTGTCGGTGTCCTGCGCCGCGCAGCCAGGCGCCGGGCAGATCGGCGCAACGGCTGGCGGCATCGTTGCTACCAGTGCTCGGTTGTCCACCGCCGGCCGGTTTGCAGTGGCACGAAAGCGGTCGGCATGTGTCTTTGCCGGCTTTGGGATATCTGACGTAACGGCGTTTTACTGTTCATACCATGACAACGCGGCGTCCCTACCTCGCCTACGCCAGACATCCCAAAACCGGCAAAGGTCGGAATTTTGTGTACTATTTTTTCTCCGGCTCCGAGACGAAGCCGATCTTGCTGACGCCGGCATTCGCCGCGTCGGCCAGGGTTTCGGCGATAAAGTGGTAAGCCACGTTGCGGTCGGCGCGGATATGCACTTCCGGGGCGTCGGCTTGCTGGCCCAGCGGCTGCAAGCGTTGTTGCAATTGCTCGCGGCTGACGGCGTCCCGGTTCCAGAACAATTGGCCGTCGGCATTTATCGCCAGATTCACCGGCTCGACCGGTGTCGGCGGTTGCACCTGGCTGCTGGCCTTGGGCAGGTCGATTTTGACGCTGTGGGTCATCATCGGTGCGGTGATCATGAAGATCACCAACAGCACCAGCATCACGTCGATCAGCGGCACCATGTTGATTTCGGCCATCGAATGGCCGCCGGCTTTATTTTGGTCAAAGTTGCCGAAGGCCATTATTCCGCTCCCACGCTAACCAGCGTCAGTTTTTGGGCGGGATTGGCCGGCGCGGCGCCGGATGCGATGGCCGAGCCGGTGGTCAGGAACGCGAACAGGTCGTGGGCGAAGGCGTCGAGTTGCGCCAGCAATACCCGGTTGGAGCGGACGCAATCGTTGTAGGCCAGTACGGCCGGGATGGCGACGGCCAAGCCCAGGCCGGTCATGATCAGTGCTTCGCCGACCGGGCCGGCGATTTGTTCCAGCGAACCCTGGCCGCTTTCGCCGATGCCGATCAAGGCGTGGTAAACACCCCAGACCGTGCCGAACAGGCCGACGAACGGTGCGGTGCTGGCGATCGAGGCCAGTACGGTCAGGCCCCATTCCAGCTTGGCGGTTTCCTCGTCGATGACCCGGCGCATGGCGCGGGTCAGGAATTCGCCGGCCGAACCGGCTTCCTGCAGGCGTTGTTTGCCGTGCTTGGCGTGGTGGCGGCTGGCGCTGATCGCGTGATATGCCAGATGCGAAAACGGTTCGTCGTCGCGGTGTTGATGCAGCGAGTGCGCCACTTCGTCCAGCGAGGCGGCATTCCAGAATTGGTTCAGGAAATGTTTGCTGTTTCGCCGCGCCTGCAAGCCGTGCCAGGCTTTGACGGCGATGAAATACCAACTGGTGACCGACATCAACAGCAGTAGCCCGAACAGGGTTTGGCCGACGGTGTCGCTTTGCGACAAAAAATGACTGAGATTTTGGTTGAACGACATGGCTTTATCCCTCAAGGCTGAATGAAATCGGTACTACTACCCAAGCGGCGACCGCTTGTTCGGCGCGTTTGGCCGGCACGAAACGCCATTTTTTGACGGTTTCCTGCGCGGCGGCGTCCAGGCGTTCGTGGCCGCTGGTTTTGCGTAACGTGACTTGATCGACGTTGCCTTCGACATTGACCAAGACCCGCAAATAGACCTTGCCTTGTTCGCCCAATTGGCGCGAGATCGGCGGGTAGGCCGGCGGCGGGTTGTTCAGGTAGTCGGCGTTCAGGTTGGGCAGGGTCAATGGCGCCTGATTGTTGTCGGTTTCGCTGGTTTTGGCCGCGGCCGGTGTGGCTTCTGCTGTCGAAACGGCGGCAGGTGCCGGCAGCTCGGGTGCGGGCAGCGGTTCGGCCGGCATGCTGATCGGCGAGGCGGTTTCGCTGGGCGTGGCCAGTATCGGTTTCGGTTTGGCAGCCTGAGGCAAGGGTTTGGCTTTGGGTTTGACCGCTTCCGGTTTCGCTTGGGCGGCGGCCGGCGGCGGAGCCGGAGTAGGCGCTTTGGCGGCCGGTGCGGCGATCCAATTCACCATGATGGCCTGCGGCGGCGTGATTTTGGGTTCGGGCTGGCTGTCCGGAATCAGGCATAGACCGGCAATGTGCAAGGCAAGGACTAAGCTCAGGCCCAGCCAATGGCCGGATGCTGAAGGCTGCGGCTGCGAACCGGCATGGCGGAACGCGGGTTGCCGTTGCGGACTGGTTGCTACGGCGATGGCTTGTAGAAAACACAGATTGACGGTCATATAGCCTCGACTATTGCGTGGGTTGGTTACGCTTGGCTGGCTACCGTCCGGTTGGCTGGCTATGCGGTACTACGGTTTATTTGGTCAAAATCAATTTGCCGTTGCTGGTGATGCGTAAGCGATATTCTTCGCCTTGGTGCTCGATAATCACTTCGCTCTGTGCGGCGAACAACTCGCGGGTACTGAGGCGCGGGCGGTTGGCGACGGTGGCGGCGATTCGAACGTCTTTGTTTTTAGGGTTAAGCTCATTCATAACAAGGTTCAGTGGTAAACGGCGGTTTGCCGCTGTTGCTGCTTAAGGTCTATCAATTGTTGGGTCACTCCTTGCCAGTGCGTCAGTAGTTGTTGGTATAGCTCGCGGCTTTCGGACCGCGTTTGCGATTGCGGATGGGATAACAAATGGCCGAGCTGGCTGACGATTTGCTGCGACAGTTTCGGGCAATGCCGGCCGCTGATGAACTGAGTCATCAACAGGCAGGTGGTCGCATGCAACCGGGTCAATTCCGCTTGTGATCCGGCCGTGGTTTCGGCTTCGTCCATAGAGACCTCGTTGTCAGGGGGCTAACCCGGCGGCCGCTTTACTGTTAGCGAGGACGCCGGATTAACGGGCTTAAAAAACCGCATTCTCCAAGCGAGACCGAAGATGCGGAGATGCCACCGCGAGAGAAGCAATAGCATTTGATACAAATGATAATGATTCGCAATTATAAGTCAAGCAAAAATATGTTCCCGCGCGAACGCTCGAGCCGGACGCGGCCGAATGCAAGCGTCAGCGGATGAAAATTCGGGATGGATGGGGAGAGATTGAGGTTTGCGCGCCGGCCGGACCAAAGCCGCAGAACGCCAGGAACCAGGACGCCCGCCGGCAAGACCCCGCTAGGGGCGGCTATCGAAGACGCGTAGGTCGAGGTTTGTCGGTTGGTCGCTGGCTTCCTGTAACCGGGCCTGGAATTGTTCCAGCGGCAGCGGCCGGCCGAACAGAAAGCCCTGGTAGAAATGGCAGCCGTGGGCTTTCAGAAAGGCGAGCTGTTCTTCGGTTTCGACGCCTTCGGCCAAGCACTCGATACCCAAATTGTCGGCCATGCCAATGATGGTCTGGACGATGACCGCGTCGTTTTGGCTCACGCCCAGATTGTGCACGAAGGAACGGTCGATTTTTAACTGATCGAACGGCAGCTTGGTCAGGTAATACAGCGACGAATAGCCGGTGCCGAAATCGTCCATCGAAAAACTGACGCCGCTTTCCCTGAGTTGCTGCATTTTGACGATGGTATCGTCGATATCGGCCAATACCAGGCTTTCGGTCAGTTCCAGCTTCAGGCGGCTGGGACAGAGTCCGTGACGCGCAATCGTCCGGCGGACCTGGGCGACGAAATCCGCCTGCCGAAATTGCGGCGCACTGACGTTGACCGCCAGTTGCAGGTTATCGAATCCGCTCCGGTCCGCCCAATGTTTCAACTGGGCACAGGCGCTATCCACCACCCAATTGCCGATCGGCACAATCAGCCCGGTTTCCTCGGCCAGCGGGATGAATTCCGCCGGCCCGACCAGACCGCGTTGCGGATGTTGCCAACGGATCAAGACTTCGGCGCCGACAATGTTGCCGTCCTGGTCGACTTGCGGCTGAAAATAGAGCAGGAAACCGTTTTCTTCCAGTGCCCGGCGTAAGTCGTTTTCCAGTGCGGCTTTGGTTTCCAGCGCTTGTTGCATTGCCGGGTCGTAAAACTGCATGCTGTTGCGGCCGCTGCGTTTTGCCTGATACAGCGCGGTATCGATGCATTTCAGCAGCTCTTCTACCGTGGTATCCGGATCGCGAAACAAGCCGACGCCCATGCTCGCCGAGCAATGGTGCTCGTAGCCTTGCAGCGGGTAGGGGCGGCTGATCGCCGTCAGGATTTTGCCGCCTATCATTTTGGTTTGAGCCGAAGCCTGCCCCGGATCGGTGTTAAGGCCGTTCAAAATCACGACGAACTCGTCGCCCCCCAGCCTGGCTACCGTGTCGCCTTCGCGAACGCTGTCTTCCAGACGGCGAGCCACTTCGACCAGCAACAAGTCGCCGTGGTTATGGCCTTTGGTGTCGTTCAGCGTCTTGAAATTGTCCAGATCGATGAAGAGCGCCGCCCCGTGGCTGGCGGCGCGGGCGTTGGCGACGATGGCCTGATGCAGGCGGTCGTAAAGCAGGCGGCGGTTGGGCAGGCCGGTCAGTGGGTCGTAAAATGCCAGCCGCTCTATTTCGGCTTCGGCTTGTTGCTGGGCCCTGCGGCGGCTGAAGTTGTCCAACGCAATATCAATGTCGGTAGCCATTTCCAGCAACAGGCCGCGGGCGTCGGCGTCGAAAGCGTCCACTTCGTCGGCATACAACACGAACACGCCGGCGCCCTGGTGCAAGGGCAGAGCGGCAGACGCTTTCCAATTGGCTTTTAGCGCTTGGGCTCGCCATGGCAGGGTTAACGGATCGTTTTGAAAGTCCTGACACCAATAAGGCCGTTGTTCGCGGATCGCAACGCTGGTGGGACTGCGGCTGAAGGTGCTGCCGGCGGTCAAGGCCATGTCGATGGTTTGCAGTTCGTCGGCGCCCTCGCCGAAACTGGCGCATGGGCGAAGCGCGCTCCGGTCGGCAGTCAGCAGGCCGACCCATGCCATCTTCATGCCGCCGAATTCCACCGCAGCCTGACAAACGCTGAGGAAAAGGTCCGCCTCGTCGGCGGACTGGACGATGGCTTTATTGCACCGGCTCAATGCGGCGTAGAGTTGCATGTGGCGCTGGATTTTGGCCTGGGCCGCCCGGCGTTCGCTAATGTCGCGGGCGATACCCAGCACGCCGATCAACTTGCCGTTTCGGTCCAGTACCGGAGTTTTCAGGGTTTCGAACAGGCCGCGGTAACCGTTGTCGGCAAATTCCAGCCATTCCTCGTTGGCGCATACCTTGCCGGCCCGCACTGCTTTTTGGTCGTTGTCGCGGAAAAAGTCGGCCAGTTCGGCGGAGACGAAGTCGCGGTCGGTTTTACCGACGATCTCGGCTTCGCTGGCACCGTACAGGCGTTCGAATTGGAGGTTACAGGTCAAATACACCCCGTTCGGGTCTTTCAGCCAGACCAGATCGGGAATGGTATCCAGCAGGGTGTGCAATTGGGTGTGGGCGGAAATGTAATCGTCCAGCGTGGTTCTGAGTTTTTGCTCGCTCCGGTTCAGCTGGCTGCTGCGTTCCGCCACCGCCTCTTCCAGCCGGTTGCGCAGGCGTTCGATTTCCAGATGGGTCCGCACTCGCGCCAGCAGCTCTTCGCGCTGATAAGGCTTGGACACGTAGTCCACCGCACCCAAATGGAAGCCTTGTACTTTTTCTTCGGTTTCCGACAGGGTACTGACAAAGATGACCGGCACTTGCCGCGTGGCCGGGTGCGCTTTCAGCCGACGGCAGACTTCGAAGCCGTCGATGCCGGGCATCATGATGTCCAACATCACCAGATCCGGCGGGTTGTCGAACGCCGATTCCAGCGCCAATTCGCCGTCGATGGCGGAGCGGACCTCGTAGCCTTCCGCCCGCAGCAGTTCCGACAACAGCTTCAGCGATGCCGGGGTGTCGTCGACGACAAGAATTCTGGATTGACGGCTGGTCATGTCGAATCGCCTCGATTGGCTCGCAATGCTTTCAATATCGCTGGATAGTTATAGTTTTCGGCCTGCAGCGCCAGTGCTGCGGCCAGTTGCTCATCATGCGCCCGGACTTGGCCGATGGCATCGGCGATACGTTGGTTTTCCAGGCTTTTCAAGGCATTTTCCAGATCGTAGCGCACCGCAGCCGGCAGCTTGCTCAGGCTGTCCGTGCTGAAGGCCGGCGTCTCGGCGGCCGGCGCATTGGCACAGCGGTAACGTACCCCCAATTGCCGGGCCAGGCAATCGTAGATTTCGGCCGGATGGTAGGGCTTGCCGATAAATTCGTCCATGCCCGCTGCCAAAATTTCGTCGCGCTGTTCGGCAAATGCCGACGCCGACACACCGACGATTTTTACCGCATCGCCGCCCGGTAAGGCCCGAATGGTTTGGGTGGCTTCCAGACCGTCCATCACCGGCATTTGCCGATCCATCCAGATCAGGTGCGGTTTCCAACTTTGGAACAGTTCCACCCCGTCCCGGCCGTTTTCGGCCAATTTGACCTTGAAACCGATGGCTTCCAAGATCCAGGAAAGCAGCAGTTGATTGTCGGTCTGGTCTTCGACGATCAGAATCCGGTACTCCGGTTGGTCCGGCGCCAGCCCCAACACTTCGCGTTCGTCTGCCGCGGCCTGCTGAGCGGCGCCTTTGGCCGGTTCCGATATGCGTAGCGGCAGTTCGACTCGGAACAGCGATCCCTGGCCCTCGACGCTTTCCAGCCCGATACTGCCGTTCATCAATTGTACGAATTGGCGGGTGATGCTCAGGCCCAGACCGGTGCCTTTGCTCGCGGTGGTTTGGCCGATCTGGACGAAGGGTTCGAAGATGCGTTGCCGGTCTTGCTCGGCGATACCGATGCCGGTGTCTTCTACCTCTATCAGCAGGTGCGCAGTGGCGTTAAGTTTGCTGCGCAGGCGAACGGTGACGCCGCCCTTGACCGTGAATTTCAACGCATTGCCGACCAGATTGATCAAGACTTGGCGTAAGCGGGATTGGTCGCCGACGATGAACTGCGGAAACGCCGATGCCGGATCGAGCGCCAGGCTGAGCCCTTTTTCGGTGGCGCGCGCGCGCATCATGTTCAGCACGTCGTCGACCATCGCCTGCAGGTCGAAAGTCGCTTCCGCCAACGGCACTTGGCCGGATTCGATTTTGGCCATTTCCAACACTTGGTTGATCAGGCTGAGGAGATGTTCGCCGCTACGATTGATGATGTCCAGATTGCGCAGATCGCGCTCCGCCAGTTGTGCGCTTTTACGCATCAGGCTGGAGAACCCCAGAATCGCGTTCAACGGTGTGCGCAGTTCGTGGCTCATATTAGCAAGGAATGCGCTCTTGGCTTTATTCGCAGTTTCCGCCGCATCTCGCGCCATTTGCAGTTCTTCGGTACGGTGCTGCACGGTTTCTTCCAAGCGGTCGCGGTAATGGCGCAGTTCTTCTTCGGTTCGCTTGCGCTGGCTGATGTCGCGGCAGATCGCCAAATTGTAAGTTTTGCCGTCGAACTCGAAAGCGTTGCCGGTGATTTCCACCGGAAACACGCGGCCTTGACGGGTGCAATGCATGGATTCGAACTGAATTTGCCGGTGTTCCAACAACTGCGGCCAGAATTCTCGCCACATTTCCGGTGTCCAAGTCGGGTCGATGTCGTACACGCTCATGCCCCCTGTCAATTCGGCGACACTGTAACCCAGGGTATGGGCGCCGCTTTGATTGACGTACAAAAACCGCGGGTCGTTTTCGCCCATCAGCAGGATGGTTTCCCTGACTTTGTCCAGTGCGAAACTCAGCAATTGCAAACGCTGTTGCGCCTGTTTGCGTTCGGACAGATCATAAAACAAGCCGACGAAACCGCCGATCCGGCCGCTTTCGTCGCGCAATGCCGTCACCGAAAGATTGACCGGCAAGCAGCTGCCGTCTCTGCGGATAAACGTCCATTGGCGTTCTTCAGGCGAACGATATTGTGCTAGGGCAGTGAACACGCCGAAGTCCGGCGTTATGGTTTGGCCGAATTGCGCCGAGAGCTCGCCAGCGCAGAGTGCGATCTCTTCGCTATCGTGCCACAACGCCGGTGTTGCCCGCCCGACCACCTCTGCGGCCGGGTAGCCCAACAACCGTTCCGCGGCCGGGTTAAAACTGGTGACGATACCGTCGCAGTTGGTGGATACGATACCGTGGGCGGCGTTGTCCAGAATGGTGCGTTGAAACAGGTTGAGCCGGTGCAAGGCGTCGTCGCGTTGTTGAATCGCCGCCATCATGGCGTTGAAATTGCGGCCGAGCCGGGCCAGTTCGTCGTTGCCGTCGGCCGGTACCCGCTGCCGGTAATCGGCTTCGGCTCGCACCCGCTCGGTGGCTTCGGTTAACGCCGCGATCGGCCTTACCACCGTGCGGCGCAAAACCATCAACTGGCTCCAGGTAACTCCCATCAGGATCAAGACCCCGGCGCCGAATAGCCACAGGGTCTGACGCGTTTCGCGGTTCAATTGTTTCAGATTCATGCTCAGGCGCAGACGGGCGCCGCTGGGGAGGGTTTGCACCCAGTCGGCATGAGCCGAAGCCAGATAAATGCCGTCGCGGTTGTCGACGTCGGCGAGATTGGCTTCCGTCTGATTGCCGATTTGAGCCAGCAGTCGGCCGTCGCTGAGGACGATGTGTGCCCCCAGCAATTGCGGATTGTGTTTCAGCGTATCCAGAATTTCCTGGGCGCGTTGGCCGTCCTCGAAAGCCACCGCGCTGTCGGTGCCAACCGCGATCAAGTCTGCGTAGGGTTCCATGATCTGATGGACCCGTTGCTCCAAAGTCAGGTTTTGATATATCAGCAAACCGCCGCCGAGCAATATGAAGATCAAGACAGCCGATCCCCACAATATCAGAGATAGCCGGTGGTGAATGTTCAATCGCATCGGCATCGCTTACCTCATCCGGCGCAAGGCGCCGTTGAACAGGACGCTGGTGGATACCTCCAGCATCTTGGTTTGAATGGTCAGCGAAACTGCTCGCGCTTGGTCCAGATTGATGCTCATGCCCACCCGGTCATCCACAACGAAGCCCACGACTCCGCCGGCGTCGAGAAAATCCGGCGCGTCGCCGATCGTCAATACCGGCTTGTTGCGCAATTCGGCGAGTGCTTGTTGGCGTTGCCAAGGCTCCGGGTAAGCAATGTAAACCAATTGGCAAGCCGGCAATTCCGCCGGCCGCTGGGCGCGAACGATGCGGAAGCCGCGGCCTTGCTCGGTGCGGTTGCGCAAGGTATCGTCCAGAATCTCGCCGAACGGGTCCGGACCGAGGATGCCGACGCACCAGGGGGCACCGTTGTCCGGCAAGGCTTGGTCCGGCCAGACCACATAATGGGCGAAATTGCGCAGGAAGGCGGCTTTGACCCGGTACGGGTTTTCCTGAGTCGAGGCCGGAGCCGGCGCTAACGCGCAGAGCAGCAGTGTCAGCAGGCCGAATGCCCGGATTCGGCCGGAGCCGCTATGCGAAAACTTGATGCCGTATTGCATGCTCGTGCCGCCGCAGTCAGTACTTGACCGAAAAGTTGACCATCAACTCTTGCGGTCGACCGCGGCTGCTCTGCGACGGCCGGTAATGTTCGTCGAGCAGGTTTTTACCGATCAGGTCGACGCTGATGCTGTGGCCGCCGACTTGCCAGGCGTAACCGAGCAAGGCGTTTAGTAGGGCGTAGGTCTGGTAGGCCGAACTCGGCGTGTCCGGTAACAAGGTCTGGTCGAACACCAAGTTGACGCCACCGCCGATATGCAGCCCTTGCAGCGGGCCGGCGTCGAAATCGTAGCGGGTCCACAGATTGGCCAGATGCGGCGCGCTCATTTGTAGCGGCGCATTGTGAAAGCGCCACGCGTTCTTGTAATAGGCGCGGCCGGTCGCGTCCAGCGTGTTCGGATCCTGGGCCAGGATCGCGGCGTCGTTGCCGGTGAATTCGGTAATTTTGGCATCCATGAAGCTGTAGGACAGGTACAACTGCCAGTTGTCGGCCAGCCTGGCCGTGGCGTCCCATTCGATACCGCGCGAGCGCTGCTTGCCGGTGGGGACGCCGTAGATGGTGGTGATACCCAAGCCGTCGGTTACGGCCAGATCGTTGACGATGTTTTTGTTTTCGATGTCGAAGAAGGTCAGCGTGCTCGACAGCCGGCCGTCGAACAGGTCGGCTTTCAGGCCGATGTCGACCCCGCGGCCTTCGCTCGGTTCAGGGATGCCGCGGCTGCCGTCCAGGTTGTTGACCAAAAACGTGGCGGGAACGAAGGATTCGGCATAGGTGGCGAAGGCGGTCCATTCCGGCGTGATTTTGTAGAGCAGGCCGTACTGGGGCGTGAGTTTGCTGACGCTGGTTTGCGGTTGGGCGACGTTGGTCAGGCCGTCGCTGACTTGGCTGGTCGTGGAAGTCCAGCGCCAGCCGGCCAACGCCAGTAGCCGGTCGCCGAACAGGCCCAGGGTGCCGCCGCCGTAAACCGATTTGTCAACGGCGCCGACGTCCTGGTTGAAGCGGCCGGCGGTCAAGGCCGCTAGCGGAATCGCGGTATTGCGGTTCCAGGTTGCCGGGTTGCCCAAGTCCCACCGCGGTAGCGGCGAGGCGATCGGGTTGTTGCCCAAGGCCGGATCGTTCGGCGCCTGGCCGGCATTGCGGTGGAAATTGCGGTCCACGTACTGGCCGCCGAGCAATAAGCGCAGGCTGGCGAAACCCAGATCGTATTTACCGACGCCCTGAATTTCGACGGTGTCGTCGCGGTTGGTATAGTTTTGCAGCCGTACCCGCCGGCCTTGTATTAGCGTGGCGTTGTTCGACATACCCAGGTTGCCGCTGAACACGGCTTCGATATCGTATTCCAGATGCGAATAGCCGGCGCGCAGATTCCAGTGTTCGTCGGCTTTGACGTCGATCCAACTGCTGAAATTATTGGTTTTGCTGTGGCGGAAGTCGCTGTAGGCCATGCTGTTCCAGGTGTCCGCCAGCCCCTGCACGTCGACGCCGGACAGGTTCGGGTCCGCCGTGCTGGGGATCAGTCCGGCCCAGGTGCTGTAGCCGGGTTTTTGCATCAATTGCGGTTCTTCGATCTTTTCGAAATGTTCGAATTTCAGCGAGACGCTGAGCCGGTCGCTAGGCTGCCACAGCAGGGATGGCGATAGGTTCCAGGAATGGGCGTCGTAAGCATCCCAGTAATGCATGTCCTGGTCGTAGGATGCCGCCAGGCGGTAGGCCAGCGTGGCGGAGGCCGGGCCGGTGACGTCGGCATCGAAGCGGTATTCGCCGTAAGAGCCGTAGCGGGCGTCGGCGCTGGCGGCAAACCGGCGCTGCGGTTGTTTGGTGATGACGTTGACGATGCCGCCCGGCGCGACCTGGCCGTATAAAAACGAGGCCGGGCCTTTAACCACCTCGACCCGCGAAATATTGGTGAAGTCGAATATCGACGGGCCGTGCACGCCGTCACGCAGGATCTGGATATTGCCGCCGGCCAGCGAGCCCACGGTGAAGCCGCGGATGGCCAGATTGGCATTGCCTTCGTTGAAATCGTTGCTGCGGTAGGTGACGCCGGGCGAATAGCGGGCGATATCGAAAATGTCGCGCGGTTTCTGGTCGGCAATGAACGACTCGGTGAAGGCCTGCAAAGCGAACGGCAGCTCGCGGATCGGCGAATCGAAACGGGAGCCGGATACCGAATTGGAGGCGCTGTAACCGCGGTCGAGTTGGCTGGATACTTCGAACGGCGAGACCTTGACGCCGACCAGTTCGTCGATGTCCATGTCGGCGACGTTTTTGGTTGTTGCTGCCGCTTCCGGGGTGGATGCCGGCCGGTAAACCTCGCCGACTTCCGCGCTCGTTTTCGCCGTCGGCGCGACCCCGAGCGCCAAACCGGTCGCAACCGCGCCAAGTCCACCGAATCTTGGCCAACGTCGCGTCATATTTGAGCCTCCCCAACAGCGGTTAGTCAACGTTGCCGTCCGGTTTGGCCGATCAAATTCCTCCAGTCGCTACCCGCTCGGGCAGGGCGATCTAAGGCATCATAGCACGGGGTCGCCGCAACGGATTACTGTTGCACCCGGCTTGCGGTTTACACCGGAAACCGTTCACAGCATATAGTGCCGCCACAGCCGCTCGACTTCGCCGCGCAATTCGGCAAACTCGGCGCCGTCTGCGGTGGCGCTGAGTCCTTGCAGGACCTGGTGGTGGCCGTAATCCCGGTAAGCGCAGTAGGCTTGCTTCAGCAAGTCTGCGTCAGCGGCCGGCATCAAACCGTGCTGTTGCAAGCCTGCTAACAGACGCACGTTGTCGGTGTAGGTGGCAAGGTCCGGATAGTGTGCGGTGCCGGCCAGAATCGAGTATTGGACGATGAACTCGATGTCGGCGATGCCGCCGGCGCTGTGTTTCAGGTCGAATACCGCCGGGTCTTTCGGCGCCAGATTGTCGCGCATCTTTTCCCGCATTTCCCGCACCTGGGTCTGCAATTCGGCCGGATCGCGCGGCAGCGCCAGAATTCGGGCCCGAATCGCTTCGTAATCGGCTTGCAAATGCTTGTCGCCGGCCACGAAACGGCCGCGCACCAGGGCCTGGTGTTCCCAGGTCCAGGCTTGGTCCCGCAGATAGGCTTCGTAGTGGCCGATATGGGTTACGAGCAAGCCGGAGTCGCCATTCGGCCGCAGCCGCAGGTCGGCCTCGTACAAGACGCCGGACAGCATCTTGGTATCCAGGATATGGCGGATTTTCTGGCCCAGCCGTAAATAGAACTGGGCCGTGCCGATCGGTTTTTCGCCGTCGGTGGTAGCGTTGCCGTCGGCGCAATCGTACAGAAACACCAGGTCCAGGTCGGAGCCGTAACCGAGCTCGATGCCGCCGAATTTGCCGAACGCAATCACGGCGAAAGCGGCCGGACCCGGGCCGGTGCCGGGCGGGCAGCCGTGTTTGGCGGCCAGCATGTGCCAGGCCCGTTCCAGTACCTGCTCCAGAATCGCTTCGGCGATCCAGGTCAGATAATCGCTGACGATCATCACCGGAATCGCGCCCATGATGTCGGCGGCGGCGACCCGCAACACGTTCAGGTGTTTGAACTGGCGCAGCGCAATCATCAGCTGTTCGCCGTCCTGCTGGTCGACATTATTCAGCGCCCGCTGCAAGTCTTCGCGCAAGGCCTGTTTCTGCAACGGCTCGTACAGCGAGCGGGTGTCCAGCAGTTCGTCGAACAAGATCGGATACTGTGCCAGATACTCGCAGATCCAGGGACTGGCCGCGGCCAGCGTGATCAGTTGTTGCAAGGCATCGGGATTTTCCGCGAGCAAGGCCAGATAGACGTTACGGCCGGATACGGCTTCGAACAGTTGCAAGATCCGCAGCAAGGTGGTGTCGGCGTGCTCGCTGCCGGCAACCTGTTCGATCAGCTTCGGCATCAGCCGGTCCAGCACGCCGGCGCCTTTGGCGGTCATCCGTTTTACCGCGTGGGAGTCCTTGAAATCGGCGACGGCTTTTTGCATGGCCAGCGGGTCGGCGAAACCGTAATCGGCCAGCGCCTCCAGCGCCTGTTCGTCGTCGGCCCCGGCGGTCCAGATCAGGCGCGCGCTTTGCCGCTTGTTGTCCTGGTCGCTGAGCGAGAACACCTGTTCGAAAATTTCGTGGACCGAGGCGCGCACCCGATCCAGTTCCTGCTTGAATTCCTGCCAGTCGGCGAAATCCAGCGAATAGGCCAGCAGCAGCTGTGCCAGCGGCACGGCGGGCAAATCGTGGGTTTGTTTGTCCTGGTATTCCTGGATGTGGTTTTCCACCCGGCGCAAAAAGCGGTAACCGAATTTCAGCGTGGCGACGTCGTCGTCGCCCATCAATTGCAAATCGCGCAGTACGTCCAATACGGTCTGGATTTCCCGTTGCTGCAGCGCGACGTCCTGGCCGCCGCGGATCAGTTGGAAGGCCTGGCCGATGAACTCCACTTCGCGGATACCGCCGGGGCCGAGCTTGACGTTTTCCATCCGGTCTTTGCGCCGCAATTCCTGCGTGATCTGGAATTTCAACGAACGCAATTCTTCGAAGGCGCCGTAGTCCAGATAACGCCGGTAAACGAAGGGTTTGATCATCGCCGCCAGTTGCTTGCCGCTGACGAAATCGCCGGCTACCTGGCGCGCCTTGATCATCGCGTAGCGCTCCCATTCCCGGGCCTGCGTCAGGTAATACTGTTCCATGCCGTCGAAGTTCATGATCAGCGGGCCGCTGTCGCCGAACGGTCGCAACCGGACGTCGGTGCGGAACACGAAACCGTCCACGGTGATCTCGTCCAGCATTTTCACCAGCGAGCGGCAGAGACGGGTGAAGAATTCCTCGTAGCTGATTTCTTTTTTGCCGCTCAGCACGCCGTCCTCGGCGTAGGCGAAAATCAGGTCGATGTCGGACGAATAATTCAGCTCCCAGGCGCCGAGTTTGCCCATGCCCAATACCACGATATTGAACGGAGTACCGGCGGCCAGCGTCGGCGTGCCCCAGCGCTGGCAGGCCTGGCGGTATAAAAAATCCAGCGCGGTCTGGATGCAGGTTTCGGCCAGTGCGGTCAGATCGGCCAGGGTTTCGTCCAGATCGGACCAGCCGGCCAGATCGCGCCAGGCGATTCTGACCATTTCCCGGCGCCGAAACAGCCGCAACGCGCGGGCCAGAGTCGGTTCAGAATCGGCCGAGCCCACGCTCGGCGCTAGCGCGGCGGCGTAGTCCTGCCGGCGTAGCGGGGCGAACAGGTCGCCCGAGTCGACCAGTTCCGGCAGCAAGCCGGGGTGGCGCAGCCAGTTGTCGCTGATGAACTGGCTGCAGGCGCAAACCTTCAATACCGAAGCGCGGAAGCGGTCGTCGCCGAATGCGGCCAGATGCTCGGGGCTAGAAACCTCGGCCAGTCTGGCGCAAAAATCGCCGGCCCAGGCTTGCAATTCATCGGGTAAATGCGCCGAATGCTGCGACAACGTATCGAAAAGCGTCATTGGCCGGTTCCTGTAGTTGTAAACGGAAGGGCATGATACCTAAACTGCCGAGGTCTGAATAACAATATCCACACTATGATTAAGGCATGTTTCCGCAGTGTTTTCCCGGCATTCCGGTGTTGACGCTTTGCAGCTGCACGCAGCCAGCCCAAAGGGGGCTTTCACCATGAAAAAAATTTACCCGATACTCGTTTTATCCGCGGCAGCGGCGGCCTGTTCGGCGCCGGAGCCAAAAAGCCTGGCTAGCTCAAGCGGTTGGAGCCAAACCGGAACGCCGGCCCTGCATGCGGTTCGCGACGGCAAATTACGTGAACTGATGGATCGAATGGACAGCCTGATGCATGAGCGATTTATGACGGAGACCCAAATCGATGCCGAGCGGCGCAAGTACGCGCGGCAGATTGCCGAGACTGCGCATAGCCTGTCGGCGAACGTCGACACGATCATCGCCAGTATGCCCAGTCTGAACCTGACCGCGGACGAACAAACCGCATTTCGGGCGTTGGCGGCAAAACTGCGTAGCGAAATGAGCTTGTTGCAACAGCAAGCCGAATCGAATCGTATCGATCAAATCAGCGACAACCTGCATGAAATCAACACCACCTGTACCTCGTGCCACGCCTTGTTCCGCAAACTGGGAGGCTAGTGTGAGTAGAGCGGGCGATTTTTTACTGAAATTGGCGGCGCTGCTTGCCTTGTGCGGAGCGTTGTCCGGTTCGGCGGCAGCGGACGACGACATTAAGGCCCTATTGGGGGCGATGAGCCGGCAGATCGAGGACTTGAAACAACAGGTGGCGCAGTCCAATCAGCGCATCGGCCAGTTGGAGCAGGCGCTGAAGGTCTATAAAAGCGAGCAGCAATCGCCAAAAGCCAATTTGGTCGGGGCTGCGGGCGTTCAGCCAGTACCGGCCTCGGCCGCCGGCGCCGGCAATTCCAAGGAAAAAGCGGTTGTAACGGTTGGCGATACTAAAGGCACATTCAAAATTCCGGGGACCGATACTTCGTTAGGTCTGGGCGGTTTTGTCAAAACCGACCTGCTGTTCAACAGCGTCAGCGCCGGTCGCGACCGTTTGGGCGACCAGCAATTGGTCATGTCGCAAATTCCGGTCGGCGCCGCCGGCGAACGCGGGCAGGTTACTTTTCTAGCCAAGGAAAGCCGTTTGTGGTTCAAGTCGTTTACGCCGAGTGAGTGGGGCGACGTCAATACCTTCGTCGAACTGGATTTTTACGGCGATCCGGCCACCTATAGTTATACGCCGCGCTTGCGCCATGCCTACGGTTCGTTCGGCCATCTGCTGGCCGGCCAAACCTGGACTACGTTTTTGAACGCGTCGGCTTTGCCCGACAACCTGGATGTGGGCGGCTCGGCCGGCGCCCTGGCTAGTCTGCGTCAGCCTCTGGTGCGCTGGACCGAGCCGTTTACCTGGCTGGATACGCCGATGGAAGGGCTATTGGCGCTGGAAACGCCGCGCAGCCGGCTATGGGTGGATAACCATCTGGAGACGGGAAGCGCGAACCGGGCGGCGGCCGGCGATCCTAATCTGGATGCCGCCTATTGGACGACGCCGAACGCGGATCGCTATCCGGATTTGGTTGCTCGCCTGAATTTGAACCCGGAATGGGGCAACATGTCTCTGGCCGCATTGGGCAGGCAGTTGCGTTACACCAATAGCAGCAACGGTTATCGCCAGGATGCTTGGGGTGGCGGTGTCAATTTATCCGGCAGGATCAATACCTTCGGCCTGGATAACATCCGCTTCATGGCGCATTGCGGCAAGGGCGACGGCCGCTATGTGTCTACGACCAACACCTTCGCCGATGCGGCGCTGGATAGTCACGGCGCGTTAGAGTTGTCGGAGAGCTACGGCGCTATGCTGGCCTACCAGCATTGGTGGGACAAACAATGGCGTTCCAGCCTGACTTACGGCTTCGCCCAAACCGACTATCCGTACTACGCCAATCCGGTATTGACCCGGCAGGTGCAATCGCTGCACGCGAATTTGTTATGGAGCCCGGTCAGCCAGGCCATGCTGGGCGTGGAATACACCTATGCCGACCGAGAACTGATCGACGGCCGCGACGGGGTGCTGCAACGGGTGCAGTTTTCGGCGAAATATAGTTTCTGAGGTGGGCAAGTTGGCCCAGCGTTTGAGCCTGTAATAAGTCGGAGCCGAAATGTCGCGGCGAATCAGCCCCGCAACAACGGCGATTGCAGGATCAGCGCTGCCGTAATCAGCACCGCGGCGCCGAAGATGGCGCGCAGGGTGCGGGTGTTGTTGCGCTTGAGTTGTTTGCGCAATTGGATCATTTCCTTTTGCTGGTGCTGCAATTGCTGCTGCATATGCGCGGCGCTTTGCAGGGCTTGGAACACCAGGCCCGGCACTTCCGGCAGTTGTTCGCCGATTTCCGGAAACTTGCCCAGCAATTCCTTGATTTTCTTTTCCGGACCGATGCGTTGTTTGAACCAGTTTTCCAGGAATGGTTTGGCGGTTTGCCACAGGTCCAATTCCGGATAAAGCTGGCGGCCCAGGCCTTCGATGTTGAGCAGGGTTTTTTGCAGCAGTACCAGTTGCGGTTGTACCACCATGTCGAAACGGCGCGCGGTCTGGAACAGGCGCAGCAACAGCAGGCCGAAGGAAATGTCTTTCAGTGGCTTTTCGAAAATCGGTTCGCATACCGCACGGATCGCCGCTTCGAATTCCTCGATCCGGGTGGTTGGCGGCACCCAGCCCGATTCGATGTGCATTTTCGCCACTTTCCGGTAGTCGTGATTGAAAAACGCCAGAAAGTTTTCGGCCAGATAACGCTGGTCGCTGTCCGACAAGCTGCCGACGATACCGAAATCCACGGCCAGGTATTTATCCGGCAGTTGCACGAAAATGTTGCCGGGATGCATATCGGCATGAAAGAAATTGTCGCGGAACACCTGGGTGAAGAAAATTTCCACGCCGCGCTCGGCCAGCTTTTTGAAATCGGCCCCGCCGCGGCGCAAGGCGTCGATATCGCCGACCGGGACGCCGTAGATGCGTTCCATCACCAGTACTTTCCGCCGGGTCAATGGCCAATGGATTTCCGGGATGTACAGCATCTCCGAGTTTTTGAAATTGGCGCGGATCGCGCTGGCGTTGGCGGCTTCGCGGACCAGATCCAGTTCGTCGAGTATGGTTTTCTCGAATTCGGCAACGATTTCCATTGCCCGCAGCCGGCGGGCGTCGGCCCAGAAGCGTTCGGCCAGGCGCGCCAGTTCGTACAACAAGCCGACGTCGGAATGGATTTTGTCTTCGATATCGGGCCGCAGTACCTTGACGATGACTTTCTCGCCGCTGGGTAGCGTTGCGGTATGGACTTGGGCCACCGAGGCCGAGGCCAGCGGCGTCGAGTCGAATTCGGCGAACGCTTCCTCGATCGATTGGCCGAGCTGTTGTTCGATGATTTTGCGGGCGGTGTCGATCGAGAACGGCGGCACCCGGTCCTGCAATTTGACCAATTCTTCGGCGATGTCTTCCGGCAGCAAATCCTTGCGGGTCGATAAGGTCTGACCGAATTTGACGTAAATCGGTCCCAGGTCTTCCAGGGTGCGGCGGATGCGCACGCCGCGCGGTTCGCGCGAGTTGCGGGTCCAGTAATTCGGCGACAAAAACGCCAGATAGCGGATCGGTCGGAACAGATGGGTTCTGAGTACGATTTCGTCCAGACCGTGAAACATCATCACCCAATTGATATGCATCAGGCGTAGCAGTATTTTGGGGCGAATCACGGTGTCGGTCCTTTAGTCAGACTCAGAGGTGTTGTCGGAAGTTGTGGTCAGCCGATCCAGCCGGGCGGCAAGGCGGTCGCAATCGCTACGGCAGGCGTCGATGCCGCGGAACAGCAATTCGGCTTCGGCCTTGGCCGGCAGTTCGCGGGTTTCTTCCTGCAGAAATTCTTCCAGGTTTAGCCGCAGCGTATGCAGGCTTTGACCGGTCCAGCGTTTGCCGCCGCGAACGATATCGCCCAGTTGCCGCGCCAGTCGCTCGCCGGTGACGCGGGCCAGTTTGCCCTGCAGATCGATATCGAGTTTTTCGAACAGGCGCTGGAATTTGCGGGCCAGTTGTACGTCGCCGGCCAGGCGCACTTCGCCCTTGAACAGCGAACGCATCGGCGTGGCGCTGAGGCCCATCAGGCCCAGCGACGACAAGGAACCGCTCAGGGTGGCGTCGGCCGCCGCCGGATAACTGTCCAGGATACGGATAGTGTCGCTGCCGGGGCATAAATACAGGCTGCTGCCGAAGGTATCGATCCGCAATTCGATGACCTTGCCCGCCATCGGCGCCAGATATTCTTCGCTGTGGCTGTCCAGCGCCAGATAGCGGACCAGTGCCGCTTCGAGCGCGGATATCAGCAGTGGTTTCAGCGAGCCGGGCATTTATTGAGCCTGCTGCTGCTGTTGTTGCTGCAGATAATCCCGCATGTCTTCGTTATCGATCCGATGGTATAAATCGGCGACGGCTGAGCTCAGACCGACGCTGTCGAAGCTGATATTGTCGTCGAGAGAGGAGTGCGTCGGTCGCCAATCGGCTTCGCTGATCGGATATTGCGCCTGTTGCAGAGCCATCTTCGAATCTCGCTACCGGGTCCGTAGGTCGGCTTAAAACTTGTAACCCCGGTGCACGGCAACGATGCCTTGGGTCATGTTGAAATATTCGCAACGCTCCAGGCCGGCGTTTTCCATCATTTGCTTCAATTCGTCCTGCTTCGGGTGCATCCGGATCGATTCGGCCAGATAGCGGTAACTGTCCTCGTCCTTGGCCACCACGGCGCCGATTTTCGGCAGGATGTTGAACGAATAAAAGTCGTAGACTTTTTCAGTGATCGGGTCGATCGGATGCGAAAACTCCAGCACGATGACGCGGCCGCCCGGTTTCAAAACCCGGTACATCGAACGCAATGCGGCGTCCTTATCGGTGACGTTGCGCAAGCCGAAGCCTATTGTCACGCAGTCGAAAGTATTGTCGGCGAATGGCAGGCATTCGGCGTTGACCTGGGCGTAACGGATATTGCCGGCAACGCCTTTGTCGATCAAGCGGTCGCGGCCGGTGCGCAGCATTTCCGAATTGATGTCGGCCAATACTACCTGGCCGGATTTGCCGACCCGTTTCTCGAACAGCAAGGTCAGGTCGCCGGTACCGCCGGCCAAGTCCAAAACCTTATCGCCCTCGCGAACATTGGCCAGTTGCACCGCAACCCGTTTCCAAATCCGGTGGATGCCGAGCGACATCAGGTCGTTCATCACGTCGTATTGGCGGGCGACCGAGTCGAATACGCCGCGCACCAGCGCGACTTTATCTGCCTTGGGAACCTGTTTGAAGCCGAAATGGGTGGTATTGTCGTTAGTCATGATTCGATTCAGTTGTGTAAGGGCGAGCGGCGGCTGATGCCGGCGGCTTGCAATGCTTCCAGGTAAGCCGACCACAGCAGCGGGAAATCGGAACCGAGCTTGTACAGCAAGTCCCAGCTATAAATGCCGGTGTCGTGGCCGTCGCTGAAGATGAGTTTCACCGCGTAATTGCCGACCGGCTGAATGTCGGTAATGGTGACGTCTTCCTTGCCGGTCTGCAGAGTTTCCTGACCGGGGCCGTGGCCGACCGCTTCCGCGGATTGGGTGAAAACTCGCAGATACTCGCTGGGCATCTCGAAGATGCTGCCGTCGTCGAAATGGATTTCCAAAATCGCCGACACTTTGTGCAGCTTGATTTCGGTAGGTTGGCAATGGCAGGGAGTGATGGCTACGCGCATGGTCGGTTATAAAATGTAGCGGCTCAAGTCTTCGTCGTCGGCCAGTTCCAATAGGTGGGCGTCGACGTAAGCGGCGTCGATGACGACCGATTTCTCCGGCAGATCCGGCGCGCTGAAGGAAATGTCTTCCAGCAGTTTTTCCAGAATCGTATGCAGGCGGCGGGCACCGATGTTCTCGGTCTTTTCGTTGACCTGCCAGCCCAGTTCGGCAATGCGTTTGATGCCGTCGGCGGTAAATTGCAGATCGACGCCTTCGGTTTTCAGCAACGCCTGGTACTGCTCGGTCAAGGACGCATCCGGTTCGGTCAGAATGCGGACGAAGTCGTCGGCGCTGAGTGCGTTCAACTCGACCCGGATCGGAAAACGGCCTTGCAGCTCCGGGATCAGGTCGGACGGTTTGGTTAAATGGAACGCGCCGGAGGCGATGAACAGGATATGGTCGGTCTTGATCATGCCGTATTTGGTGGTGACGGTGCTACCCTCGACCAGCGGCAGCAAATCGCGCTGCACGCCTTCGCGGGAGACTTCGCCGCCGCCCGTTTCCGCGCGTTTGCAAATCTTGTCGATCTCGTCCAGAAACACGATGCCGTGCTGTTCAACCGCTTCCAGCGCCGATTGCTTGATTTCCTCTTCGTTGACCAATTTGCCGGCTTCCTCTTCCTGCAGCAGTTTCAGCGCGTCCTTGATTTTCAGTTTGCGCGATTTGGTGCGGCCGCTGTTCAGGTTCTGAAACATGCCCTGCAACTGGCTGGTCATTTCTTCCATGCCCGGCGGTGCCATGATTTCGACGCCGACCGACGGTGCGGACACGTCGATTTGGATTTCCTTATCGTTCAAATCGCCTTCGCGCAATTTTTTGCGCATTTTCTGCCGGGTGGATTCTTCGGTGTCCGACAGCATGCCGCCCTCGGCGCGCGGCAGCAGAATGTCCAGCACCTTGTCTTCCGCGGCATCGGCGGCCCGGTTTTGCACCTTTTCCATGGCCGATACCCGCGTCATTTTTACTGCGCTGTCGATCAGGTCGCGGATGATGGATTCCACGTCGCGGCCAACGTAGCCGACCTCGGTGAATTTGGTGGCTTCGATTTTGATGAACGGCGCATTGGCCAGCCTGGCCAGACGACGGGCGATTTCGGTTTTGCCGACACCGGTCGGGCCTATCATCAGGATGTTTTTCGGCGTGATTTCGTCGCGCAACTCGGGTGCAACCTGGCTGCGGCGCCAGCGGTTACGCAAGGCAATGGCGACTGAACGCTTGGCGTCGGCCTGACCGACGATGTGTTTATCCAGTTCGCTGACGATTTCTCTCGGGGTCATTTGACTCATGGTTTACTCTTGCGGCGCCGCTTGCGGTTCGGCGTCCAATTCTTCGATGCGTAAGTTGTGGTTGGTATAAATGCAGATGTCGGCGGCGATATTCAAGGCCTTTTCGACGATGTCGCGCGCACTAAGTTCGGTATTTTCCAGCAAGGCGCGGGCGGCGCTTTGGGCGAAGGCGCCGCCGGAGCCGATGGCGATGAAATCGTGTTCCGGTTCGATCACGTCGCCGGTACCGGAGATGACCAGGGAAGTTTTGCTGTCGGCGATGATCAGCAGTGCTTCCAGTTTACGCAGGGCTCGGTCCGTACGCCAGTCTTTGGCCATTTCTACAGCGGCGCGGGTTAGGTTGCCGCGGTGTTTTTCCAGTTTGCCTTCGAAATGTTCGAACAGGGTGAAGGCGTCGGCAGTGGCCCCGGCGAAACCGGCTATCACTTTGTCGTGGTACAAGCGTCTGACTTTTCTGGCATTGCCTTTCATTACGGTGTTGCCCAAAGTAACCTGACCGTCGCCGCCGATCACGACCTTGTCGCCGCGCCGGACCGATAGAATTGTGGTGCCTCTGAAGTTGGTCATAAGCTGGGAAACTGAAAACGGAAAGGCGGCGATTTTACATGTTCTGGGCCCGGATGGGTTAGAAGTTTAGCAAGCGCAGGCCTTGTCGGAAAAAGGTTCGGAGATTGAACAAAGCACTAAAACTGATTAAAGTTGAAACTGCTGGTATTTTAAGGATGCGCCGTTTTATCGGGCGCTTCCAACATTACAACAACAATAACAACAAGAGGCTAGTCATGAATTTGTCGATTCGCTGGAAAAGCGCGCTGCTGTTGGGCGCGATGGTTTTTTCGAGTGTGGCGTTGGCGCTGACACCGGAGGAGGAGGAACGGTTAAAGGAATGCAAACGGCCCAAATTTCGCGATTTCGTTCCGGAACATAAAGCTGAAGTCGATGCTGGGGTCGATATGTCGTTCCATGTCTCGCACAATGCCGATCCGTTGTCCATCAGTGCCGAGGCCCGCGGCGAGAAAATGAAGGTCGAGGTGGTCGATAAAAAGACTTTTTATTTCGTTAAATCCAAATTGCCGCAACTCAGTCCGGGATTCGCCCGGATCCACGTCATGGCCAAATCGGCCGAAAGCAAAGTCGAGTCCGGCTGCTGGGGGCAGGACGGCTGGTTGATCAAAATCAAGGGTGAAGAGGCTGCGGCCAAGCCGGCAGTTCCGGCAGCGGCTCAGTAGCGGATTTTATCGGTCTGGATTTGCCATAAGCGGAACGGTTCCGCGGCAGATTCTAGTGGCAGATGCCGCATAACGATCTGGCGCTGCTCGGCAGGTTTGTCGATTTCAGTGTAAATCAGGCTGTCGTCAAAGCCGGCTTGGGCGGCATCGTCGCGACTACTGGCGAAATAGACTGCGTCCAGCCGGGACCAATAAATCGCGCCCAGACACATCGGGCAGGGTTCACAACTGGTGTAGAGCACGCAGTGTTTCAATTGAAAGTCTTGCAAATACTGGCAGGCTTGGCGGATCGCCAGCACCTCGGCATGGGCGGTCGGGTCCATGTTCTCGGTGACGCGATTGCCGCTGGCGGCGATGATGCGCTGGTCTCGCACGATCAGCGCGCCGAACGGGCCGCCGCCGTTGCTGACGTTGAAGCAAGCCAGTTCTACCGCTTGATGCAGAAAGTCCTGGTGCATCACAGGCCCAGCGGATTGCGCGGATCGACGCCGTCCATGAACGGCAGTCGGCGGTCTTCGTTGGTGATTTGGTAGACCTTGCCCAGCCAGTTGTTGAATACGGCTTTGGCCGAGTCGCGCCAGGTGATGTCCAGACGTTCGACGATTTGCTCCTCCGGCATTGCCGTTAGCTGCCGGCCGCCGTGGCGGGCGGCCTGGACGTGGCTGGCGTAGTCGGCCAGCAGGCGTTGCGCCGCTTCGTCGAAATAGTGTTCCGGATAGGGCGGATAATCGTCGCGTTCGGCGCGGTAATAGCGCAGTACCTCGCGTTTATATTCCTTCAACAAGCTGATGTCGTCGTACTCCGGATGGCCCTGGAAGAACACGATCCGGAAGCCGTCCGGGCTGACCGCCAAATGTACGCCGGCCTGGTCGCTGGCGACTAATACCTTTAAGCCTTGTTTTTCCATGTCGCTACGGAAAACCTCGTTGAACCGAGAATGCGGTACATCGAAGCGGGTATTGATTTCGGCTACCAGCGGGTGGTTGCGATCGACCACCTTGTGCGAGTAGACCCCCCAACGCTTGGCCGGCAGCCGGGTGCGTTCGATACCGTAACAATGCTGAATCAGAGCATGGGTGGCGAGGCAGGAACAGAGCACCGAAGTGACGTTTTCCTTGGCCCACTCGAACACTTCGGTCAGCGGCCGCCAAAAATCCTCTTCCTGTAAATGGTCGTGGGTGACGTTGGCGCCGCTGATGATCAAGGCGTCCAGGCCGTCGCGTTTGATCTGTTCGAAGCTTTCGTAATACTTGGCGATATGCGCCAGAGTTTCCGGGCCGCGCTCCAGGCCGTCGATGGTAAACGGGTGGACGTGGAACTGGGCAATTTGGTTGCAGGCGCCGACCAGACGGAAAAACTGGCGTTCGGTGGCTTCCAGCGCGGCATCCGGCATGATGTTCAACAGGCCGATGTGCAATTCGCGGATGGATTGGTGGGCGGCGCGGTCCGGCGTCAGAATCTCTTCGCCTTCTTCCTGCAAGCGGCGGAAAGTCGGTAATTCGGTATGAGCAACTAAAGGCATGTCAGTGGGCCGCTCAAGCGCTTTGGCGGGCGATCGCCGCGGCGATCAGTTGGACGAAATCGTCCTCGGTTTGCACTTTGGCGGTTTCGTCGGCGCTGATCGTGTAACCGTACTGGGCGGCGATTGCCTCGTAACGCGGCACCCGCGCCTTGAACAATTCCGGAAACACCCAGCTGACGAATTCGTCCGGCGGAATCTGGTCGGTGTTCTGGTAGTTGCGTTCGCGCATGAATTGCGCCAGCTTTTCATCGACGAATTCCGGCCGGTAATACAGCGGTTTCGGATCTTGCTTGGCGCGGTCGATGATGGTCTGTTCCAATGCCGGCGGAATTTTGATGTAAACGATCAGCGTATGCTTGGCCAGGTTTTCCAGCACTTCCGGGCAATCCAGTTCGCAGACGCTGCCGCCGGCGTCGTTGATGAAATGCTTGTAGCCGTAGATGGCTTCGGCTTTATGGATGAAATCCGGCACGTCGTTCATCGCCGCGATTTCGGCTTGATGGTGCAGGGCCTGGCGGCGCTTGAATTCGGCCTGGCTCAAGCCGCCTTTGCCGGGGTCGCCGATTTTGCCGAGGAAGCTGGATACCGGCGCCAGATTGTCGACGGTGATGTTGCTGCAAATATAGATCGAGTCGGACTTAAGCAGGTCCCGCAAAAACGGCACGCCCATCGCTTGCTGTTTGATGTTGTCCAATATCGGTTCTTCCAGGTATTTGGTGCCGATCCGGTAGTCGCCGGAATAATGGAACCATTTGTCTTTGGGCAGTTTGGCCGATAGCGTGGTTTTGCCGGCGCCGGACATGGCTAACAGGGTGATGCTTTTGGACTCCCAGTCCAAAAACTGTTGCGGGGTCATTCTCATAAGGTCGTGTTCAATCCAAAAAGTCGCTGATATCCAAATCTTCCGAATCGGCCCGGCTGTGGCGGTCCGGATCGGTATAGCCGAGATCGTCGGCTTCCAGATCGTCGAACGGTGCGCTCCAGTCGTCCGGATCTTCGATGTAATCGATGGTCGAGCCATACCACGACTCGTTATCGTACTCGCCTAAATCGCCGTTGGCGTATTGCACTTCGATCGATTCGTCGGCTCCTTCGATCGCCACTACCTTGAAAGTAAGATTGCTTTCCAAATCTTTATACCAACGGCCGATGACCGGATCTGCAATGGTTGTCATGGTTGCATCCTCGCTGTGTTGATGTGGTGGGCAATGATAGCGAGTTTGGCGGGGCGGTGCGAGTGCGCAGGCGTAAAACCGCGATCAAATTCGATTAGAATGTGCCATTACTTGCAGCTTTAGGCCGTTATGAACGAAGAACGCATTATCGAATTGGAGATTAAGCAAGCGTATCAGGAAGACCTGATTCAGGCTTTGAACCAAGTGGTGGCCGACCAGCAAAAACAGATCGGCAAATTGGAGGAGACCTGCAAGTTGCTGCACGACAAGATCAAGAGTTTGGCGCTGAGCATGGCCGAGCGGCCGTTGCTGCCGCTCGACGAAAAGCCGCCGCATTACTGAGCGGCGGCCGGTTAAGACTTGGAGCGGTTGCGGTGACCGATTTTGCCGTGGTTGCCGGTCGCAGCCACGGTTTGTTTCGGTTGCGGAAAGGAGCTGCAATCCAGATTTTTGCCGTGCAGGCGGCGGCAGAAATCGCGGCTGTCGTCCTGTTGCAGGCCGGTCCATTGGCTGAGCCAGACGGTGCCTCTTTTGTTTTTGCTCTTGACGATACGCGGTTGACCGCTTTTTGCCAACGGGCCTAATGCGTTGCGGACCCGTTGCAGGTTGACGTCGGCATCGATTTTGCGCGGAAAGCTGCCCAGGCTGACGTTCCACGATGCGGCGCTATAGCGGGGCTGCGGCTTGTTTGCCGCCAGCAGCCTGTGCTCGCGGCTTTCCGGCGTTTCGTTGATCCTAATCGGTTCGTAACGGCTGATGGCACCGGAGTCTGCGCCCATTTGCGCGGCACTGCCGGCGCAACGGTTAGATGCCAATTGAAACGGTGGCGGCAATTGCGCGGTATCGTGCAATTGCGAAATGTGTTCGCCCAACTGGCTGTTGCCGCTCTTGGCAAAGCCCATATCCAACAGGTTGCCCATTTGCTCGAAACGTTCGCCGCTGCTGTGGGCGCCGAGCAGTACGCCGATGATCCGGTGGCCGTTGCGTTTGGCCGAAGCGATCAGGTTATAGCCGGAGCCGCAGGTAAAACCGGTTTTGAAGCCGTCGGCGTCGGGGTAGGTTTTCAGGATTTTGTTGGTATTCGGCATTACCCGGCCCTTGTAACGGAATTCGGTGGCCGAAAAGTAATGGTAATACTGCGGAAAATCGCGCAGTACCGCCGCCGATAACAATGCCAGGTCGCGGGCGCTGCTGATTTGGCCGTCGTCCGGCAGGCCGCTGGCATTTTCGAACGAACTGCTGCTCATGCCCAGGCGGTGCGCGGTTTGCGTCATCATCGCCGCGAAATTGGATTCGGTTCCGCCCAGCCTTTCCGCCAACACCACTGCCGCATCGTTGGCCGAGCGGGTGGTGACGGCCATGATGGCTTGTTCGACGGTCAGGCTTTGCCCGGCGCGCAAGCCCAGCTTGGAACTGGGCATAGATGCGGCGTGCTTCGACGCGTAAACGGTATCGGTAAGCTTCAGGTTGCCGGATTCCAGCGCGGCAAACGTCATGTACATGGTCATGACTTTGGTCAGCGAGGCCGGATACCAGCGCTGGGTGGATTCATTCTCGTGTATCACCCGGCCGCTGTCGGCGTCGATGACAATGGCCGCATAGCGGGCGGCCGCAAACGGGCTCTGCAGCATCAGGCAAGCCAGGGATATCAGGGCGAAACGGGGCTTAGGCAGGCGGCTCAAGTTATTACTTTGCTCCAGGAAGGTTGTGTAAGCGTTTGACGATATTATTTAATCAGAAATTTCAATTTCGACAAAGGCGGATTTCGTGGCGGGTTGGATGGATTCGACTGGCCGAGTGGTGGATTTTTACCGGGATCGGCCCGGAAAACCACGCTCTACCGTATCGTAGTGCCAATCTTGGCGCCGAAATCGCTCTCCGCCGGCACCGATCGGTAAAATAGCAAAAACCGGCGGCGTTCGGGTCAGACGCTGCTGCGCAGTTTGAATTTGTGACGGGCTTGGCGTTTTTGCAGCCAGCGAATCACGCCGGTGACGAACAGCAGCGGGCAGGCCAATCCCGAAATCAACACCAGCAATTGCCCGGTCAAGCCGAAGGCTTCGCCGGTATGCAAGGGATGCAGCCAGTTGATCAGCGTGTCGGAACCGCCCAGCTCGGCGGGATTGCTGACCGCCAATACTCGGCCGCTGTATTGATCCACCCAGACATTGGTTTTCGGGAAGCGTTGGCTGGGCTCGCCGTCTTGGCGCAGATTGATGCGGAAACTGCCGCCAGCGTCGTGCGGGGTTTCGATCCAGCACAAGCGGGCGTCGGGAAAAACCGACTGGCCGGCGGCGACGGCTTGATCGAGGCTTATCCGCTGCTGTCCGGCGCGGGCCGGGAAAGATTGCGGTTTGGGCGTGGGCTGCAGCGGCGAAAAATAGCCGAACAGCGGATTGACGTATTGCGGGATTTCCAGGGCAACGCCGCTCAGCGCCAAAACCAGCATCACGGTGAAAGTGTAAAAACCCGCCAATTTATGCAGATCGTAATTCAGCCTTTCCTTGCTGGCCTTGGCCTTAACTGTCAGCGCGGTTTTTAGTTTGCTTAACGGCGGCCACCACAGGTAGATGCCTGAGATCAGCGAAATCAAAAAAAAGCCGCCGACAATCGCCATCAAAATTTTACCAGGCTCGTCCAGTAACAGTTTGTAATGCAGGTCGTACAGCCAGGTCATCGCAAACTCGCCCCAAAAGCGGCTCGCCAGCACTTTGCCAGTGTATGGGTCCAGCGAAACCATCAGCGGCGCAAAGCCGTGGTGGGCGGTTTCTTCCGGTTTGTAATAGCGGGCGGTGACGGCGCGGTGCGGGTCTGCAGGAATTTCCAGTCGCCAGCCGCGTTGCCGGCCAGGTTCCGCCTGGCGTAAAGCCTGGTACAGGGCTTCGTAGCTTTGCCGCTGTGCGCCTGGCTGGGCGATTACCAATTGCGGATTCAGCCATTCGTCGAGATCGAGATAGAACACCAACAGGCTGCCGGTCAGACCGGCCAACGCTACGATCAGGCCTAACCACAAACCCAGATACAGGTGCAGCGCCAGCCAGAGCCGGCGGGCTCCGGCCTTTTTTCTGGCTTTGTCGGGTGTTGCGCCCATTTTAGTAGTCGAATTTCACGCTGACCGCACCGTAGAAAGCGCGACCTTCCGCTGGGGAATAAAATGGATAACGATTGGCAGGGTTTGGATCACCGTAGCTCTCGTCATACCACAAATATTCGCGTTGGCTATCGGTTAGGTTTTTGGCCTGAAATTGCAATTCGACTTCTTTGGTCACTTGATAGCCCAAGTCCAGATTCAATAGGGCGTATTCTCCATGTTTACCGGCGTCGTTGGCTTGATCGACGAAGTAGTTACCTTGGCCGCTGGTCCATAGCGATGAACGCAGTTGTTCGGTGACTTGATAATCGATACCGGCTGAAAACAGATAATTCGGCGTATTCACGACCTGGTTGCCGACCGTGTATTCCATGGTATTGGTGACAACCGCCGGTGGGTTGGTTATCTTGGCTTCCTGCAAGGAATAGGCCGCCCAGATGCCAAAGCGATCGGTCGGATAGACCTTGATTTCGATGTCGACGCCCTGGCGTTTGGTGGGACCAATCAAGGTCGAATCAGCACTGGCCAGATTACGGCTGATCTCGTTGCTGGCATCTTGCATCCAGTAGGCTACCCGGCCTTCCGCCCAGTCGACCGGTTGCAGTTTAAAGCCGACTTCCCAGCCGTCGTTCAGAGAAGGACCGGTATTTGATTGGTTGCGCCCGATAAAGGTGGCTTGCCCAAGTCCGACTTGGAAGGTTCGGCCCCAGTTGCCATACAGACTGTAACCCTCGATTGGCGTGATTACCGCGCCTATTTTGGGTTGTGAGATGGTGCCATAATCGTTGATCGGATAGGCGCCAAAGGTAGCGCCGGGACGGTAGCTGAAAAAGTTGCCGTCAATGACGTCGGCGCGATAGCCGGGCGTCAGTTTCAGCCATCGGGTGGGCTTGATTACCGCCTGAATGTAACCACCGTAATTCAGAAACGTCCAATGCTCGTCGTTGCGGATGTTGGTCGCACTGCTCGGGTTGGGTATGCCGTTGGTGGTTCGGTACTGTTTGTAGCGGTTTTCCTGTTGTTGGAAATCAAAGCCGGTTTCAATCGAGAAATCGTCCAGCCAACTGATTTGTGGGTGATAGGTCAACGACGTGATTGCACCGTACTGCACCTCGTCACGGTCGCGTTTGACTTGGGAGAACACCGGGTGAAATCGCACCAGGCGCTGGTCATCGAAAATATTGCCGTACGCCTTGTTCGACCAGAACAAAGTTTCGCTTAAGTTGACGTCGAGATGGGCGCTAACCTGGCCTATCGTGCGCTTGCTGTAATCCAGCGGGTTGTGCGGTGTGGACTGAGTGGTACTGGCTAATTGCTGTTGATAAGTCAGATAGCCCGGCTCTTGCGCGCCGGCCTCGCTCCAACGGGCGATTAAACCGGCTTTATATTTATCGGTTGGTGCGTAAAACCACTTGCCGGAAAAGCTGTTCTTGTCCGAATCGCTACGATCGCGATAGCTGTCGCTGGCGCGATACGAAATCTGGTAGTTCTGAGAAAAGCCGTCCTTTTCGTAACCTAAACCGGATTGGATTTCGTGGGTGTCGAAACTGCCGTAACTCATCCGGCCTTTGACATAATTGCCGCCGGTGGTGGTGGTCATGTTGACGTTACCGGCAACGTTATGCAGGCCGTAACGCGGATCGTTGGTGCCCCGCACCACTTCAATCGATTCGATATCCAGCGGAAACAAGGCATCCAAATAAGGCATGTTGCCGTCGTTCGAGTTGCTGGGAATGCCGTCGATCAGCAATTTCACCGCGTTGATCCTGCCTTCGCCGTTGAAGCCGCGGAACGAAAATTTGCCGGTGGTGGTGCCTTGGCCGAATTGGGTGATTTGGATGCCCGGCATCCGATGCATTAAGTCGAATGCGGTCAATACGTTCTGGTCGGCGATCTTGTCGGCATAGAGGATGTCGACTGATGTCGCGATGTCCTTGCTAGTCAATTTGCCGTTGTCCGGCTGTTCGTTGACCGTAACTTCGCCGAGCGAGATGATCGAATCGTCGCGGATGGCTTGCGGTTTCGGCGCCGGTGGGGCCTTCTTGATGGTAATCACGCCGCCGACAATCTCCGACTGCAGCCCGTGTTTATGTAGCAACCGGTCCAGCGCTTGCTGTACGGTGAATTCACCGCGCAGCGCATCGGCTTGAATGCCGTTGACGATCGAGTCGGCGTAGATCAATTTGGCGCCGCTGGTCTTTGCCAAACTGTCCAGGCTGGCGGCGAGGCTTTGGGCCGGCAGATCGAGTTTGCTCGATACGGCTGCGCCGGCCCAGGTATTGCTGGCGATTGCCAGAGACAGGGCTAGCATCGGCAAAACGATGCGGCGTCCGCTGCGCTGCCGGTCAGTTGGACTGCTTGATAGAGTCATTTTCATCTCCTGATTTATGAAGGTTGGCCAGACCTGTGCCTGGGCATACCGTTCATAACGAAGCAGAACAAGGAAACTGGACAGTTTTGCCGAAAAAAATTGGTTCGGGGGAATTCGGCGTAGCGGCTGCGCTTAGCGTTTGTGCAGTACGATAGTGTCTTTACTGCGTTGTACCCGTAGCGGCAATATGCTTTGCACGGCCTGTAGAAACGGCTGGAGATCGGTGGCGTCGAAACGTCCGCTTAGGGTTTGGCGGCCGAGCGACGCGTCGGCGAGCACGAAGTGAAGGCTATGGTAGCGCTCAAGTTCTTTGATCACGTCGGCTAGCGGCGTGTGGTCGAATAATAACTGGCCGCGGGTCCAGGCCAAAACCGGTTCGGCGTCGACTTTTTCCTGGCTCTGCCAGCGCCCGTCCGCATCCAGGCGGCGGCTGAATCCGGCGTGCAATGGTTCTCCCAGCCAACGGCTGCCGACCCGCATTTCCACTTCCCCTTCCAACACCGCAACGGAGGTGCCGTCGGCATCCTGATGGCGGACATTGAACAGTGTGCCGATATCGCTAATGTGCAGTTTGCCGGCATGGACCCGAAACGGACGCCAGCGCTCGTGGGCGACCTCGAATACCGCTTCGCCTTGCTCCAGTTCGATATCTCGACGTAACCAGGATATGCGGGTTCGCAGGCGAGTAGCGGTGTTCATTTCCAAGCGCGAGCCGTCCGCCAGCGCCAATGTGCGGCGTTCGCCGATTCCGGTTTGGTAAGTAGTGGTTGGTGTGGAGAATTCCTGCCATGCTCCGCCGAGTACCGTCGCCAGTAATATCCCGGACAACAGTTGCCGGCCATGGCGCCATCGTTGCGGGCGAACCGATCTGGCCTGGTTCAATTCCGCCAAGTCTTGCGACTTCAGCGTGTCCAGATTGCCCCAAACTTGTTCGACTTCGCAAAAGGCGCGGCGATGCTCTGCACTTGCCGCCAGCCATTGCTCGAATTGCTGGCGTTCTGCGGCGGCGACATGCTCTGATTGCAGCGCTACGAACCAAGTCGTGGCCTGCCTCAGAGTGCGTTGCGAAGGCGAGGTTGATGACATCGGGCGGTACCAGGTTAGTCAACGGAGTTAACTCTTAGTCAGTTTAGCCGGTTTTGCTAAACAAGAGTTGAGACGTATCGGTCGTGGGATGCTAAGGCAACATGTCCAGGCAATATTGGTGGCAATGCAGCATTGCTTTGACCAACTGGCGCTGTACGGTTTTTTCGGATACGCCCAGCCGATCGGCAATTTCGCGGTAACAGAGTTCGTCGACTTTGCGCAGCAACAATATGTGGCGGCATTGCGCCGGCAAAGCGGCGATCGCTTCCAGTACCCGGCGGTAACGCTGAGTGACGATTGCGGCGTCCTCCGGTTGCGGCAGCGGGCAAAGGGCGTCTTCCGCTAACGGCTCTTGGCGGGCGCTGTGGCGCTGGTTGTGGCGGACGAAATCGATTGCCAGCCGCTCGGCGGTGCGGAACAGGTAACCGCTCAGGTTGTCGGTATGGACCAGCCCGTCTTTCCGCAACAGGCGTAAATAGGTTTCCTGGCTCAAGTCCTGTGCCGTGTCGGGGCATTTGACGCGCTGTAACAGAAAATGCACGATCGCTTCCTTATGGTCGCGGAATAGTGCGGCAACCTGATCGGCGGGAATGGCGGCAGCGGGCAAGACGGGCTCCGGTGAGAACAGATGGAGTTAGATTGAAGCAATAAATTTGCCAGTCGAGCGATGCGGATATAAGTACCGGATTTCAAGGCCGCGGGCGGATCAGTCGGCAGAAGAGCGTGGGCGGAATAATTAATCTAAGTTAAATAGCTCAATCGTGTCGGCATATCACGCAGTTTTATGCGCGTCAAAATATTCGACTGCGAACCAAATCGGCCAAGGTTAGGCCGCCGATACGGAATTTTGCCGGGAGATGTATGACGGCCGCCGATAGCTTGCTGACCTCGGCTTGGGGTTTGCTATATCATGCCGCTACCATCAATCAAAAAATTCCAAGGGGGAGGCTATGGATAAACTCAGAGCGCTGGGTCTGGGACCCGCCGGTCAAGACGAGCAGGCGGTCAAACGCCAATTGCATCTGTACATCAATTTAAAACTGGCGTCCTGCGGCCAGCCGATATGTATTGATCACGCGTCGGCCCAATTCATGGATACCGCTCAGGATTTATTGAACAGCTACCTGGAAAAAAGCCGGCAATTGGCCAGTTCTTCGTTGTACCCGGCCGACCGTCGGATTCAGGATTTTCTCGAGCGTTATTTAGGCGATGTGGGTCTGGACAAGATATCTTCGTTGCCGACCATGACCTTCGAGCTGGACCGCCACGGCGTAGCGCGCGAATTGTCGCTGCCGATGGGCGAAGATGAATTTCGTTCCGAAATCGTGTCCAGTTTCCGCGTCAAACAGGGGGTGTTGCATAATCCGGCCAGCGACCGCCGTACCACCCAAGGCTCGTTTCATATCGCCGAAGGCGGTTTGCCGGTGCCCGGCGACAAAAAGCAGGTACCGAAGCTGACCTTCGCCTTGATGCTGGCCGAAGCTCTGAATCCGCCGCCAGACTTGTTGACCCTGCCGTTTACCGCCAATCAACCCCAGCCGGCGCGCATGTTCGCCTCCTTGCTGCTGCGGCCGGTGGTTTGCCCGGAAATCCCTGGCGTTGCAGCCGAAAAATCGATGGAAATCCGTTTTTTCGCTCCTGGAAATCTGGTAAGCAACCTCGATTTCGTCGAGAGTATTTTTGGCAACGGCGGCAATCCGGCCTTGCCGGAATGCGACGCGGCGCTGGACGTCGAGCATTGGTCCGGCCACAGCGGCTGCGTGATTCTGGCGCCGCATCTGGTCAAGCTCACCAAAAAACAGTTGGGCTTGCCGCACTGGGACGATGCCAGCGAACGCCAACGCGCCGAAGGCATGTGCTGGCAGGACCCGGCCGAGCTCTATAACGACGGCCAAGCCTTTAAATTGACCGCCCGCGACCGCACCGGCGTCATCGTCACGTTAGTCGCCGACAATTACTACGGCTACTGCAAAAAAGAAGTGAAAACCCAGATCAGCTATGCCGCCAATTTGTTCGGCCTGGCCGAGGAGGAGCATGCCGGCGGCGCGCTGGCCTTCCGCCGCTTCAACCACGGCGACGAATTCGGCATCGGTAGCCTGACTCGCGAGCCGGGCTATGATTTCGACGACATGGTTTATCGTTACGGCGCGATCATGGACATGCAGCCGGAAGGCTACGCCATCGACAAGCAATATCCGGACATCATTTACGTGCCGCAAGACCTGCGGATGAGCCTGAACAACCAGAAAATCGCCTGGATCAGAAACGGCCAGAGCCATAGCATCCGGCTGCAACCGGGCAAGATTTACGTCCAGCCCAACGGCTACAAGATCGAGATGTGCAAGCACCCCGGCGCGCCGTCCTGGCGTTTGATCGGTACCGTCGCCGAAGGTACCTTCTGCCACAAGCCGTGTACCGTGTCCGGCGGCGGCAAGTCGGAAATTTCCAAATCCATCGAGGATGCGGTGATTTACGGGCCGCTGTTCGTCGACGACTTGCAGCACGATCTGGACCGGGTGCAGGCGATTTTCGACAAGGATTACACCGGCCGCTTCTTGTCCGGCTACGAGCACGAAGATCGCGATCCGGCCCGCAAGATTCTGAGTCCGGAACGCAGCCTGGGCTCGGTGATCAAGTTATTGACGCCGTCCAGCTACCACACCCCCGAATTCAATAACTGGTTGAAGTCGATTCCGCCCAGCATTCTGGCGTTGGTGTTCCTGATCAAACGTTTTTACCGCGAGGAGTGGGGCGAACACTGGCGCGACCATTTGTCGGTGGATGTCATCGACGGCGCGCCGGGCCACGAGCTGAAACTGAACCAACGCAAGATCGTCGCCACCTATTTGCGGGTCGGTTTCGACGCCGAAGGCGGTTGGCGTACGTTTAAAGTGCGTCAGGATTACATCGCCTGCGAGAAAGTGCAGATGGAAGACGACATCAGCGCCTCGGTGGTGGTGCCGACCGCGTCAGTGCAGCCGTGGTTACCGGATACCGGTTACCAGATGAGCTTGAAACTGGTCACCAACTGCGAATACCGGCTGTTTCAGCGGCCGGACGATGCGATCATCCCCGGCTACGACAAGCAGACCGAAGCCAACATGTCCGGCCCCGGCAATTTCATGGCTAATTTCGAGCCGTTGGATCCGGCAAAATTGGCCGCGGTGGTCGAAGACGTGATGACTTTCTCCAAATTTACCCCGCCGATGCAAAACCTGTTGAGCGATGCCTATCAGGACGGCAAGGGCTTCGTGGTGTCTTCCGCGCATCCGCGTTTGGTGGATGGCAAACCCTCGAAAAATCCGCGCTACCTGGAAACCCGGGTCGATGTGGTCAAGCCGCTGCGTAAATATGTCGCCGAAGTCGGTGCCCGCCTGCACCGAAAGATTCCGCTGAACCAGCCCTTGTGCCATCCGGTCGATGCGGTGCTGACCGGCCGGCGCAACAATCCGCCCGAGCCCGGAATCCGGCCGCTGGCGGTGTACAACCCTATTCATTACCAGGAGTTGCCGGAGCTGTTCATGGACTTCATCAGCTCGCTGACCGGCAAGTCGCCGTCGACCACCGGCGCCGGCAGCGAGGGCGCGCTGACCAAAGGCCCGTTCAACGCCTTGCGCGGCATCACCGACCTGAACAACACCTTGGTGTCTTATATCCTGACCGGCTATCCGGGGTTTTCCAGCTCGGCCGGTCATATCGGGCCCGACACCCGGGTCGACCACGACATCAGCTTGTTAATTCCGGAAATCTGGGCCCGCTTGTCGCGGCAGGAACGCGAAGCCGATTACCTGTTGCAACACGGTTACCTGGAGCCGTTGACCGATTTTGAGTACAAAGGTCAACTGGTCATGGCTAGCCGGCTCGGCTACCGCATCACCAGCCATTTCGTGCATAGCCTGATGGGCAAGATCTTCGACAATCCTTACGCGGTGTTCACCGACGAGATCCTGCAACCGGAGCGGCAAGACCTGGAGGTGTTCGTCGATGGCGTCAACAACATCGTCGAGACCCAGCAGCGCGTGGCCCAGCAATATCTGGACGACGGCAGCATCGAAGACGCCTGCCCGCCGTTGTATGCGCTGCTGCACATCATGGCGCTCGGCCATTACGAAGGTAAGGACGCTCACCATCCGGAGATCAGAGCCATGTTTAGCCGCGAGTATCTGCTGGCGGCGGATTGGTACCATGAGCGGCTGGAACTCAAACAGCAGCGGGAAATGGCTTTGTGGCGGCGCCACGTCGGCTATCTGGAGGGATTTTTACGCGACAACAGTCATCAGGCCGTGGTCGGCGAATTGAAGCTGGCGGAACGGTTGCAGCAAGCGCAACGCAAACTGCAGCAAGTGTCGGGTCCGGAGTATTTGAAATCGCTGGTCGGTACTTTGGGTGCCGATCCGCTGGGGCCTTACCGCTGCCTTAACGCATAAAGCCCGATAGCCGTCTGGCCGTCCGGATCCTTAAAACCGGGCGAACAGCCGGCGAAATTCGTCTATCGGCAGCGGCTTGTGGAAGAAATAGCCCTGGCCGCGGTCGCAGTTGTTCTGCTTCAATAAGGTCAATTGTTGCTCGGTTTCGACGCCTTCGGCTTGGACTTTCAGGTTCAAGCCGTGCCCCAAGCCGATGATCGAGCGCACGATGCAGGCGTCGTTCTGGTTGTCGTAAATGTCGGCGACGAAGGATTTGTCGATTTTCAGCGTGTCCACCGGAAACCGTTTCAAATAACTCAGTGACGAAAAGCCCGTGCCGAAATCGTCGATCGCCAGCCGAATACCGAGGTTTTTCAAGTCTTGCATGTGCTTGATAGCGGTCTCGATGTCGTCCACCAGCATGCTCTCGGTAATTTCCAGTTCCAGGCGTTCGGCCGGAAAACCCGTTTCGCGCAGAATGTCGCCCACACTGTCTACCAGTGTGGTTTTCTTGAACTGCCGCACCGACAGGTTGATAGCCAATAGCAGGTTGCGCTCCCGCAACGGTGAACACATATAGTCGCGGCAGGCCGTGCGCATGACCCATTCGCCGATTTCGACGATTAAGCCGCTGTTCTCGGCGATCGGGATGAATTCGTCCGGACCGACGGCGCCGAGCTCCGGCGTCCAGCGCAGCAATACCTCCGAGCCGATGATGCTGCCGCTGGCCAGATCGACTTGAGGTTGGTAGACCAGCGAGAATTCGTTGCGGGCCAGGCCGTGGCGTAAATGGTTTTCCAGGTTCAGTCGGCGCAGGGATAAGGCGTTGGACGCGGCGTTGTAGAATTCGAAAGTGTTACGGCCGTGCTGTTTTGCCAGATACAGGGCGTCGTCGGCGTGTTTCAGCAATTGTTCGCTGCTGGTGGCGTCCTGCGGATACACGCTGATACCGAGGCTGGTGCCGACGAACAATTGATGGTCGTCGATGAAATACGGCTCGTTGATGGTGTTGATCACGCGTTGAGCGATATCGCCGGCGTCGGCGGGACTGGTGAGATTCAAACTGATCAGCGCGAATTCGTCGCCGCCGAGGCGGGCGACGGTTTCTTGCTGGCGCAAGCAGGCCGCAATTCGTTTCCCGACTTCGATCAGCAATTTGTCGCCGACCAAATGCCCCAGGGTATCGTTAATGTTTTTGAAACGGTCCAGGTCCAGATAGAACAGCGCAAAGATCTGCGGATTGCGCTTGGCCAGGTGGATGGCTTGTTCGAGCCGTTCGTTGAACAGCGAGCGGTTGGCCAGATCGGTCAACGGGTCGTAGTACGCCATATGGCGAATGATTTCCTCGGTATCCTTGCGGTCGCTGATGTCGTGAATGATGGAAACGAAATGGCTGATCGAGTTGTCGTCGGCCAGGATCGGGGCGATCGATTCCAGGCACCAAAACAGTTCGCCGTTTTTCTTACGGTTCAAAAATTCGCCGTGCCAGGCGGTGCCGCTCAACAGGGTGGTCCAAAGATTCTTGTAGGTGTCTTCGGCGGTCAGGTCTGACTTCAGCAGATTGGCTCGGCGCCCGATCACTTCGTCCGCCGTGTAGCCGGTAATCTGGTAGAAGGCGGGATTGCAATATTCGATTTGGGTTTGCGCATCGGTGACCATCACCATGCTGGAGCTGTATTGCATCGCCAGGGTGAGTTTGCGCAGCTCGCGTTCGGTGTTTTTGTGATTCTCGATCTCCCTGGCCAGTGCCGAATTTGCCGCGACCAATTGCGCTTGGCTGGGGATAGCCAGGATTTTCGGAACCAACGGCCAAACTAACGCGGCTGTGCTGATCGAAACCATTGCCGTTGCCAGTTTGACGAAACCGGACAGCCAATAGTCCGGTATCCAGACATTCCAGATGCTGAGCAAGTGGGTCGTGCCGCATAGAAAGATGAACAGGCCGAACAGCCAGTAAATCCAGCTGAACGGAATGTCCAGGCGCTTTTTCAGGATGTAGAGCAGTGCGAACGGGATCGAGTAATAAGACAAAACGATTAGCGCGTCGGACACCACGTGCAGCATCAGCAGATCGCTTTGCCACATATAACATTGGCCGTGCGGCATGTACGGGTGAATGTCGAACAGGTGATCTGGCATGTTTCGCTCGCTTTGGAGTTTCTCGAGCGCCGGAAAGCTGTCGGGCGAGGCACCGACGATCCGGCCCTGCGGGTTGGGATACTCGCGTTCCGTGCGGCTGGCTGGCAAGCTTAACGTAAATTTTCGCTAAAACAAACAAGTTAAGCGGCGGAGGCTATCGGCACCGGAAACGCTGTCCAAGTGCCCTAGATCGGGATGCACCGGCCGCCGCAGCCTAGCCGGAAGCGTGCGGGCTTTAATCCCGTGGAGATAGATATGTCGGCGCGACCCGGCAGACTAAAGCGTTATTCAGGGCTGCAGGCTGGGTTTGACGAGCGTCAAGGAGGCGACACCCGCCGGATCAGCCTTTGCGCTTGCCTTTCTTGCCCTTGTTTTTAACCGATTCCTGAGCGATCAAAGAGCGGGCCAGTTTGCGCAAACCGTTGGAAGAGACTTCCAGGCCCAACGGTGAGCCGATCGATTCCAATTCGTACATCAAGTCGGTCGCGGCAATCAGCGTGACGTAACGCAATTTTTCGCCGCCCGGCAATTGGCTGGAGGCGTCGCGCAACAACGGGGCGAAGGTATCCCACGAGCTGTTGAAAAACTTGCGCACCGGGTCGTTCTCGGCGACCGATTCGCTGCTCAGGCCTTGCTCGAAGGCCGTGCCGGCTTTTTGCAACACTTCGTGCAGTTTGGCCCGGGTGTCCTCGGCATTGCCGCCCAACTGGGCAGTGGCGATCGATTTGTCCAGGGAAGCCTGCCAGTTCTGCCAAAGCGCGCGCCATTGTTTCAACTCGGTTTCGGTTAGAACTGCGGCCGGTTTGACGTTGTTCGGGTTCGGGTTGTCGGCCGTGTAGCCCAAATTGATTTGTAAGCCGTTGGCGTCGGCCTTGGCTTGGTTGAAGCGCAAGCTATTGATCGTATCGTGCAAGTCTTCGCTGTGATCGGCGGCGATGTAAGGCACCAGAGCTTTAGCGATGTCCGGCCGGACCTGGTTCAAGTCGATTTTCAAACCGGACAGTTTGGGTTCGGCGGCTTTCTTGATCAAGGATTGCAACTGGCTGATATTCAGCGGCTGGCCGTTGCGGTCGAACGCGTTGAGCTGGGTGACCGGAAAGCTCAGCACATTTCCCGAAGCGTCTACGGTGGGCTGCTGAAAGGTCTGCAGGATACCGGACCATTCCACCAGCGCCATGCATTTGCCGCCCAAAGCGGTGCCGATCCGGGCCTGGACGTTGTTCTGGATTTTGACTTGGCCGTTTTCGCCGCTGATTTGCGGATGGTCCAGGTCGAGATAGCTGCATTGTTTGCCGTCTTTCCAGGCCCGCACCGATTCGTCCGGGCCGGTGTAGAGTTGGTTAACCAAAACGCTCTTGATAAAGCGGTATTCCATCGGCACTGGAATATTAATTTCGCGGGCTAGACCGTTCTCAGCCGTCAGCAGCAGTGCGGTAGAGATTAAAACGGTACGCAATATTGACATGAATTTACTCCTTAACGTTGTCGGGCGCTGTTGGATTAAGCGCGGCGGTGCCGCGGTAAGCCGATGAAATGGGGTAACGCCGGTCGCGGCCGAAGGCCCTGGGCGTAATGCGAATGCCCGGCGGCGATTGCCGGCGTTTGTACTCGTTGCGGTCGACCAGCGAGATGGCGCGTTCGACCGCGTCGCGCGGATACCCCAGGGCGACGATGTCTGCGGCTGATTGGTCCTGCTCGATGTACAGGGCCAGAATCGGATCCAGGATCGAGTAGGGCGGCAGCGAGTCTTCGTCTTTTTGGTCCGGCGCCAGTTCGGCCGACGGCGGCCGGGTGATGACCCGCTCCGGAATCACCGGCGACAGGCTGTTGCGGTATTCGGCCAGTTTATAAACCATCAATTTGGACACATCCTTCAACGGCGCAAAACCGCCGGCCATGTCGCCGTAAAGCGTGGCGTAGCCAACGCTCATTTCGCTCTTGTTGCCGGTGGTGAGCAGCAGTTTACCCTGCTTGTTGGATAAGGCCATCAGCAATACGCCGCGGCAGCGGGCCTGGATATTTTCCTCGGTGGTGTCTTTCCGGCTGCCGGCGAACAGGGGCGCCAGCATCTGGTTGAAGGCGTTGACTGCCGGTTCGATCGGTAGGGTATGGAATTTCACGCCGAGGGCTTCGGCTTCCAGTCTGGCGTCTTCGTTGCTGATGTCGGCGGTATAGCGCGACGGCATTGCCAACGCCTCCACCCGGTCGGCGCCGAGCGCATCGGCGGCCAGTGCCAGTACCAGCGCCGAATCGATGCCGCCGGACAGGCCCAGAATCGCGCCGTGAAAGCCGTTCTTGCGCACGTAGTCGCGAATCCCGAGCAACAAGGCCTTGTATTCGCTGACAATGGGCTGGTACAGCGCAACGATGCCGGTTCGGGCCGGCAAAGTGCCGTCGAATTCGACTACATCGAGTTGCTCTTCGAATTCCGCCGCGCGATAAACCACTTCGCCGCTTTTATCGGCGACGAACGAGGCGCCGTCGAATATCAGTTCGTCCTGGCCGCCGATCTGGTTGACGTACACCAGCGGGATGCCGGCGGTGCGGACATGATTGCAGATGATGTCCTCGCGCTGCTGCATCTTGCCGGCGTGGAACGGCGACGCATTCAAGGCCAGCACGATGTCGGCGCCGGCATCGCGGTTAGCGGCCATGGTGGCGGGCAGCCAGACGTCCTCGCAGATCGCCAGGGCCAACTTGCGGCCATTGGCTTCGAATATGCAACAGCCGGTTCCGGGCTCGAAATAGCGTTGCTCGTCGAACACGCCGTAGTTGGGCAGCGCGGTTTTATGGTATTCGGCGACGATGGCGCCGTCGCGGATGGCAGCCGCGGCGTTGTACAACTTGCCATCCTGGTGGCGCGGGAAGCCGATCACGGCGACGATGCCTTGAATTTGCGCGACCAGTTGCCGAACGGCCTGTTCCGATTGAGCCAAGAAATCGGCTCGCAGTAACAGGTCTTCCGGCGGATAGCCGGTCACGCACAATTCGGGGAACACGACGATGTCGGCTCGCCGCTCGCGGGCTTGTTCGGCTGCGGCCAGGATTTTGCCCACGTTGCCGGCAATGTCGGCGACGGTGAAATTGAGTTGGGCTAACGCGATTTTCAACGGCATTGGCTACTTCGAAAAACAATCCCGCATGGCCGCACCGATATCCGACGGCGAACTGACCATGCTGACGCCGGCCGCTTTCATCGCTGCGACCTTGCCTTCTGCCGTGCCGCTGCCGCCGGTGACGATGGCACCGGCGTGGCCCATGCGTTTACCGGGCGGTGCAGTCTGGCCGGCGATGTAACCGACCACCGGTTTCGTGACCTGGGCTTTGATGAATTCCGCGGCCTGTTCTTCGTCGCTACCGCCGATTTCGCCGACCATGACGATGCCCTCGGTTTGCGGATCGTCCTGGAACCGACGCAACACGTCGATGAAGTTCATGCCGTGGATCGGGTCGCCGCCGATGCCGACGCAGGTGCTCTGGCCCAGGCCTTCGCGGGTGGTTTGGTGTACCGCTTCGTAGGTCAGGGTGCCGGAGCGGGAGACGATGCCGATTTTGCCGGGCTGGTGAATATGGCCGGGCATGATGCCGATCTTGCATTGGCCGGGCGTGATCACGCCGGGGCAGTTGGGGCCGACCAGCAAGGATTGGGTGCCTTGCATCGCGGCTTTGACTTTCAGCATCTGCAGTACCGGAATACCCTCGGTGATGCAGACGATCAATTCGATGCCGGCCGCGACCGCTTCCAAAATCGCATCGGCGGCGAAAAACGGCGGCACGTAAATCATCGTCGCATTGGCGCCGGTGGCTTTGACCGCTTGCTCCACCGTATCGAACACCGGTAGCTCCAGGTGAGTTGAACCGCCGCGGCCCGGCGTGACGCCGCCGACCAGTTGGGTGCCGTAGGCCAGGGCCTGTTCGGAGTGGAAGGTGCCTTGTTTGCCGGTAAAACCCTGGCAAATGACTTTAGTGTTTTTGTCGATCAAAATGCTCATCAGGCCACCTCCTGCGCCAGTTTCACCGCCAATTCGGCGGCTTGGTTCAAATTGTCCGCCGGCACCAGCCCGAGCCCGGACTGGCTTAACATGGTTTTGCCCTGCTCTACGTTGGTGCCTTCTAAGCGCACCACGACCGGAATGGTCAAATGCATCTCCTCGACCGCAGCCAGAATGCCGGCGGCGATCACATCGCATTTGACGATGCCGCCGAAAATATTGACCAGCACGGCCTTGACGGTGCCGTCCGACAAAATCAGTTTGAAGGCCTCTTTGACCTTGTCTTTGTTGGTGCCGCCGCCGACGTCCAGGAAATTGGCCGGCGCGCCGCCTTTCAATTTGACCATGTCCATCGTCGCCATCGCCAGACCGGCGCCGTTGACCATGCAGCCGATGTTGCCGCCCAGCGTGACGTAGTTCAGATCGAATTGCTTGGCCTCGGCTTCCTTGGCGTCTTCCTGCGATGCGTCGCGCAGCGCGGCGATGTCGGGATGCAAAGCGATTGCGTTATCGTCGAAATTGATTTTGGCGTCCAAGGCGACCAGTCTGCCGTCTGCGGTTTCGATCAGCGGATTGATCTCGATCTGGCTGCAATCCTTGGCCAGAAACAACTGGTACATGCCGTTCAAGATGGTTTGCAGTTGGCCCTGTTGTTCCTTGCCCAAACCGAGTGCGGCGCCGATTTGCCGGCCTTGGTAAGCTTGCAGTCCGGCCGCCGGATGCACCGGCACTTTGACGATTTTTTCCGGGGTTTGGGCGGCGACTGCTTCGATATCCATGCCGCCGGCCGCCGAGGCGATGAAAATCAGGCGTTCGCTTTCCCTATCCAGCAGCAGGCTCAAATAAAACTCAGATTTGATCGCAGACGCCTCTTCGATCCAGACGCTGTTCACCGGCAAGCCGGCGGCATCGGTCTGGTGGGTAACCAAACGCTTGCCCAGCATCTCTGTGCTGAATTGGCCGGCTTCTGCTGGGCTGTCGGCCAGTTTTACGCCGCCGGCTTTGCCGCGGGCGCCGGCGTGGACTTGGGCTTTGACCACGCACTTTACCCCACCCAATTGCCGAGCCGCTTCCTCAGCTTCCGCGGCACTGGCTGCAACCAATCCGCGCGGAACCGGGATGGCAAAGTCGTTAAATAGTTGTTTCGCCTGGTATTCGTGAATATTCATCTAGGTGCTCCATATTGAGGCGGGCATCGCGGCGTTTCGAGTTGGTGCTATGATTGCCGGACGCTAATTTTAACCAACTCCTGAAAAAACGACGGGCAATGCGAATGCCAGCGGCCGATACTTTATATCCCTGTCCCTTTTCCAAAGGTTACGGTATTCCCAGTCGGCAGGCCTGGTTGATGCTGAAAATCTTTGCCTTGTACCGTTTCGTAACCGCCAGCCTATTCGCAATGCTGTTTTATTTGCGTTTCGGTCCGTCCCTACTCGGCTCTTACGACACCGCATTGTACCAGTTCGCCAGTTTGGCTTATTTGGCGATTTCGCTGATTGCCGCGCCAATCGCATTTAGGCAGCGGCTGGGTTACGCCCGATTGGCTCAGATTTTTATCTTTACCGATATCATCTTGATTACGCTGATGATGCATGCCAGCGGCGGGGTCGGCAGCGGCATTGGCATCTTGCTGGCGATTTCGATTGCGGCCGGCGGGCTGTTGGTTGGCGGGCGGTGTGCGATCTTGTTTGCCGCGTTGGCGAGTGTGGCGATTCTGACCGAAGAGGTTTACGCGATCCAGACCCGGGCGTTTGAAACTACCACACTGACCTACGCCGGCATGCTTGGCGTCGCATTCTTTTCGATCGCCTATCTGTCGGTGATACTGGCGCAGCGGGCCGAGCAGGCCGTGATTCTGGCGCAACGTCACGCGCAGACCATTGCCCGGCTGGAAAGCTTGAACCGCTACATCATTCAGCATTTACAATCTGGCATCATGATTGTCGACGACGGCGAGGCGACCCAGCTATCCAACCACTCGGCATTGCGTTTATTGGGGCTGGAACTGCAGCCAGCCACCCTAGCCGACATTTCGCCGCAACTGCAACAGGCTTTCGAATTGTGGCGCGAACACCGGGAGCAGGATTTCGCCATCGTGTCTTTGCCCGATCGAAGTGAAATTCAAGTCCGGTTCTCGGCACTGATGATGGACGGCGAAAACTTGAATATGTTGATTTTCGAAGACATCGCCCTCTACAACCAGCGTCTGCAACAAAGCAAACTGGCTTCTTTGGGCCGATTGACGGCGAGTATTGCCCACGAAATTCGCAACCCGCTATCGGCGATCAGTCATGCCGGCCAATTGCTGGCCGAGTCCCGCGCCTTGGGCGCCCAGGATTTACGCTTAACCGAGATCGTCCGGGTTCATTGCCAGCGGGTGAATGGTATTATCGAGGACATTCTCAAGCTGTCGCGGCGCACGCCGTCGCATAAGCAGACAATCGCGCTGGACCAGTGGCTACCCGCCTACCTGAGCGAGCAACGGCTGAATCTGGGTCTGAAAAAAGACACGTTTAACTTGTCGTTTAAGGCCCAAGGCCTGGATGCTTACATCGACGGCGGCCATTTGAAACAGATTCTGGATAATTTGTGCGCCAACGCGCTGAAGTATGGTCGCCCGGAAGCTGGACCGCTGATGATCGAAGCGGGCCTGGCTCAAGGCTCGCCTTACATCAGCGTGATAGACAACGGCCCGGGCATCGGCGCCGACAATCTGCAGCATCTGTTCGAACCGTTTTTCACCACGTCTCACCAGGGTACCGGGCTGGGGCTTTATATCTCCAGGGAATTGGCCGAATTGAATCGGGCGGAGTTGTATTACGCGCCCGGCGAAAAATCCTGTTTTACCTTGTTATTGGCGAACGCCGATCGTGCGGCGATTGAAATATGAATATGCCTGTTACTTTGTTGGTTGACGACGAACCCGATATTCGGGAGTTATTGGAGATCACGCTAAACCGGATGCAAATCCAAACCTGCTGCGCGGCGACGCTAGCCGAAGCCAAGCATTGGTTAGCCAGCCGATCTTTCGATTTATGTCTGACCGACATGCGCTTGCCGGATGGCGACGGCCTGGAACTGGTCGATTACATTCAGAGCCAAGGCTTGCAATTGCCGGTGGCGGTGATTACGGCCCACGGCAGCATGGATGTTGCGATCAAAGCCATGAAAAAAGGCGCTTTCGATTTTCTGTCCAAACCGGTCGATCTGGCGGTATTGCGGCAGTTGGTCAGTCATGCCTTGCAAATCTCGCTGAACCGGGTGGCGGAAAAAGAACGCCGCACCCGCGATTTGTTGCTGGGCGAGTCGATGCCAATGCGCAATATCCGCTCGAAGATCGATAAGGTCGCGCGCAATCAGGCGCCGGTATATATCAGCGGCGAATCCGGCTCCGGCAAGGAGTTGGTGGCACGGTTGATCCATCAACAAAGCCCCCGTAGCGATAAGGCATTTGTCGCCATCAACTGCGGAGCGATCCCGCATGAATTGATGGAAAGCGAGTTCTTCGGCCATAAAAAAGGCAGTTTCACCGGGGCGGTCAGCGACAAGCAAGGCTTGTTCCAAGCTGCGGACGGCGGCACCCTGTTTCTGGACGAAGTGGCCGACTTGCCGTTGGCATTGCAAGTCAAATTACTGAGAGCGATACAAGAAAAGAAAATCCGGCCGATTGGCGAACAACACGAGATTCCGGTGGATGTGCGTCTGTTGAGTGCCACCCACCGGGATTTAGCCAAAATGGTTCAGGAAGGCAGTTTTCGGCAGGACTTGTATTACCGGATCAATGTCATCGAACTGAATTTGCCGCCGTTACGGGCACGGGCGGCCGATATTCCGCAATTGACCGCACATTTGTTGCAAGGGTTGGCCCGTAACAACGGCATTGCCAAGCCGGAATTATCCGATGCGGCGCTCAGCGCGTTGAAGCAATATTATTTTCCCGGCAACGTTCGCGAATTGGAAAATATTCTGGAGCGAGCTTTGGCGTTACATGAGGGCGGCGTGATTCAGGTTGACGATCTGAATTTGCCGATGGGCTTGGATTTGGCTGTGGCCGAAGATTTTAATGCCGAAAAAATGTCGCTGGAAAGCTATTTGGAAGATATCGAGAAAAAGGCATTGAGCTCGGCCCTGGAAGAAAACCGCTGGAACAAAACGGCGACAGCCAAATATCTGGGGATGAGTTTCCGCTCATTGCGTTACCGCTTGAAGAAACTCGGCCTGGAATAAGCGGCCGGCAGCCTGTCGCCCGCAAGGCTGCCGCAGGCGCTGCGTGGTTACTGGTATTTGTCCAATGTTCTCAACTGTTGCAGCGCGGCCTGAATTTTGGCATTGACGGCCTCGTCCAGCTCATTGTTCTTGTAAACCTTGTCCAGCAGGCCTTCTTCTACCAGTGCATCTTTAATCCAGCGTTTGGCAAAGGCGTAGCTGGCCGGAAACTTGGCGACTTCGCCGGTTTTCGGATTTTTCAGGCTGTCGGCGTTAGCGGCCGGTTTGGTTGTGGCCGGTTTGGCCGGAGCGGCCTTGGTTGCGGTTTTTGCGGAAGGTTTGGCGGGGGCTGGTTTTGCGGGTTTTTCTGCGGTTTTGACGGCGGCGGGCGGGGCGGCTGGTTCCGGCTGCGGCGCCGGTTTGACGGCTTCAGGTTTTGCTGCCTCGGCTTGCGGGCTTTCCGACGTGTCTTTCTTCCCCCCCAGCACTACAAATATCACATAAGCCACAAAAATAGTGGTCGCTATGAAAAGCAATTCAGCCATAGTCCTTCCCCCTTGTTTTAATTTTATTTATTAAAGTTTAAGCACGATGTAAAGGCAAATATTGTTGCCGAATCCGAATATACCAGAGCAAAGCATGCCGGTAAACTAATTGGCCGGCCGATATCAACGGGAATTTTCCCCGAATAACTCTAATTGATCGTGGTCGTCGACTTCGGGGCAGCGAACAATATTGCATTGGAAACCTGGCTGTCGATTAAATTGCGGTCGGGTTTCCCGAATGCGTAACCCTGGCCGAAATTAACGCCAATTTCTTTTAACTTGAGTGCGGTACCGGTGGATTCGACAAATTCGGCAATGGTTTTCTTGCCCAGTTTGGAAGCGATTTCTACCATCGATTTCACCAGAATCTGGTCGGTTTCGTTTTCCAGCAGGTTTCTAATAAATTGGCCGTCGATTTTTACGTAATCGACCGGAAAGGTTTTCAGGTAATTGAAGGAACAAAATCCGGCACCGAAATCGTCGAGCGCGAATTTACAGCCCAAGGAGCGGATTTTGTTGATCATGTGCCGGGTCTTGTCGAAGTTGTCGACGGCGGCGGTTTCGGTAATTTCGAAGGTCAGGCGGCCGGCATCGATCCAGGTCATTTCCAGCTTGTCGCTGATCGTAGACAACAAATCCGGGTATTGAAAAGCGGTACTCGACAGGTTAATGGCCAGCGACACGTATGACATATACGACGGCAACGCCGCCAGAAAATCGATCGCGTTTTCCACCACCCATAAGTCGATTGCATGGATTAAACCGGTGCGCTCAGCGACCGGAATGAATTGGTCCGGGGTGATGATCTCGTCGCCCTCGCCGCGCATTCTGAGCAAAACTTCGTAATGGGAAATATTGCCGTCGGTCAACTGCACCACGGGCTGGAAGACCAGAAACAAATTGTTGTCGCGCAATGCCCTACGGATTAACGGCACCCAATAGATATCGCGTCGCCTTTCCTTGACGGTAACGTCTTCGCTGTTATACACGCAGACCTTGTCGCGGCCAGTATTTTTCGCGAAATTGCAGGCCTGGCGTGCATGCAGGATCATTTCCCCCGGATGAAAGGCCGATACCGAGTTGTCCAGCGTGGCAATACCGATCGAAACCGAGGCGCTGTAGCAAACCTCGCCGGTGAAAAAACGGAAATTGTCGACCGTATTTTTGATGGTTTCGGCCAGTATCTGCGCCTGCTTTTTGGTCTTGTTCTCGACGAACAGGCAAAACTCGTCGGCACCGATGCGGGCGAACAGGCTGGCCGGGGGGGTTAGTTTGCGGACCAGAATGGCCAGCTCCACCAGCAGACGGTCGCCGACTTCGAAACCTTCCAACTCGTTGATCAGGCTGAAGCGGTCAACGTCGATGAACAACAACGCGCCGTCTTTTTGGGTTTTGTTGCTGCGATTCAAAATCAGCCGCAACTGGCGTTCGAAGCTGCTGCGATTGAACAAGCCGGTTAGTTCGTCGTGCGCGACCAGAAACTTGAGTTTGGCGTCGATGACGTTTTTTGCCGCCAACTCGTTAATCAATTGCTCTTCCTGGCGCTGACGAAGTTGGCGTTCTTGTTTCAGACTCAGCAGAAATTTCACCGCCAGCAACAACTCCTGAGTATTGACCGGGGTGTGGATTCTATAAGTGAGGCAATCGGTTTCCGGTTCGATCGAACAGTGATCGGAGGGGCAGTCGAAGTTTTCGTTGTCCAACAAGACCACGGGAATCACCGAAGCCGCCGCGGTGCTGGAAAGGTTGCGGCACATTTCGTGGACTTGGCACAGTGGCAAAGCCGTATTCAAGACGATCAGGCCGATGGCTTCCGGGGTGCTGCTGTGCGGGCGCAGTAGTTGGTAAATTTGCTCGCCGCTGCCGGCTTGGCTGATATTGGTAAAGCCTTTGGCTTTAAGCGTGGAAACGATTTTCAACGCCGAGATTTCGTCGTGTTCCGCTACGACGATGAGTTTTTCTTTGAGCGCGTCACTGGCAAACATTTAATACCATCCAGGTATTTGTTGAAAATGGGGGGGCTTCAAACATGGGTAGGGAGGGCGGCCGGCATTTGCAAAGCTTGTAATTCCATTGAAATGGACTAGGGTTAACCGCAAACTTTAAAGTCGTTTCTATGCTATCGCTTGCTAGTATAGGTGCAAATTCATAATTTTAGAATTGTTGATGATAGTATCCTCACCATCCACGTTAACCATTACCGATCTGTTGCGGGGCGATCTTCAACTCGCTTCGCCGCCGAATGTTTATTTTCAGCTCAAGAAGGTGGTGGAGGATCCGACCAAGACCGCGAAGGACGCGGCGTTTGTGATCGAAAACGACGCGGCACTGGCCGCCAAGTTGTTGAAGATCGTGAATAGCGCGTTTTACGGTTTTCCGGCTCAGATCGGTTCGATCGCCAAGGCGATCACGCTGATCGGTACCCGCGAGCTGCAGAACCTGGTGCTGGGGGCGGTCGTCGTCGAGCGCTTTTCCGACTTGCCCGGCCAAGTTTTCACCATCCACGATTTTTGGGCGCGTAATCTGCGTTGCGCGCTGATTGCCAGGGAGCTGGATCTGCAATTCGGCAAGCACTATACGGATGTTGCCTTCATCTGCGGTTTGCTCCATAACCTGGGGCAGTTGGTGTTCTACCGCCGGATTCCGGTTTTGGCTCGCGAAGTGGATTTATTACTACAATCCCAGTCGCATCTGGAGGTCGACGACGACGTACACATCGAACAAAACGTGATCGGCTTCGACCACTTTCAGGTCGGTGCACAACTATGCCAGCTGTGGAATTTGCCGGAAGCCATCGTCGAAAGCATCCGCTTGCATTGTTTTCCCGATACGATCGGTCCGTTTTCGGATTTGGCGGCGATGGTCCGCTTGGCCAATTGTCTGAGCCGGATCGAAAATCCCTATGACGCTTTCGCGGTCAGCGCGCTCAATCTGTCCCCGGAACAAATCAGTTTCGTGCTGGATAAGATCAGCGACGAATTCGAAGTCATTTTTAAACTGTTTTACCCCTCCCGCTAATTTCCCCGATTGTCCGCGCCGGCTCGTTCAAGTTTCCGGCCGGATGTGTGACGCAAATATTACGGCCGTTTTCCCGCCGCTTCTTACGCTAATCCGCAAATTACAGTTCCGTGGCATTGTTGCGGCTGACAAGCTGCGCGGTCGAATCTGTGTGTGGCGTCGAATATTATCGATCCGGTTTGGTAAAGGCGTTGCATTCAAGCAACATTTGCGTTGCTAAAACCGAATTGTCACAAAGCTGTCATATTACCCCCCTAAAATGCCTCCAAACTCGCCGGTCAAGCCGGTTGGTCTGTCTTAATTTATTGATTTGTTTAAATTTTGGAGCATTTTTTGATGAAACTTTCCAAGCTCAGTTTGGCCATTGTGGCAGTGATGGGTGCCGGCAGCTTCGCCGAAGCCATCGCATTGGACCTATACGTCGACGAAAAAACCAAGCAGATTTTTGCCGAACCCGGCCCTGGACGGACCAAATTGGGGTCGTTCGAGAAAGTCGAAGACAGCGCCAAACAAAAAGCCGATTTGACCGCGATTCAGACCGACCTCGAATTGAAAACCAACGAGTTGAAAGCCATCGAAGAACATATCGTGGCGCAGCGCGAGGATAAGGCCAAGAACGACGAAAAGTGGTTCAACAAGATCAATATGCGCGGTTATACCCAAATGCGTTATAACCAACCGCTGAGTGGGGACCGTGTCGCCGGCGAGCCGGAACTGAAATCGGTCGGTGACGGTTCAATCGGTAACAACAGCAACTTCTCATTGCGCCGGGTGCGTTTGGTCTTCTCCGGCGATATCAACGAATACATCTCGTTATATCTGCAACCGGACTTCGCTACCACCAACGGCGATTTGCACTTTGCCCAGTTACGCGATGCCTATGCCGACTTGGCGTTCGACAAAGCTCATGAATACCGGATTCGTGCCGGCCAATCCAAAGTGCCGTTCGGTTGGGAAAACTTGCAGTCATCGCAAAACCGGATTGCGCTCGATCGCGACGATGCTCTGAACAGTGCGGTGCCCAGCGAACGAGATTTGGGCTTGTTCGCCTACTGGAGCCCATCCGACGTGCAGAAACTGTGGAAAGACCTAACCAAGAAAGGCTTGAAAACCTCGGGTGATTACGGTGTTTTGGGTGTTGGTGTTTATAACGGTCAAGGTATAAACAAAGTAGAGAGAAATGATGGTATGTACGTTGTGGCGCATTCTACCTATCCGTTCGATCTGGGATTCTTGGGCAGTGCCATGCGCGGACAAGTATTGGAGGTTGGCGCTGATGCAATGTCAGGAAGGTTTAATACAACTGGCGCTACTTGTTCTGCGACAACGCCTTGCAAAATCAACGGAGTCAACAAAACTTCGGCACCGACTATTGGAGATAACAGCGAGGATAGAGTTGGTTTGCATGCTGTCTTATTTCCACAGCCTTTCGGTCTGCAGGCGGAATGGAACTGGGGTGCGGGACCAACTTTAGACCCGATCTCATACACCGTTCAAAGGCAAAACTTGAACGGTGGCTATGTGCAGGCGATGTACAAAATCGACGAAGTATTCGGTACCAAAGGCACAATGTTCCCATACGTGAAGTGGCAAACCTACGACGGCGCTTGGAAAGGTTCGGTAAATGCCCCTAAAGTAAGTGTGGATGAGGTCGAAGCTGGTGTCGAATATCAAGTCAATAAAGCTTTGGAGATCACCATGGCCTACTCGACGATGAGTCGGACATATATCTCCGACGCGACCAAATCGGATTATTTGCGTCAAGCCAGCGGCGACATGATCCGTACCCAGTTGCAGTTCAACTATTAGTTCAAGCTGCGGGAGCTGCCCGCAGTTGAATGGATCATCAGAACGCCTCGTTTCTCCGGAAACGCGGCGTTTTTTTTGTGCGTAACAAACCCGCTATTCGGTTAACGCCTTCGCACGAGGTCGGTTAAACTCCCCGGTTATCTTGCGATTACCCGGTATCCGCCTATGTACCCTACCATGCGCGGCCTGTTATTCAGGCCGGTCATCTTTGTCAGCTTTGTCTTGGGCCTGTTGGTGATTGCCGAATTGCTGGCAATCGGCCGGCTAACCTGGGTCAACGATCAGCGTATCCACATCATCGAACGCGACATCGGCCGCGGCCATCATTTGGAAGATACGCTGTTCGAACTGCTGCAACTGCAATTGACGCTGTCGACTAATCAGAGCGCTTCCGAGGCCGAGAAAAGTCAGTTAGCCGATATTCAGGAGCAATTGATCGGCGGTTTAAGCGATTACGACAGTGCGATACCGGCCAATCTGCAGCAACTGCAGGAAGTGTTCGGCAAGGCGGTGCAGGGCGACCAGGCTAATTTGGTCACCGCGTTGCAGTTGATTAAACAGGTTCTGGACCGGCAGGCTCAGGAAGAAGAGCGCTTGTTGATCAATATTGAAGACGACGGCGAATTGGAAATGCAGTTGGCGATCTTGTTGCCGCTGTTGTTGTTGTGGATCGTCGGCTACTTCTTTCGCACCAATGTGTTGGAACCGCTGGACTGCTTGAAAGAACTGTTGTCCGGCCTGGCCGAGGGCGAGATGAAACCGATCAAGCGCAGCACCTCGGACCCGTTGCTGCACGCCTTGTTCGATCGCTATAACCATTTGGTTTCGCGTCTGGTCGAGTTGGAACGCGAACATCTGGAGCACACCGAATTGCTCGAATACCGGGTCCGGCAAACCAGTCACGCCTTGTTGGAGCGCAGCCAGCAGTTGGCCAAGGCTGAGCGTTTGGCCGCACTGGCTGAATTGGCGGCCAGCACCGCCCATGAACTGCGCAATCCGCTGGCCAGTATCCAATTGGCGATGGAGAACATGCTGGAAGAGTGCCGCGACAGTGATCTGGCGGAACGGTTGCAGATGGTGTACCGCGAAGTGCAACGCCTGACCCGCAATTTGAACGATCTATTGGCCTCTGCCCGCAGTAACGGCGAGACATCGCAACGTGTCGCCGTGCAGCCGTTGTTGGAAGAATTGTTGACCTTGCTGAAATATCAGGCGCGGGAAAACGTAAGCTTCAACTGTCGGGTGGCCGAAGAACTGTATGTGTTTTTGCCGGAGAGCGAGTTCCGTCAGGCGGTGTTGAACTTGCTGTTGAACGCGGTCCAGGCTATCGGGGCTAGCAATGGCGAAGTCAATGTCAACGCCGACATCCTTGACGGTAAATTGGAGCTTACCGTGGTCGATTCCGGGCCGGGTTTCAGCGCCGACTTTTTACGCCACGGCATTCGGCCTTTCGTCAGCCTGAAAGACGGCGGCAGCGGCTTGGGGCTGGCGATGGTAAGACGTTTCGTCAAAGACCACCAGGGGGGGATGCGTTTACAAAACGACGAACAGGGCCACGCTTGCGTGACCTTGACTTTCCCGCTCGCTGCCTGAATCGGTCCGGTGCGACGCAGTCTGCTAAAATTCGATTCTTTATGCATGTCCTCCGCTAATGGCTAACGCACCGAAATCTCTCGCCGCCTACGGTTGGCTCTCCATCGCCGCAGCCGTGTCTACCATCGGCCTGAAAAGTTACGCCTATTGGCTGACCGGTTCGGTGGGCTTACTGTCCGACGCGCTGGAATCTGTAATCAATTTGGTGGCGGCGGTGATTATGGTCGCGGTGTTGAGTATTTCCGCGCGGCCGCCGGACGATACCCACGCCTACGGCCATGAGAAAATCGAGTACTTTTCCAGTGGTGCCGAGGGTGTGATGATTCTGTTGGCGGCGTTCAGTATCGGTTTTTCGGCGTGGGAGCGTTTATGGCACCCGCAGGCTTTGCAACAACTGGACTTGGGTATCGCGGTCTCGGTGTTCGCGTCGTTGATCAATCTGGCGGTAGCGCGGGTACTGATCGGTGTCGGGCGGAAGCGGCAGTCGATCACCCTGGAAGCCGACGGCAAGCATTTGATGACCGACGTCTGGACCACGGTCGGCATCCTGGTCGGCATCGCCTTGATCTCGGTGGGTAACCGCTTCGAAGCCAGTTTGAATCTGGCGCAAAGTTTGGGTATGACCGGCTGGGAAATTTTGGATCCGTTGCTGGCGATCGGCGTGGCCTTCCATATCGTCTGGGCCGGATTGCAGTTGATCCGGCGTACCGTTTCCGGATTGCTCGATGCGGCGTTGCCCGCAGACGAAGTGAAAGCCATCATCGCGGTGTTGGAGCAATATGTTGCCAGCCATGCCATCGCTTATCACGCCTTGCGTACCCGTTACGCCGGCGCTCGTCGCTTCATGTCGGTACATGTACTGGTGCCCGGCCAATGGAGCGTGCAGCAGGGTCACGATTTGCTGGAGGATATCGAGCGGCAAATCATGGACAATTTGGACAATATCGATATCGATACCCACCTGGAACCCATCGAAGACCTTGCCTCCTGGGAGCATAAATAAAGCCTATGCCGGATACGCTGTTAATCATTGAAGACGAGGCTCTGCTCGGTTCCGAGCTGGCGCGTTTCTTTCGGAAAAAAAATTGGGAAGTTACCGTTAGCGAGAATCTGCAGCAAGCCGAGCGGCATTTGCTGAGCCAGACTACCGACCCGTTGGTGGTGTTGTCCGATATGAACTTGCCGGACGGCAATGCCCTGGATTTGTTGGAAAGAATCAAGGACAAGATTGGCAGCAGCGAATGGGTGTTTTTGACCGGTTACGGCGGAGTGGCCGATTCGGTGCGGGCGGTGCGGCTGGGGGCTTACGATTTCGTCGAAAAGCCTTGCGAACTGGAGCGCTTGAACCTGTTGGTCGAAGGAGCGGCGCGCAGTGCTCGAGCCCAGCGCCAGGTGCAGCAGCAAGCCATGGCCCGCAACAGCAAGCATACGGTGGATGCCCTGGTCGGCAGTAGTCAGGCCGCCACTTTGCTGCGGACTATGATTTCGCAAGTGGCGAAAACGCCGTTTTCCAGTTTGATCATTTCCGGCGAAACCGGCACCGGCAAGGGTTTGATTGCACGCATACTGCATGCGTCCGGCAACCGGGCCAATGCGCCGCTGGTCGAAGTCAACTGTGCCGCGCTACCGCGCGAGTTGCTGGAATCGGAATTATTCGGTTATGAAGCCGGTGCTTTTACCGGCGCCAAAAAGCGCCATCGCGGCTTGTTCGAGCAAGCCCACACCGGCACGCTGTTCCTCGACGAAATCGGCGAGATGGATCTGGATTTGCAGACCAAGTTGCTGAAGGCGGTGGAAGACCTCCGGATTCGGCGGTTGGGCGGAGAAACCGAAATTGCGATAGACGTGCAAATCGTCGCCGCCACCAATTTGAATTTGCTGCAAAAAGTCGAGCTGGGCTTGTTCCGCAGCGATTTGTATCACCGCTTGAACGTGATGAGCTTGCGGGTGCCGGCGTTACGCGAGCGCAAGCAGGATTTGGACGAGCTGGTGCCGTTTTTTGTCGCCGAGAGCAACCGCAAGTCGGCGAAAAATGTCAGCAAAATTTCCAAACAGGCCTGGGCTTTGTTGAAGGCTTACGATTGGCCCGGTAACGTGCGCGAACTGCGGAATGTGATCGAGCGTTGCGTATTGCTCGCGAGCGACGAAAATTTTCCGGAGCATTGGCTGCAACTGCCGAATGCGCCGAGCAGCCCGACCGTGCAGCAAAACGAAAACGGTATTTTCCTGCCGTTGGACGGCAGCCTGAGCCTGCACGATATGGAGAAATACTTGATCCAGGAAGTATTGAACCGCACCGACGAAAACGTCACCGCCGCGGCTCGGATGCTGGGTACCACCCGCGAGACTTTGCGTTACCGGGTACAGAAATATAACTTGAAGTGCAAGGGCTCCTAGGCTTCGATCAGATTCAACACGGCTTCGGTGACGCTATTGCCGTCGATTTTGAAACCGCGCATTTCCAATACGCCTTTGGTGTTCAAGGAAATAATCAGATTCAGCGCATTCGGATAAGCCGCTTCGGCAATGTCGGTGGCCGAGGGCGTGGCCGGCGTGTCCGGATGCGAGTGGTAAATCGCAAACAGGCTTTCGCCGTTTTCCCGCATTTGTTTCATCGCCGCGATTTGTTCGGCGGCATCCAGTAAAAACCGGCGTTTCGGGTCGGCGGCGCCGTTATTGACCGGATAGCAAGCGACCGGTTTGCCGCTGGCGTCGGCGCCGATCAAGCCGCAGACTTCCGCTTCCGGGGACAGTTGCGCCAGATGCAACAGTTGGTTGGTTAATTTGCGCGGCAGGCTGATTTCTAAAGTATTGGTCATGGATTCCATACCCCTCTGGTAACGCGAGGATTATTTGCTAAATCGTGGTGCGTGGCGACGTGCCGGTAACCGAGCGCCGCTAAGATTGCCCGGACATCGGCCGCTTGATTGTAACCGTGTTCGAGCAATAGTTGACCATGCGGTTTCAAACGACTGCGAGCCTGCTCGGCGATCAGGCGGATATCTTTAAGGCCGTTTTCGGCGCTGATCAAAGCGTTGGCCGGTTCGAAGCGAACATCGCCTTGCCGCAGATGCGGGTCGTCCGCCGCGATGTAGGGTGGGTTGCTCACTACCAAGTCAAAATCGGATTCGGCTATGTCCGCAAACCAATTCGAAACGGCGAAATTAACGTTAGCCACCTGCAGCCGTCCGGCATTGCGTTGGGCCGTCTCCAGTGCCGCATAGCTGACATCCACACCGACTACATGCGCCAGCGGGCGCTCGACGGCGAGGGTGATGGCCAATATCCCGGAGCCGGTGCCCAGATCGATGACTCGGCAAGGGCGATCGGTCGGCAGCAAGTCGAGGCTAAGTTCGACCAGCAGCTCGGTATCCGGGCGCGGAATCAGCACCTCCGGACCGACCAGAAACTCGCGCGACCAGAATTCTCGGTGGCCGGTCAAATAGGCCACCGGAACACCTTGCCGGCGCTGCTCGAGCAAACGGTGGAATTCCGAGGTCTGCTCGGCATCCGGACAGCGTTCCGGCCAGGCGCGCAGAAACGCCCGCGGTTTATCCAGACAATGGCAGAGCAGGACTTCGGCGTCGAGTTGGGCGGTTTCGGAGCTGTCGGCCAATGCCGCTGCGGCGGAAGCCAGCAACTCGGCGATGGTTTCCGGCCGGACGCGATCGCCGTCAAGCATTGCCTAGCTGGGTCAGCAATTCTGCTTGGTGTTCGTGGATCAGCGGTTGGATGACTTGGTCCAGCGCCCCTTCCATGATGTCTTCCAGTTTGTACAAGGTCAGGTTGATGCGGTGGTCGGTCAGCCGGCCTTGCGGGTAATTGTAAGTGCGGATGCGCTCGGAGCGGTCGCCGCTGCCGACCTGCAATTTCCGGCTTTCCGACTGTTCGGCGTGGATTTTTTCCTGTTCGGCGGCCAATAAGCGCGCCTGCAATACCGACATCGCTCTGGCCCGGTTTTTGTGCTGCGAACGTTCGTCCTGGCATTCCACCACGACGCCGGTTGGGATGTGGGTGATGCGGATGGCCGAGTCGGTACGGTTGACGTGCTGGCCGCCGGCGCCGGAAGCGCGGTAGGTGTCGATGCGCAAATCGGCCGGGTTGATCTCGATTTCGTCGACGCTGTCGACTTCGGGCATGATCGCCACGGTGCAGGCCGAGGTATGCACTCGGCCTTGCGATTCGGTTTCCGGTACCCGCTGCACGCGATGGGTGCCGGATTCGAACTTCAATTGCGAATATACGTTCTGGCCGGCCACGCGCATGATGATCTCTTTATAACCGCCGTGTTCGCCGCGGTTTTCGTTGATGATTTCGACATTCCAGCCCTGACGCTCGGCGTAGCGTTGGTACATTCGCGCCAGATCGCCGGAGAAAATCGCCGCTTCGTCGCCGCCGGTGCCGGCCCGGACCTCCAAAAAGACGTTGTGATTATCGTTGGGGTCTTTCGGTAGCAACAGGATTTGTAGTTCTTGTTCCAAGGCCTCGCGCCGGCTGTCTGCCGCAGCGATTTCTTCCTTCGCCATCTCGCGTAGCTCCGGATCGCTGTCCTTGGCCATTTCCCTGGCCGATTCCAAATCGGTTGCGTTATCTTGATATTGTCTATAGCAGGCGACGATCGGTTCCAGCTGAGCGTATTCCTGGCTCAGGCTGCGAAATTGGTTTTGGTTGCTTTGCACTTCCGGTTGGGTGAGCAGCGCGGTAATTTCTTCGAAGCGCTCGCCGAGGTTTTCCAGCTTGGTTTGTATCGAGGGTTTCATCAACGGTTATCTTAATTTGAAAATTTCGCGCGAGGCGGCGATCAGGTCGTGGCGTTCGTTGGCGCCGGCGTCGCGCAGTTGCGCGCAGGGCGTGTGGATCAATTTGTTGGTTAAGGTATGGGCTAAACGTTGTAACACGTCTTCGGCATTTGCGCCGGTATTTAGTTGGGCCAGGGCTCTTTGCAGTGCCTCGTCGCGGGTCTTTTCCGCTTGCGCTCGGAAATCGCGGATGGTTTCCTGAGCGCCCTGCGAGCGCAACCAGGCCAGAAAATGTTCGACTTGGGTGTCGATGATTTCTTCGGCTTGTTCCGCCGCGCGGCGGCGCGAGTCCATGTTCTGGTTGACGGTATGTTGCAGGTCGTCGACGGTGTACAGGTAAACGTCGCGCAATTGGCCGACTTCGGCTTCGATATCGCGCGGCACGGCCAGATCGACCATGAACATCGGCTTGTGTTTGCGGATTTTGATTGCGCTCTCGACCCGGCCCTTGCCCAGGATCGGTAACTGGCTGGCGGTGGAGGAGACGACGATGTCGGCTTCGGCCAGATGGTTGGGCAGTTCCGCCAACGAGATAGCGTAGCCGTTGAACTGGGTGGCAAGTACGTGCGCTTTGTCGTAGGTGCGGTTGGCGATGATGATCCGACCTATGCCGTGTTGGAACAAATGGCGGGCCGTGAGCTCTATGGTTTCGCCGGCTCCGATCAGTAGCGCGGTTTGGTCGCTTAGCTTGTCGAAAATTTGCTGAGCCAGTTGTACTGCGGCGAAAGCGACCGAGACCGGGCTGGAGCCGATTGCGGTGTCGGTACGCACCTTTTTAGCAGCGGAAAAGGTATGCTGGAACAACTTACTCAGATTGCGACCCAGCGTGCCGGCTTGAGATGCCGCGTGATAGGCGGTTTTCATTTGGCCTAAAATCTGCGGTTCGCCGAGTATCATCGAGTCCAGGCCGCACGCGACGCGGAACATGTGGCGAATCGATTGGCTGTCTTTGTAGCTATAAAGGTAAGGTGTAAATTCGGCGGGCGTGATCCGCTTGGTGTCGGCAATCCACTCCACCAGCGAGCTTTGGGCGTCGTGTTCGGCCTGACAATATAATTCGGTGCGGTTGCAGGTTGAGAGTATCGCGGCCTCGCTGATTTCACGGATGCTCCACAGATTTTTCAGCGTGGCCTCCAGGGCTTCCGACGGGAACGCCAGCCGTTCGCGAACGGCGACCGGCGCGGTGTTGTAATTTATCCCTACGGCGAGAAGAGTCATCGAATACGCATAAACACTTAAGAAAATTCCTGTATTTTAAGGAATGCGCAGTTTTTGTCCAAATCCAATCAAACAGCGGTCCGACTCGCCGGGGTTTTTCTGGTAATCTATAAAAAACAATTTTCTGAACACAGGTCGATTGATTGCATGAATAAATGGATAGCCATAGCAATAGTTTTGTCTGCAGCGGGATGTGCTGTTGCGCCTGACAAGGATGCTGCGGTCGAGAATCAGCCGGCGAAGGTTGATGGCCTGCAAAGCCGGGTTAACCGCAACACCGTCATTGACGAAGAGGTTTTATACCTGTTGATGGCGGCTGAGTTGGCGGGCCAGCGCAACCAGTACGATTTGGCGATGGATGCCTATTTGCAGGCCGCAAAGCGGGTCGACGATCCGCGAATTGCCGAAAGAGCAGTGAAAATCGGTTTGTTCCTAAAGGATGAGGCGCGGACGCGGGAAGCGTTGACGGTTTGGTTGTCTAAGGACGGCAAAAATTTGGCAGCCAGAAAGTTTGCGGTGTTGTTGGCTATTAAGAATTCCGATCATAAGGCAGCGCTGGATAATCTCGACGCGATGTTGGCCGACGATCCTGCCGGTTTTGAAGCCGGATTGCTGGAGATGAGCAAGCTGCTTGAAAAAGAGGGGCGGACTCAGTTTACTTACGATGTGTTGGATGAGTTGGCGCAAATGCGTCCGGCGCATGCCGGCATCTTTTTCGTCCAGGCGGTATTGGCTTCGGTATTGCAGCAGAGCGAACTGGCCCAACAAAAAATCAGTCAGGCCTTGTTGTTGGAGCCCGATTGGAACAAGGCGGTTATTTTTCAGGCGCAGTTGGCGGGTCGGGCGGGCGACTTGGCTAAGGCCAGAGAATATCTGGAAAAAGCCGTGAAACAGGCGCCGAACGACAAACAGCTCCGAAAAATGTTGTTGGAGGTTTTGGTTAATAGTCGCGATTATGACGACGCGATCAAGCTTTGCCAGTCAGTGCTTGAAGATAAGCCGGACGATCCGGAGACCTTGTTTGCTCTGGCTTTGATTCATATGCAGCTAAACCAGGTAGATAAGGCCGAAAACACTTTGGAGAGGTTGTTGCCCAATCCGGACTGGGAAGGCCAGGCTAGCTTTTACCTGGGCAAAATAGCGCTGGAGCAACAGCGTCCGGAAAAAGCTTTGGCTTGGTTCGACCGGGTCGAAGAGGGGAGTTACGCTTTCGACGCCGACATGGCCGCAGTCTCACTTTTAATGAATCAGAAGCGATTGGATGATGTCGAAGCGCGAGTCAATCGGATGGATGTCAAATATCCGGAGCAGCGTTTGCGGATACTGATGGTAAAGGCCGAATTGTATAACCAGTCCGGGCGCTATCAGGATGCGTTCGATGCTCTGACGTCAGCGTTGAAAGAGGCGCCGGATAACCGTGACGTGCTTTACGCTCGGGCTCTGGTGGCTGAGCGTTTGGATAAGCTCGACGTGCTTGAGGCAGATTTGCTGAAGATTCTGGAGAAAAAGCCGGAAGACGTCGCGGCTCTGAATGCTTTGGGTTATACCTTGGTCGACCGAACCCAACGTTATGATGAGGCCGCCAAATATCTTGGAAAGGCCATCGAGTTGCAGCCGGAAGAACCGGTGATCGTCGATAGCTACGGTTGGTTGCTCTATAAACAAGGCAAGTTGGAATTGGCCTTGGAATATTTGCGTAAAGCCTACGACAAGCAGCCTGAAAATGAGATTGCCGCCCATATTGCCGAGGTGTTGTGGGAGATGGGTGATAAAAAGCAGGCCAAGGAATTGTTTGACGCCGCTTTTAAAAAATCTCCAGAGGACGAATATTTGCTCGAATTCAAAAAGCGCTTTCTGCATAGCGGCCAATAATGATGATTCTGCGTGGGCTGGCGGTGTGTTGTATTTTGGCGTTGTCAGCTTGCTCGCTGGTTTCAGAGTCGGAAGTAAACGTTTATCGTCCCTTTGAAACCCATGCCTTGCAGGCTCACGGTCGTTGGGCATTCTCGGGAAGATTGGCGGTTGCCGATGAGCGAGAGTCGTTTTCTGCATCGGTCAATTGGCGGCATCTTGGCGGCAGGGATGATATCGAGTTGTTGGGGCCGTTGGCGCAGGGGCGTTTGGCGATTAGTGTGGTCGATGGCGCTGTCACAATCGACGATGGCGAGAATCGGCAAGAATTTTACGGTTCGGCAGAGCAGGTTTTGTCGGAGCGGTTGGGAGTGGTGATGCCTGTCGACTCGTTGAGGTATTGGGTATTCGGGATTCTCGATCCGGGTTTGCAGGGCGTCGAATTGGATGGTGGTTTTATGCAGGCGGGTTGGAGGGTCACTTTTAGGGACGTGTATAAGGTAGCGTCGGATTCTCTGCCTAAGAAAATCAATATTGAAAAAGATCGTACAAAAATAAAATTGATAGTGGATCAATGGGATTTGTCGTGACTGAAAGTCAATTAAATTCGAAGGGATGGGGCGAGAAGTGGCCAGCTCCGGCAAAACTAAACCTGATGTTGAGAATTATCGGCCGTCGCCCGGATGGCTATCATTTGTTGCAAACGGTGTTCCGAATTATCGACTTGTGTGATTGGATTAGGTTTAGTCCTGCGGAGGATGGCAAAGTCAGGCTCCGTAACCCGATTCCTGGGGTGTCTGAGAGCGATGATTTGACTGTTCGTGCTGCTAATTTACTCAAAGAATATACTGGAAGCCGAGAGGGTGTGTGGATTGAAATTGAAAAGAATCTTCCAATGGGCGGTGGATTGGGGGGTGGAAGTTCGGATGCTGCCACGACGCTACTGGTACTAAATAAGCTTTGGGGATTGAACCTTTCTCTTGAGACTTTAATGGAGCTGGGGTTGCGATTGGGCGCCGATGTGCCTGTTTTTGTGTTTGGTCGAACCTCTTGGGCTGAGGGAGTTGGAGAAAAGTTGACTGAGGTGAGCGTTCCAGGCAGGTGGGTTGTTGTGATTAAGCCGGATTGCCACGTAAACACCAAACAAATTTTTTTGGCTAATGGGTTGACAAGAAATAGTAAACCAATCAAAATGACTGACTTTCTTGCAGGGGATGCAAGGAACGATTGTCTTTCGGTTGTGAGTGAGTTGTATCCTCCGATTGTAAAGGCTATTCATGCTTTGTCGGAATTCGGAGAGGCTAAGTTAACCGGTACCGGTGCCTGTGTTTTTGCGGAATTTGATTCCGAAGATGCGGCAAAGTGTGCGTATTCTGGGCTGATTGAAGAGTGGATGGTTTATCTCGCCAAGGAGGTGGATAAGTCGCCGCTTCACGTTAAGTTGGAACAGGGAGTGTTTTAAGTCAAATATTGGGCTGTCGCCAAGCGGTAAGGCACGGGGTTTTGATCCCCGCATACCTAGGTTCGAATCCTAGCAGCCCAGCCATAATTTCCAAATTTAAATCCCTTGGGAGTGCTTTAATGCGCGAGGCTTCGGTAATGGTATTCTCTGGCAATGCCAATAAGGCTTTGTCTGAAGGTATCGTGAAAAAGCTGAACATGCGCCTTGGCATGGCTAGTGTCGGTCGCTTTAGCGATGGCGAGATTTTTGTAGAGATCCAGGAAAACGTTAGGGGAAGGGATGTCTTTGTAATTCAGCCAACCTGTTCTCCCACCAACGAAAATTTGATGGAGTTGTTGGTGATGATCGATGCTCTTCGGCGCGCCTCTGCGGCCCGGATTACTGCAGTGATGCCTTACTACGGCTATGCGCGGCAGGATAGAAGGTCTCGGTCTGCGCGAGTGCCGATTACGGCGCGTTTAGTGGCCGACATGATAGGCAATGCTGGTGCTGATCGAGCCTTAACTGTAGATTTGCACTCCGACCAGATTATGGGTTTTTTCGGAATTCCGGTCGACAATGTATATGCTTCTCCAATTCTGCTTGGCGATATATGGCGGCAAGAATATCCGGACTTGATTGTGGTGTCGCCGGATGTTGGTGGTGTGGTGAGGGCTCGAGCAATTGCAAAGCGCTTGGGTGATGCGGACTTGGCGATTATCGATAAGCGCCGCCCTCGGCCTAACGTGTCTGAAATCATGCACATTATCGGTGATGTCGACGGTAGGACTTGTGTGATGGTCGATGATCTGGTGGATACTGCTGGTACGCTGTGTCACGCCGCTGCGGCATTAAAAAAGCACGGGGCAAAAAAAGTTGTGGCTTATTGCACTCATCCGGTGCTTTCTGGAGCTGCGGCTGAAAATGTCAAGCAGTCGGTGCTTGATGAGCTGGTCGTCACAGATACGATTCCCTTAACCGATGAGTTGTTGGGTGTCAGTAAAATCAGGCAGTTGAGTGTCGCTGAAATGTTGGCTGAAACCATAAGGCGAATAGCGGTTGGAGAATCCGTAAGTTCGTTATATGTTGATTAAATTGAGAATTAAAGTAGTGCTTGTGTGGCAAGCGTGAGGAGAAATAATGGCAAACGTGTTTGAATTTATTGCAGAGGCTCGTGTTGGTGTTGGTAGTGCTTCGGCGAAAGCGGTGCGTCGGCAAGGTAAGGTTCCTGCGGTTATTTACGGCGGTTCTGCTTCTCCTTTGATGCTGGTTCTTGATCATAACGAGGTCGTTAAGCATCTGGCTCACGAAGCGGTTTACTCTCATGTTCTGGATGTGATGGTTGATGGTGCGGCCGAAAAAGCGGTGCTGAAGCACATCCAGCGTCACCCGGCTAAGCCTCAGATTTTGCATATGGATTTCATGCGTGTCGATGAGTCTCACAAGCTGAAGGTTCATGTTCCGTTGCATTTTGTTAACGAGGCTGTGTGCGTTGGCGTTAAAAAAGGTGGGGTTGTGACGCATGCGATGACTGATGTTGAGGTTATATGCATGCCTTCTGTGTTGCCCGAGTTTATTGAGGTGGATTTGGCAGCTATCGATATCGGTGAGACTATTCATTTGTCTGACTTGGTGTTGCCTGCTGGCGTAGAGTTGCCTGCTTTGGCTCATGGTTCTGAGCACAATCATCCTGTGGCTCAGGTTGTTAAAACCAGGGGTGCTGAAGAATCTGTGTAATTGCCAAAGTCATTGAATGATTAGGTTGATTGTTGGTTTAGGTAATCCTGGTCAGCAGTACGAAAGAACCCGGCATAATGCCGGGTTTTTGTTTGTGGATCGTTTGGCTGAAGTGCATGGAGCGCGCTGGTCTCGCTCGGCTCAGTTTCAAGGGGATGTTGCAGATTGCAGCATTGGTCTTGGTAGGGTGTTGTTGCTGAAGCCAGTGACCTTCATGAACAGAAGTGGTGCATCGGTTGGTGCTCTGATGCGGTTCTATAAGATGGATTGCAGCGAGCTTTTGGTTGTTCATGATGAGCTTGAGTTGGCGGAAGGCGTGGTGAGGCTCAAGCGCAATGGTGGTCATGCTGGGCATAACGGTCTGAGAGACATAATATCCAACACTGGAACCAAAGATTTTTTCCGGTTGCGGATTGGTATAGGTCGGCCGACTGAGGGAGGGGTGGCTGATTACGTTTTGTCTGGTTTTTCTAATGGCGCGATGCTCAGGTTTATGGCTTTGTGCGATATGCTGCTCAAGGATGTTGAGGCGCTGGTAGCTGGTGATTTGGCGCGAATTAATTCGCTTGCGTAAGAAGCAGTACAAAAAAGCTTGACCTCTTTTGTAAAAAAGAGGAAAATTGACCGAATAAGTACGGAGGGGTTCCCGAGCGGCCAAAGGGATCAGACTGTAAATCTGCCGGTTCTACCTTCGGAGGTTCGAATCCTCCCCCCTCCACCATCTAATTTTGAGGAATCCTGCGGGTGTAGTTCAATGGTAGAACTCCAGCCTTCCAAGCTGATTGCGTGGGTTCGATTCCCATCACCCGCTCCATTCTGAGTAGGTTGTTTTTGCTCATATAGCTCAGCAGGTAGAGCACTTCCTTGGTAAGGAAGAGGTCACCGGTTCAAATCCGGTTATGAGCTCCAGTTTATTTTGATCGTATTGTTGTAGGTGTTTCGAAATGGCTAAAGAAAAATTTGAAAGAAAGAAACCGCACGTAAACGTAGGAACGATTGGCCACGTTGACCACGGCAAAACAACCTTGACTGCTGCGCTGACCAAGGTTATGGCCGAGCTGCAAGGTGGCGAAGCAAAAGCGTTTGATCAAATCGACAATGCTCCCGAAGAGCGGGCGCGCGGTATCACCATTTCGACCTCACACGTAGAGTACGAGTCAGCCAATCGTCACTATGCGCACGTTGACTGCCCGGGTCACGCTGACTACGTCAAAAATATGATTACCGGTGCGGCGCAAATGGACGGTGCTATTCTGGTTTGCTCCGCGGCTGACGGTCCGATGCCGCAAACGCGCGAGCACATCCTGCTGTCTCGCCAGGTAGGCGTTCCATACATCGTTGTGTTCTTGAACAAAGCGGACATGGTCGATGATGCCGAGCTGATTGAGCTGGTTGAAATGGAAATTCGCGAACTGTTAAACCAGTACGAATTCCCGGGCGACGATACCCCAATCATCGTTGGTTCTGCGCTGAAAGCGTTGGAAGGTGAGCAAAGCGAAATTGGTGTTCAGTCGGTTGTTAAGCTGGTTGAAGCTCTGGATAGCTATATTCCTGAGCCGCAACGCGCAATCGATGGCAAATTCCTGATGCCAATCGAAGACGTATTTTCGATTTCCGGTCGTGGTACGGTAGTAACCGGCCGTGTCGAGCGCGGTATTATCAAAGTCGGCGAAGAGGTTGAAATCGTTGGTATCAAAGATACCGTGAAAACCACCTGTACCGGTGTTGAAATGTTCCGCAAATTGCTGGATCAAGGTCAGGCTGGCGACAACGTGGGTATCCTGCTGCGTGGCACCAAGCGCGACGACGTAGAGCGTGGTCAAGTATTGGCTCACGTAAACAGCATCAAGCCACACTCGCACTTCAAAGCCGAAATCTACGTATTGTCGAAAGAAGAGGGTGGTCGTCACACGCCATTCTTTAACGGTTACCGTCCACAGTTCTACTTCAGAACCACCGACGTGACTGGTGCGGTTGAGCTGCCTGAAGGTGTTGAAATGGTAATGCCAGGTGACAACATCTCGGTCACAGTAAAATTGATCTCACCGATCGCGATGGAAGACGGCTTGCGCTTCGCAATTCGTGAAGGTGGCCGTACCGTCGGTGCGGGTGTTGTGGCTTCTATTGTCGAGTAATTCTCGGTTTTTGGCTGAAAGTACATTTTCTGAAATAGGTCAGTAGTTCAATTGGTAGAGCAGCGGTCTCCAAAACCGCAAGTTGGGGGTTCGAGTCCCTCCTGGCCTGCCACTCAGGAAATTATTTCAATTTATTTCAAATCTGATAAATGAACGCACACGCAGAAGAAGTCACCTCTGTAGGTGATATTGTAAAACTGTCATTGTCTTTGCTGGTTGTCGTAGCGAGCGTTGTCGCGTTCTACTATTTTTCCGACATTCCGCTGCTTTATAGAGTCCTGGCTTTGTTGGCTTTGCTGGTTGCGGCAGCTGGTCTTTGCTTTGCTACGGCCAAAGGGCGTGGATTGTGGGGTTTTATTTTAGAGTCAAAACAAGAATTCAAGCGAATTGTTTGGCCAACAAAAGACGAAGCCGTTCGCACGACGCTAATGGTGTTCTTGATGGTCTTTGTGGTCGGCTTGATACTCTGGTTGCTTGATATGTTTCTGTTTTGGGGTGTCCAGCTACTGATGGGCCAGGGAGTTAAGTAATGTCGCTTCGCTGGTATGTCGTTCACGCATATTCCAATTTTGAGAATAAAGTAAAGCAAGCTCTGGAAGAGCGAATCAAGCGAGAAGGCTTGCAAGAATATTTCGGTAAAATCCTTGTGCCGACCGAAGAGGTTGTTGAAATGAGGATGGGGCAGCAGCGTAAAAGCGAGCGGAAATTCTTTCCGGGTTACGTGCTTGTCCAAATGGAATTGAATGACGAGACGTGGCATCTTGTTCGGAATGTGCCTAGAGTTTTAGGCTTTATCGGTGGTGCTTCGGATAGGCCCTCGCCTATCTCAGAGAAGGAAGCGATGGCGATATTGAGCAGGGTTGAAGAAGGTGTCAATAAGCCGCGGCCTAAAGTGTTATTTGAAGTGGGCGAAGTAGTAAGAATCATAGATGGTCCATTCAAAGACTTTAACGGCAATATCGAAGAAGTAAATTACGAAAAAAGCCGTTTACGGGTTTCTGTTTTGATTTTTGGTCGTTCTACTCCTGTTGAGCTTGAGTTCGGCCAAGTCGAAAAAATTTAATTCAGTGATGTTTCATTAAAAATCCCTGCCATTCGCGTGGCCGGGATTTTTGTTTCTTGGGGAGCTTGTAAAGCGCTATAACCCGTTCGGAGTATAAGATGGCAAAAAAAATTGATTCCTATATCAAATTACAGGTAAAGGCTGGTGAGGCTAATCCGAGTCCGCCAGTCGGGCCAGCGTTGGGTCAACGGGGCGTCAATATTATGGAGTTCTGTAAGGCGTTCAATGCCAGGACCCAGGATGTGGAAAAGGGCTTGCCTTTACCTGTTGTAATCACTGTCTACAGTGATAAAAGTTTTACTTTCGTTACTAAAACCCCACCAGCTTCCATATTGCTGAAAAAAGCAGTTGGCATTAAAAGTGGAAGCAGCAAGCCAAATTCCAATAAAGTTGGCACTGTCACCAGAGCGCAATTGGAAGAAATAGCGAAAACCAAGATGGAAGACTTGAATGCAGCTGATATGGAAGCTGCGATCAGAATTATCGCGGGAAGCGCTCGTAGCATGGGCTTGAACGTGGAGGGCGTGTAATGGCTAAAATTTCGAAAAAAGCTAAAGCAATTAAAGAAAAGGTTGTGCGTAGCAAACAATATTCTGTTGGCGAAGCGGTGGCTCTGCTGAAAGAATTTGCTAATAGCAAATTTGATGAATCCATTGATGTCAGTGTTAACTTGGGCGTCGATCCGCGCAAATCTGACCAAAACGTGCGCGGTGCTTCTGTTTTGCCTCATGGTACAGGGAAAACAGTAAGAGTTGCTGTTTTCACTCAAGGGCCGAATGCTGATGCTGCACGCGAAGCAGGCGCTGACGTAGTTGGAATGGACGATCTTGCCGAACAAGTAAAACGTGGTGAAATGAATTTCGACGTTGTTATTGCTTCTCCAGACGCTATGCGCGTCGTTGGTCAGTTAGGTCAGATATTGGGTCCAAGAGGCCTGATGCCAAACCCGAAAGTGGGCACTGTTACCCCGGACGTCGTGACGGCGGTAAAAAACGCAAAGTCTGGTCAAGTCCGATATCGTACCGATAAGGCTGGCATTATCCATTGTTCAATCGGTAAGGTTTCGTTTGACGAAAATGCGCTCAAACAAAACCTCGAGTTTTTGATTGCCGATTTGAAAAAAGCCAAGCCGACTGCGGCAAAAGGTATTTATCTGAAAAAAATCTCACTGTCTTCGACCATGGGGCCGGGGCTGTGGATCGATCAAGCTAGCATCGAGATTTAATTTTCAAAAACTTTGGGTTGCCGGACTAAACCGGCAACCGTCAAAGACCGTAGGGGCTTAGGCTTAATTATCCTACGCAGACGGGAGCTGGAACCAAAAGGTGAAAGATACCCGTAAGGGGCATCGCAAAGATGCGTTTTATTGATTCTGATGAAAATCAGAAACACACCGGAGATAGATGTGGCACTCAATTTAGATGGCAAAAAAGTTGTCGTAGAGGAAGTTGCTGAATTCGCCGCTAAAGCCCTTTCTGCGGTAGCCGCAGAATATCGTGGTTTGACTGTTACTGAGCTAACCAAGCTTAGAAAAACCGCGAGAGAGACGGGTGTTTATTTGCGAGTCGTAAAGAATACGCTGGCAAAACGCGCAGTCGCCGGAACCGAATTCGAATGTATGCAAGATGGGTTGGTTGGGCCACTGATCTTGGCTTTTTCGATGGAAGATCCAGGCTCTGCCGCTCGGCTGGTGAACGATTTCGCGAAAGAAAACAACAAGCTCGTCGCCAAAGTGGTAGCGATCGGCGGCCAAGCGTTTGGCGGATCGGAGCTGGAGCGGTTGGCGAGATTGCCGACACGCGATCAAGGTATCAGTATGCTGATGTCTGTAATGAAAGCCCCTGTCGAGAAATTGGCTCGTACATTGGCGGCTGTCAGAGACGAAAAAGAAGCGGCATAAATTCGCAACCTACGATATACAACTTTTAAATATTAGAGGACTAATAAAATGGCAATTTCAAAAGAAGACATCTTAGAAGCAGTTGCGAATATGACTGTGATGGAAATCGTCGACCTGATTTCCGCGATGGAAGAAAAATTTGGCGTTTCTGCAGCCGCTGCGGTCGCAGTTGCGGCACCCGCTGCAGCTGCGGCTGTAGTTGAAGAACAAACCGAGTTCGATGTAATTCTTACAGGTTTCGGCGATAACAAAGTCGCTGTAATTAAAGCAGTTCGCGGTCTGACCGGTCTGGGTCTGAAAGAAGCTAAAGACGCCGTAGAAGGCGCTCCAACCACATTGAAAGAAGGCGTCAGCAAAGCTGAAGCTGAAGCAGCTAAGAAGGAACTTGAAGAAGCTGGCGCAACCGCCGAAATTAAATAAGCATCTTGATTGCTGCATATCTGGCGTAAGCCTACCAAACCGGGCTGACGGCATCTTGCCGTCGGCCTTTTACTGCTTGTAAAAAGCAGTACAAATAATCTCTGACGACGAAGGTATAGAAGCAATATGGCCTATTCTTTTACCGAAAAAAAGCGTATCCGTAATAATTTTGGGAAAGGTACAGAGGTACTTGACGTCCCATATCTCTTAGCGACACAAATAGATTCCTATGCGAATTTCCTGCAGTCCGGTGTGGAGCCCGATAAACGGCGAAGCCAAGGATTGCATGCTGCGTTCTCCAGCGTATTTCCGGTGGTCAGCCACTCCGGTTACGCCGTATTGGAATATGTTAAGTATCGCTTGGGAGAGCCTGCTTTTGACGTAAGAGAATGTCAGCAACGCGGTGCGACGTTTTCGGCGCCGCTCAGAGTGTTGGTGCGTCTGGTCATTTACGATAAGGATGCGCCCGCCAATACGAAAGTTGTCAAGGATATTCGCGAACAGGAAGTCTATATGGGTGAACTGCCCTTGATGACTGACAATGGCACTTTCGTAATTAACGGCACCGAGCGAGTTATCGTTTCCCAATTGCATCGGTCGCCCGGTGTATTCTTCGACCACGACAAAGGCAAAACTCATTCATCTGGAAAGCTGCTATTTAACGCGCGGGTAATTCCGTATCGCGGCTCTTGGTTGGATTTCGAGTTCGATCACAAGGACGCCGTATACGTGCGTATCGATCGGAGACGTAAAATCCCAGCCACTATTTTATTGAGAGCGTTGGGATACGAAAACGAAGAGATGATCAAGATTTTCTTCGATACCAATAAGTTCTCTTTAAGCGCCGATAAATTGATGTTCCATCTGATTCCTGATCGCTTGCGCGGCGAAATGGCTGTGTTCGATATCAAGTACGACGGCAAGGTGTTGATCGAAGAGGGCCGGAGAATTACCGCGAAGCATGTTCGGCAGTTGGAAAAAGCTGGCGTCACCGAAATCGAAGTGCCTCGCGACTATTTGTACGGCAAAATTCTGGGACACAACGTTATCGACAAGTCAACCGGCGAATTGCTGGCCAGCGTCAACGATGAAATTACCGATAACCTGCTGCAAAAACTGATCGACGCCGACGTGCCCGAGATTAACACTCTGTACGTAAACGATCTGGATCGTGGGCCTTACATTTCCAATTCAATGCGTTTGGACACCACAACCAATCGGTTGGAAGCGTTGGTTGAGATATATCGGATGATGCGCCCGGGCGAACCGCCTACCGTGGAGTCGGCCGAAAATTTATTTGAAAACCTGTTTTTTACCGACGAGCGTTACGATCTGTCTGCAGTCGGACGAATGAAATTTAATCGCCGTTTAGGTCGGGAAGAGACCGACGGTCCCGGTACCCTTAGCAAAGAAGATATTATTGATGTCCTGAAGGAACTGATTAAAATCCGGAACGGCAATGGCACCGTGGACGATATCGACCATTTGGGAAATCGTCGCGTCCGCTCTGTCGGTGAAATGATCGAAAACCAATTCCGCATCGGTTTGGTGCGGGTCGAGCGCGCAGTCAGAGAGCGCTTGACCCTGGCCGATTCTGAAGGCTACATGCCACAGGAAATTATCAACGCCAAACCGGTGTCGGCGGCAGTGAAGGAATTTTTCGGCTCCAGCCAGTTGTCGCAGTTCATGGACCAAAACAATCCCCTGTCACAGGTGACGCACAAACGCCGGGTGTCTGCCTTGGGTCCCGGCGGTTTGGCCAGAGAGCGCGCGGGCTTCGAGGTTCGCGACGTTCATACCACGCACTACGGACGGGTTTGTCCAATCGAGACGCCCGAGGGCCCGAATATTGGTTTGATTAACTCGTTGTCTGTTTATGCCAGAACCAACGAGTACGGTTTCCTGGAGACGCCTTACCGGAAGGTGGTGGACGGCAAAGTGACCGATCAAGTCGATTACATTTCCGCTATTGAAGAAGGCGAATATGTCATCGCTCAGTCCAGCGTGGCTGTCGACGAGAACGGTAAATTGGTAGAAGGCCTAGTGTCGTGCCGTTATAAGGACGAATTTACCTTGGCCTCTTCAGAAACCGTGCAGTATATGGATGTGTCCTCCAAGCAGATCGTTTCTGTAGCGGCATCGATCATTCCGTTCTTGGAGCATGACGACGCTAACCGCGCCTTGATGGGCTCTAACATGCAACGCCAAGCGGTTCCGACTTTGCGTGCGGAGAAGCCTTTGGTCGGTACCGGTATGGAGCGGGTTGTAGCAAAAGACTCCGGGGTGACGGTGGTTGCTACCCGTGGCGGTAGGGTCGAAGCTGTCGATGCCGGCCGGATCGTGGTTCGTGCCAACGACGACGAGACGGTCGCCGGCGTACCGGGTGTGGATATCTATAATTTGATCAAATATACCCGCTCCAACCAAAACACCTGTATCAATCAAAAACCATTGGTCAAACTGGGCGACATCGTTAACAAGGGCGACATCCTGGCCGACGGCCCATCCACCGATTTGGGTGAGCTGGCATTGGGCCAAAACATGTTGATCGCTTTCATGCCATGGAACGGTTACAACTTCGAGGACTCGATCCTGGTATCGGAGCGGGTCGTGAAGGAAGACCGTTTCACGACGATTCACATCGAAGAAAAAACCTGCGTGGCCCGGGAAACCAAACATAGTCCGGAAGAAATCACAGCCGATATTCCAAACGTCAGCGAGGAAGCGCTTTCCAAGTTGGACGAGTCGGGGATTGTTTATGTCGGGGCCGAAGTGAAAGGCGGCGACATTCTGGTCGGTAAGGTAACTCCGAAAGGCGAAACTCAGCTGACGCCCGAAGAAAAGCTGTTACGGGCGATTTTCGGCGAGAAGGCTGCCGATGTGAAAGATACTTCTTTGCGGGTGCCAGGCAACGTTCGCGGTACGGTGATCGACGTACAAGTCTTCACTCGCGATGGCGTTAAGAAAGACAAACGAGCGCTGGAAATCGAAGAAGCGGAAATCAAGCGTTACCGTAAAGATTTGGATGACCAGTTGAAAATCGTAGAACACGATATTTTCGCCCGGGTTAAGACGCTGCTGACCGGTAAAAAAGCCGAAAAGGGACCGAACGGTTTGAAAAAAGGCGAGGAAATCAGTGCCGATTATTTGGATCAATTGACTCATTCCGAGCTGCTGAAAATCAGAACGCTGGATGAAGACGCGAACCTGCAATTGGAAACCGTTGCCGAGCAGGTCGAACAGCAGCGTAAGGAATTCGACGAGCGCTTCGAACAGAAGAAGAAAAAAATCACAATGGGTGACGATCTCGCTCCAGGCGTGCTGAAAATGGTCAAGGTTTATTTGGCCGTGAAAAAACGCATCCAGCCTGGTGATAAAATGGCCGGCCGTCACGGTAACAAAGGGGTTATCTCGCAAATCGTGCCGATCGAAGACATGCCCTACACGGCCGATGGCAACCCGGTCGACATTTTGCTCAATCCGCTCGGCGTACCCTCGCGGATGAATGTAGGGCAGGTGTTGGAAACCCACTTGGGCTGGGCGGCGAAAGGTTTGGGTATCAAGATCGGCAAAATGTTGGAGGCGCAAGCCAAGGTCGCTGAAATTCGCGGTTTCCTGGAAAAGATTTATAACTGCAGCGGCAAAAAAGAAGATTTGAGCCTGTTCAGCGATAAAGACATTTTGGAATTGGCGCTGAATTTGGTCAGCGGTGTACCGATGGCAACACCGGTATTCGACGGTGCTTCCGAAGAAGACATTCGTACCATGTTGCGGCTTGCCGATTTACCGGAGCATGGCCAAACGGTGCTGTACGACGGCCTTACTGGGGAACCGTTCGAGCGCGAAGTGACGGTAGGCTATATGTATATGCTTAAACTGAACCACTTGGTGGACGACAAAATGCATGCCCGTTCGACCGGTCCATACAGTCTGGTGACCCAGCAACCGTTGGGCGGTAAAGCCCAGTTCGGTGGCCAGCGCTTCGGCGAGATGGAGGTTTGGGCATTGGAAGCCTACGGCGCAGCCTACACATTGCAGGAAATGTTGACGGTCAAGTCGGACGACGTGACAGGCCGAACCCGAATGTACAAAAACATTGTCGACGGCAACCATTCCATGGAAGCCGGCATGCCGGAATCGTTTAACGTATTGGTCAAAGAGATACGTTCCTTGGCGGTAAATATCGAGATGGAACAAGAGTAGTCGGTCTCACGCGACTAGATTTCGGACGATATCGGTAACATTTTGAAGAGGGTAAGCTCTTGAAAGATTTAATGAATTTCTTAAAGCGTCAAGGCCGTACAGACGATTTTGACACTATACGCATCGGTTTGGCTTCTCCGGACATGATTCGCTCATGGTCTTACGGTGAAGTCAAAAAGCCTGAGACGATCAATTACCGCACCTTCAAGCCGGAACGCGACGGTTTGTTCTGCGCAAAAATTTTCGGGCCGATTAGCGATTACGAGTGCTTGTGCGGTAAATATAAACGCTTGAAACACCGTGGCGTGATCTGCGAAAAATGCGGCGTCGAAGTGACTTTGTCCAAAGTTCGGCGCGAACGTATGGGCCATATCGATTTGGCTAGCCCGGTAGCGCATATTTGGTTCTTGAAGTCTTTGCCGTCGCGTATCGCGCTGCTGCTGGATATGACTCTGCGTTCGATCGAGCGCGTGCTTTATTTCGAAACGTTTGTGGTGATAGATCCCGGCATGTCTCCGCTGGAGAAAGGCCAGTTATTGACCGACGAAGAATATTTGAACGCGGTTGAAGAGCATGGTGACGATTTCGTCGCGAAAATGGGTGCCGAGGCTATCTACGATTTGTTGAAGTCGATCGATTTGAAAGACGAAATCAACAAGTTGCGCGAAGAGATCAATTCGACCAATTCCGACACCAAAATCAAGAAATTTTCGAAGCGATTGAAGGTGATCGACTCCTTGCTGGCATCGAATAATCGCCCGGAATGGATGATTATGACGGTGTTGCCGGTGTTGCCGCCGGAATTAAGGCCTTTGGTGCCGCTGGATGGCGGCCGCTTTGCCACGTCGGACTTGAACGATCTATATCGCCGAGTTATCAACCGCAATAACCGTTTGACGAGGTTGTTGGATTTGAACGCGCCCGACATCATCGTGCGTAACGAAAAGCGGATGTTGCAGGAAGCGGTGGATGCATTGTTGGACAACGGCCGCCGCGGCCGGGCCATTACCGGTAGCAATCGTCGGCCGTTAAAGTCCTTGGCCGATATGATCAAGGGCAAGCAAGGTCGTTTCCGGCAGAACCTGCTGGGGAAACGGGTGGACTACTCCGGCCGTTCCGTAATCGTGGTAGGACCGACGCTGCGTCTGCACCAGTGCGGATTGCCGAAAAAAATGGCGCTGGAACTGTTCAAGCCGTTTATTTTCAGTAAGTTGCAACTGCGCGGCTTGGCGACAACCATCAAGGCGGCCAAAAAGATGGTCGAGCGCGAAGGCGCTGAAGTTTGGGACATTCTCGAAGAAGTGATCCGCGAACATCCGGTGCTGTTAAACCGTGCGCCGACGTTGCACCGTTTGGGCATTCAGGCATTCGAACCGACCTTGATCGAAGGTAAGGCCATCCAGTTGCATCCTTTGGTTTGTAGCGCATTCAATGCCGACTTCGACGGCGACCAGATGGCGGTTCATATTCCGTTGTCTGTGGAAGCACAGTTGGAAGCCCGTACTCTGATGATGGCGACCAATAATATTCTGTCTCCCGCAAACGGCGAGCCGGTTATCAATCCGTCGCAGGACGTGGTTTTGGGGCTCTATTACATTAGCCGCGAGAAAATTAACGCGGTTGGCGAAGGTAGCGTTTTCTCCGATGTGTCCGAAGTCATGCTGGCTTTGGATAGCAAAGCAGTCGAATTGCAGACCAAGATTCAGGTGCGAATTACCGAAAAGCTAAAAAACGCCGAAGGTGAATTCGAAACGATTGTCAGCCGTAAGCAAACTACAGTCGGGCGTTCCATCATCTGGGGTATCGTGCCAGACGGCATGCCTTATGAGTTGGTTAATGTCGATATGACTAAAAAGAATATATCGCGGCTGATCAACTATAGCTACCGTTACCTGGGGATCAAAGAGACCGTTATTCTGGCCGATAAGATCATGTATCTTGGCTTTAAGTACGCGACTCGCGCCGGTGTGTCATTTGGTATCGAAGACATGGAAATTCCGCTGAAAAAGGCCGACATTATTCGGGCTGCGGACGCCGAAGTGAGCGAAATTCAGAATCAGTACGCATCCGGTTTGGTTACCGATGGTGAACGCTATAACAAAGTTGTCGATATTTGGTCCAGAGCCAATGACCAAGTGGCGAAAGTCATGATGGAAGGCTTGGGGGAGGATGAGGTCGTCAATAAAGCGGGTGAAACTGTCAAGCAAAAATCGTTCAACTCCATCTTTATGATGGCCGAGTCGGGAGCGCGGGGTTCCGCGGCTCAAATCCGGCAGTTAGCCGGGATGCGCGGTTTGATGGCGAAGCCGGACGGTTCGATTATTGAAACGCCTATTACGGCTAACTTCCGCGAAGGTCTGGATGTATTGCAATACTTTATTTCGACCCACGGTGCTCGCAAAGGTCTGGCTGACACGGCGCTTAAAACGGCGAACTCTGGGTATTTGACCCGACGCTTGGTCGACGTCGCCCAGGATCTGGTCATTGCCGAGTTCGATTGCGGTACTCAAAATGGTTTGACCATGATGCCGATTATCGAAGGCGGCGATGTAGTAGAGCCTTTGGTTGATCGAGTTTTGGGGCGTGTGGCTGCAATTGATGTTACCGAGCCTGCCGGGAATAAAGTTTTAATACCGGCAGGTACAATGATCGATGAAAATTTGGTCACTGTGCTGGAAGAGAACGGTATCGATAAAATGCTGGTTCGCTCGGTAATCACTTGTGAGTCGCGGCATGGTGTCTGTGCTAAATGCTACGGCCGGGATTTAGGTCGAGGTCATTTGGTCAATATTGGCGAAGCTATCGGTGTTGTAGCTGCGCAGTCGATTGGTGAGCCGGGCACGCAATTGACTATGCGTACCTTCCATATTGGCGGTGCGGCATCGCGTTCGGCGGCGGTCAGCAACGTGCAGGTTAAATCCAGTGGTACGGCGAAGCTCAATAATTTGAAAACTGTTAAAAACCGCGAGAATAACTTGGTTGCTGTATCCAGATCCGGCGAGGTCGGCGTGATGGATGACTACGGCCGTGAGCGCGAGCGTTACAAGATCCCTTACGGTGCCGTTTTGTCGGTGGCCGACGGTACGCCGGTTAGTGCTGGTGACATCATCGTAAATTGGGATCCACATACTCATCCGGTTATTACTGAGGTGGATGGTTTCATCCAATTGATCGACTTTATGGATGGAATCACAGTACAGGAGCAGTCTGACGAGGTTACTGGTCTGACGTCTAGGGTGGTTACGGATCCAAAGCAACGGACCTCGGCCGGTAAAGAGCTACGACCAATGGTTCGGTTGATAGACGAGCAAGGCGGGCAGATTAATTTGCCTGGGACTGATATCCCGGCTCAGTATTTCTTGCCAGCCGGCGCTATCGTAGGCGTTAAAGATGGCGGTGAAGTTAAGGTCGGTGACGTATTGGCGAGAATTCCGCAAGAATCTAGTAAAACTCGCGATATTACCGGTGGTTTGCCACGTGTTGCCGATTTATTCGAGGCGCGCAAAACCAAGGATCCTGCAATTCTTGCAGAAGCAACCGGTATGGTGTCGTTCGGTAAAGAAACCAAGGGTAAGCAACGCGTCATTATTACTGATTCCGAAGGTGAGCAGTACGAGACATTGATTCCAAAATGGCGGCATATCACGGTGTTCGAGGGTGAATTTGTCGACAAAGGTGAGACGATTGCCGAAGGCGAGCTGACTCCTCACGACATCCTGCGTCTGCGTGGAATTGAAGAGCTAGCCGATTACTTGGTTAAAGAGATTCAAGACGTTTATCGCCTGCAGGGTGTAAAGATCAATGACAAGCACATTGAGGCAATCATCCGGCAAATGCTGAGAAAGGTTGAAATTACCGCCTCGGGAGATACTGATTTTGTTAAGGGCGAGCAGGTAGAGCGGACCTTGATTAATGCGGTTAACGATCAAATTGAAAGGGAAGGAAAAATCCCTGCAAGTTACGACTCGTTATTGCTGGGTATCACTAAAGCTTCTCTTGCTACAGAGTCGTTTATTTCTGCGGCTTCGTTCCAAGAAACTACTCGAGTGCTTACCGATGCGGCGGTGCGCGGCATCAGTGACAGTCTGAACGGACTGAAAGAGAACGTTATCGTTGGGCGCTTGATTCCTGCTGGAACCGGGCTGGCCTACCACGAGCAGCGACGGAAAAGAAGGTCTGCTGAGTTCGCATCCTCGGCGGAAGCCTCTAATCAGGCCATGGAAGCAGTTGATGTGGAAGAGGCCTTGAAACAGGCGTTGAATATTGAATAGCCTTAAAAAGACTTGACCTGATTACCGTGTAAAGGTATCATGCTCTGCTCGAATCGACCAAGTGATTTGGGCGGAGTAATGTCATTTGTGGAAAGATATTACTTATTAACATTGCATATTCGGAGTAGTTAAGAATGGCCACGATCAATCAGTTGGTCCGTAAGCCTCGCGCTAAAAAAATAGAAAAAACCAATGTTCCGGCATTGGAGGCGTGCCCGCAAAGAAGGGGTGTTTGTACGCGCGTGTACACCACGACGCCAAAAAAACCTAACTCGGCGTTGCGCAAAGTTGCGCGGGTGCGGTTAACCAATGGCGCTGAGGTAAGTAGCTATATCGGCGGCGAAGGGCACAATTTGCAGGAGCACTCTGTGGTCTTGATTAGAGGTGGTCGGGTGAAAGATTTGCCGGGTGTGCGCTATCACGTGGTTCGCGGTAGTCTTGATACGTCGGGCGTAAAGGATAGAAAGTGCGGTCGTTCAAAGTACGGCGCAAAAAGGCCTAAGAAATAAGGGTTGGTAACAGATGTCAAGAAGAAGAGTTGCTGCAAAAAGAGTAATAAATCCTGATCCGCGCTTTGGTAGCGATATGCTTTCAAAGTTTATGAACATGATTATGGTAGATGGCAAAAAATCAGTTGCCGAAAAAATCGTGTACGGTGCGCTCGATGTTATCGAGAGCAAAGGGCACAAAGAGTCTCTGGAGTTGGTTTCCAAGGCGCTAGAAAATGTTCAGCCTCGGGTCGAGGTTAAGTCAAGAAGGGTGGGTGGTGCGACTTATCAGGTCCCAGTAGAGGTTCGTCCTGCACGAAGATTGGCTCTTTCTATGCGTTGGTTGATTGATGCATCCCGCAAAAGGAATGAAAGGACAATGGCTGCCAAGTTGGCCGGTGAGTTACTGGATGCCTCTGAAGGTCGCGGTGCTGCAGCTAAGAAGCGGGAAGACACCCACAGAATGGCTGAAGCAAATAAGGCGTTTGCGCATTATCGTTGGTAATCAGGTCTAGGTTTCGTTGTGTCTCGAAAGACGCCTATAGAGCGTTATCGTAATATAGGCATAATGGCGCATATAGACGCTGGAAAAACAACGACTACTGAACGGATACTCTACTACACTGGGGTCTCGCACAAAATTGGTGAGGTTCATGATGGTGCTGCTACCATGGATTGGATGGAGCAAGAGCAAGAGCGTGGCATAACAATCACATCCGCGGCCACGACCTGTTTTTGGGCTGGGATGGGCGGTGAGCGAGACCGGTATCGGATCAATATTATCGATACTCCAGGTCATGTCGACTTTACCATTGAGGTTGAGCGTTCGCTTAGAGTGCTAGATGGCGCCTGCGCGGTTTTCTGCGCAGTCGGAGGTGTAGAGCCGCAATCCGAGACAGTTTGGCGGCAGGCTAACAAATACAAAGTGCCCCGTGTTGTATTCGTCAACAAGATGGATCGAGTCGGGGCAGATTTTCTTCGGGTGGTCGAGCAAATAAAAAGTCGCTTGGGGGCTTCGGTTGTTCCAATGCAGTTGCCGATAGGGTCTGAAGACGCGTTTAAAGGTGTGATTGATCTTCTGAAGATGAAGGCCATTTACTGGTCTGAAGCCGATATGGGTTTGGCATTTACCGAATCGGAAATTCCGGAAGAACTGGTTGCCAATAGCCTTAAATGGCGCGAATACATGTTTGAGTCGGCGGCCGAAGGAAGCGACTCATTAATGAATAAGTATCTGGAGCAAGGAGAGCTTACGGATGCAGAGGTAATATCAGGAATACGGGCCCAGGTTCTAGCAAATAAGCTGGTACCTGCCTATTGCGGTTCAGCCTTCAAAAATAAAGGTGTGCAGTGCCTACTGGATGCGGTCATAGACTTTTTGCCGTCACCCGCCGATATCGGTTCGGTTTGTGGATTGAACGATGCGGGCGAAAGTGTTTATAGGTCGGCAGCAGATAACGATTCGTTTTCCGCCTTGGCTTTTAAAATCGCATCCGATCCATTCGTAGGAACGTTAACCTTTATTCGGGTTTATTCGGGGGTGCTTAAATCAGGCGATACGGTGCTCAATTCGACGAAGAATAAAAGAGAGCGCGTCGGCCGTATCGTGCAGATGCACGCCAATAGCAGGGTAGAGATAAACCAAGTTAGGGCGGGTGATATTGCGGCCTTGGTTGGTTTGAAGGAGGTTACGACAGGTGACACCTTTTGTGATATGGCGGCGCCTGTGTTGTTGGAAAAAATGGAGTTTCCGGAGCCGGTTATTTCCGTTGCAGTAGAGCCAAAAACCAAAGCAGATCAAGACAAATTGGCGGTTGCGCTGGCAAAGCTGGCCCAAGAGGATCCTTCCTTTCGCGTAAGTACCGATCCTGAGTCCGGGCAAACAATTATTGCTGGCATGGGCGAGCTACATCTTGAGATTATCGTTGATCGGATGAAAAGGGAATTTAGTGTTGCCGCCAACGTAGGGGCTCCCCAGGTCGCTTATCGTGAAACAGTGACGAAAGTCGTTGAAGCAGAAGGTAAATTTGTTAGGCAAACCGGGGGCAAAGGGCAGTACGGCCACGTTTGGTTGCGCATCGAGCCTGGTGAGCTAGGCTCAGGTTACCAGTTCGTCAATGAGATCGTGGGTGGCATAGTTCCTAAAGAGTATGTCCCGGCCATTGACAAAGGTATTCAGGAGCAAATGGAAAACGGAGTGTTGGCTGGTTTTCCAGTGGTTGATGTAAAGGTTAGTTTATTCGATGGTTCATATCATGATGTCGATTCGAATGAAATGGCTTTCAAAATAGCAGGATCTATCGGCTTTAGGGATGGAGCAAAAGCTGCAAACCCAGTGTTGCTGGAGCCTATCATGAAAGTAGAGGTAGTGACTCCCGAGGAAAATATGGGAGATGTCGTCGGCGACATTAACAGGCGCAGAGGGCTGATTCACGGCGTGGATGATGTTCCAGCTGGTAAAGTGGTCCAGTGCGAAGTGCCTCTAGCGGAAATGTTCGGTTACGCTACCGATCTTAGGTCGGCCACGCAAGGACGTGCCACTTATAGTATGCAGTTTGAAAAATATAACGAAGCACCTGCAAATATTGCGGAAGCGATTATTAGAAAAGTATCTTAAGTTTTTAAATATCAGGTATTGAATCATGGCTAAAGAAAAATTTGAAAGAAAGAAACCGCACGTAAACGTAGGAACGATTGGCCACGTTGACCACGGCAAAACAACCTTGACTGCTGCGCTGACCAAGGTTATGGCCGAGCTGCAAGGTGGCGAAGCAAAAGCGTTTGATCAAATCGACAATGCTCCCGAAGAGCGGGCGCGCGGTATCACCATTTCGACCTCACACGTAGAGTACGAGTCAGCCAATCGTCACTATGCGCACGTTGACTGCCCGGGTCACGCTGACTACGTCAAAAATATGATTACCGGTGCGGCGCAAATGGACGGTGCTATTCTGGTTTGCTCCGCGGCTGACGGTCCGATGCCGCAAACGCGCGAGCACATCCTGCTGTCTCGCCAGGTAGGCGTTCCATACATCGTTGTGTTCTTGAACAAAGCGGACATGGTCGATGATGCCGAGCTGATTGAGCTGGTTGAAATGGAAATTCGCGAACTGTTAAACCAGTACGAATTCCCGGGCGACGATACCCCAATCATCGTTGGTTCTGCGCTGAAAGCGTTGGAAGGTGAGCAAAGCGAAATTGGTGTTCAGTCGGTTGTTAAGCTGGTTGAAGCTCTGGATAGCTATATTCCTGAGCCGCAACGCGCAATCGATGGCAAATTCCTGATGCCAATCGAAGACGTATTTTCGATTTCCGGTCGTGGTACGGTAGTAACCGGCCGTGTCGAGCGCGGTATTATCAAAGTCGGCGAAGAGGTTGAAATCGTTGGTATCAAAGATACCGTGAAAACCACCTGTACCGGTGTTGAAATGTTCCGCAAATTGCTGGATCAAGGTCAGGCTGGCGACAACGTGGGTATCCTGCTGCGTGGCACCAAGCGCGACGACGTAGAGCGGGGTCAAGTATTGGCTCACGTAAACAGCATTAAGCCACACTCGCATTTCAAGGCCGAAATCTACGTACTGTCGAAAGAAGAGGGTGGCCGTCACACGCCATTCTTTAACGGTTACCGTCCACAGTTCTACTTCAGAACCACCGACGTGACTGGTGCGGTTGAGCTGCCGGAAGGTGTTGAAATGGTAATGCCAGGTGACAACATCTCGGTCACAGTAAAATTGATCTCGCCGATCGCGATGGAAGACGGATTGCGCTTCGCAATTCGTGAAGGTGGCCGTACCGTCGGTGCGGGTGTTGTGGCTTCCATTGTTGAGTAATTGAAGATGGCAAATCAAACTATCAGAATCCAATTGAAAGCCTTTGATCATAAATTGATCGATCAGTCGGCGGGAGAGATAGTAGAAACAGCAAAGCGGACCGGCGCCCAAGTGAAAGGCCCGATTCCTTTGCCTACTAGAAAAGAGCGCTTTACTGTACTGATTTCGCCACACGTCAATAAAGACGCGCGCGATCAATACGAATTGAGAACATACAAACGGTTGTTGGACATCGTCGAACCTACCGATAAGACTGTTGACGCCTTGATGAAGCTTGATCTGGCGGCTGGGGTTGATGTTCAAATTAAGCTGAAATAACGAAAAGTTATAGATTAGAGGGATTGGCAGATGTCAATAGGTCTTATTGGTCGTAAATGTGGTATGACCAGAATTTTTTGCGAAGATGGTTCTTCTGTACCTGTAACCGTGCTTCATATCGACTCAAACCGAGTCATTCAGGTAAAGAGCGTCGAAAACGACGGTTACCGTGCCGTACAAGTGGCTGCAGGTGATGTAAAGTCTTCTAAGGTCAATAAAGCAATGGCGGGTCACTATGCTTCTGCCAATGTCACAGCTGGTCGGGGGCTTTGGGAGTTTCGTCTCGGCGAGAATGAGGGTGGGGAGTTAGTCCCTGGAGCTGAGCTCAAGGTTGACGTATTTTCCGCAGGGCAAATTGTCGATGTTGCCGGTACGAGTATCGGTAAGGGCTTTGCAGGTACAGTTAAGCGCCACAATTTTAGAACGCAGGATGCCACCCATGGTAACTCTCGTTCGCACAGGGTGCCCGGTTCCAGCGGTATGAACCAAACGCCAGGACGAGTATTTAAAGGCAAAAAAATGTGCGGCCACATGGGGGCAGTTAAGACGACTGTTCAAAATCTGAAGATTCACGCCATAGACGTCGAGCGCAATTTGATTCTGGTTAGGGGCGCCGTTCCCGGGGCGAAAGGCGGCGACGTGGTTATCACCCCTGCGGTGAAAATGATCAATAAAGGTTAATTTATGGCATTACAAATACCTGCAATCAACGGTGGCGGTTCCTCTCAGGCACTCGATGTGTCAGATGAAGTATTTGGTCAGGATTTCAATGAAACCTTGGTCCATCAATTGGTCACTAAATATCTTTCAAGTGCACGCGCTGGCACAAAGGCGCAAAAAAACCGCTCTGCCGTTAGCGGTGGCGGTTTGAAGCCCTTTCGCCAAAAAGGCACTGGCCGTGCGCGTGCCGGTACAACCCGCAGCCCGATCTGGCGCACGGGTGGTGTCACGTTCGCGGCTCAGCCGCGCTCGTTCGACCAGAAGTTGAACAAAAAAATGTACAAGGTCGGTATCCGATCCATATTCTCAGAATTATTGCGTCAGGGACGGATCGCAGTTTGTGATGACATCGTGCCGGCATCCCCAAAAACAAAAGACTTCTTGGCAAAAATTAAAGGTATCGAAGCCAAACGGTTGCTGGTTGTAGCGGATGACCTGAACGAAAATTTGATTTTGGCGGCAAGGAATTTGCCATATGTAGCGGTGGTAACACCTACTAGTATCGACCCGGTGTCGCTAGTTGCCGCTGACAAAGTCATAGCAACGGCTACAGCCTTGAAGCAAATTGAGGAGCGTTTAGCATGAGTGAACAAAAAGTTAAATTAGCGAACGTTTTGTACGCGCCGATCATTTCGGAAAAAAGCTCAAATGCCGCGGACCAAAATAATCAATTTGTGTTTAAAGTGCAAAAGACAGCAACCAAACTGCAGATTAAAAAAGCAGTCGAGTTGATGTTCGGTGTGAAAGTCGAATCGGTTCGCGTATTAAACGTCAAAGGAAAAATCAAGCGCTTCGGACGCGCTTTGGGTAAGCGCTCAGACTGGAAAAAAGCATATGTGAAATTGCAGTCGGGCCACAATATCGAACTTGCAACAGCATAACTTTTTAAAGCAAATAGGAGCGGTAGAAGAGCATGGCTATTCTAAAATCAAAGCCGACATCTCCAGGTTCTCGGTTTGTAGTACGTGTACAAAATAATGATTTGCATAAGGGTAAGCCATTTGCACAACTACTAGACAAAAAGAGCAATACTGGTGGACGTAACAATCAGGGTAGAGTGACAACCCGCCACATCGGTGGGGGACACAAGAAGTTTTATCGTATTATCGATTTCAAGCGCGATAAAGCTGATGTTCCGGCCATTATCGAGCGAATAGAATACGATCCAAACAGAACAGCTAACATCGCACTGGTTTTATTTAAAGACGGTGAGCGGAGATACATAATAGCGCCCAAAGGGATAGAAGTTGGTCAGGAAATACTAAGTTCCGAAACCACCCCCGTCAAAGTTGGAAATTGCATGCCGTTACGTAATATGCCACTGGGTACCACCCTGCATTGTGTCGAATTGAAGCCCGGCAAAGGTGCTCAGTTGGCACGAAGCGCAGGTACTTCTGTCCAATTGGTGGCTAAGGATGGCGCTTATGTGACAGTAAGATTGCGTTCCGGTGAGATGAGAAAAGTGCCTTCCGACTGCAAAGGTGTGGTTGGCGAAGTTTCGAATTCTGAGCACAATTTGATTTCCCTGGGTAAAGCTGGCGCCAAGAGGTGGAGAGGCGTAAGGCCTACAGTCCGAGGCGTTGCCATGAACCCTGTTGACCACCCGCATGGAGGCGGTGAAGGCCGAACTTCAGGCGGGCGCCATCCTGTGTCGCCATGGGGAACTCCAACTAAGGGCTACAAAACCCGTAAAAATAAACGTACTGACAACATGATTGTCAGACGCCGTAAGCAAAAATAAGAGGTATCTGACGTGCCACGTTCAATTAAAAAAGGTCCATTTATTGATCATCACTTGCTTAAAAAAGTTGAAGAGGCGGTGAGAACAAATAATCGGAAACCGATTAAAACCTGGTCTAGACGCTCGATGATCAGCCCTGATATGTTGGGGCTGACCATTGCGGTGCACAATGGTAAGCAACATGTGCCAGTGTTGATTTCTGAAAATATGGTCGGTCATAAATTAGGTGAGTTCTCCCCGACGAGAACTTATAAAGGCCATATCGCTGACAAAAAATCCAGATAAGGAGTGAACGTGGAAGTATCGGCTAAATTGAGTAACGCTCCCTTGTCTGCGCAGAAAGCGCGTTTGGTAGGAGATCAGATTAGAGGGTTGCCTGTTGAAAACGCCTTAAACCTTTTGAATTTCAGCTCCAAAAAAGCGGCTGCAATCTTCAAAAAGGTTCTTGAATCAGCTATAGCGAACGCCGAGCATAACGAAAACGCAGACATAGACGAACTAAAAGTGTCTACCGTTTTCGTGAACGAAGGGCGCACAATGAAGAGAATCTCTGCTCGAGCAAAGGGGCGCGCCAACCACATTCTGAAAAGAACTTGCCATATAACAATCAAAGTAGCTGAGAAATAGAGGTATAAGATGGGACAAAAGGTTCATCCCACTGGGATTCGTCTCGGGATCGTAAAAGATTGGACTTCGAGATGGTATGCAAATAGCCAGAATTACCCTGTGCTTCTGCTGCAAGATTTGAAAGTTCGTGAATATATCAAGCAAAAATTGGCGCACGCTTCAGTTAGTCGTGTCCAGATTAATCGACCTGCGAACAATGCAAACATAACTGTGCACACTGCGCGGCCTGGCATCGTAATTGGAAAAAAGGGCGAGGATATCGATATCTTGCGTCAGAATATTTCCGCGATGATGGGTGTTCCCGTTCAGCTGAATGTCGAGGAAATTAGAAAGCCTGAGCTCGACGCCTACTTGGTCGCAGAGAGTATTGCCCAGCAGTTGGAAAAACGGATTATGTATCGCCGGGCAATGAAGCGGGCGGTGACAAACACTATGCGATTGGGTGCGGAAGGTATCAAAATCACCGTGGCGGGACGTTTGAACGGTGCTGAAATCGCCAGAACTGAATGGTACCGTGAAGGGCGCGTGCCGCTGCACACCTTGCGGGCTGACATCGATTACGGAACCGCAGAGGCGAAAACCACTTACGGAATCATCGGTATTAAGGTCTGGATCTTCAAAGGTGAGGTGTTCGATATGGATGCTCATACCGCTTCGCTCAACGCAGACTCAAAAAAATAAGTTGAACGGGAATAGACAAAATGCTTCAACCAAAAAGAACTAAGTTTCGTAAACAACATACCGGACGTAATAACGGCACAGCGTTGCGTGGGTCCTCAGTCAGCTTCGGTGAGTATGGTTTGAAATCTATAAGTCGTGGTAGAATGACTGCCCGCCAAATTGAGGCGGCTCGGCGAGCTATCAGCAGGCATGTTAAGCGTGGTGGTAAAATTTGGATCCGTATTTTTCCAGATAAGCCAATTACCAAAAAACCATTAGAAGTTCGTATGGGTAAAGGTAAAGGTAGTGTAGAATACTGGGTTGCTCAAATTAAGCCAGGCACCATGCTGTTCGAGATTGAAGGGGTTTCTGAAGAGTTGGCCCGTGAGGCTTTTGAGCTTGCAGCTGCGAAGTTACCTGTAAAAACAACGTTTTCTGCTCGGACAATAATGTAATGAAAGCAAAAGAACTGAGAACCAAAAGTAAAGACGAATTGAAAGGGACTTTGTTGGAGTTGTCCAAGGAGCAGTTTAATTTAAGAATGCAGAAAGGTACCGGGCAGTTAAGTAAATCTAGTCAAGTAAAAACCGTTCGGCGCCAAATTGCTCGCATTAATACAATCTTAAGTGAAATGGCGAGGGCGTGATCATGAGCGAAAACATAGAAAGTACACGTAAAGTAACCGGACGCGTCGTTAGCAATAAAATGGATAAGACGGCGTCGGTTTTAGTCGAGCGGTTGGTGAAGCATCCGGTGTACGGCAAATATATCAAGCGGTCTACGAAGCTGCTGGTGCATGACGAGAACAATATTTGCCAAGAGGGCGATATAGTAACAATCGCTTCGTGTCGACCGATTTCGAAAAATAAATCGTTTAAGTTGCTGGAAGTCGTCGAGGCTTCCAACAAATAATTAAAATCTTTAGTTGGGAATTTAAAAATGATTCAGATGCAAACTAGCCTTGACGTCGCCGATAATAGTGGCGCAAAAAAGGTCATGTGTATCAAGGTTCTTGGAGGATCGCATCGCCGCTATGCCGGTATCGGTGACATCATCAAAGTCAGTGTTAAAGACGCAATGCCTCGCACCCGCGTGAAAAAAGGCGACGTTTACAATGCCTTGGTCGTAAGAACAAAAAGAGGTGTTCGTAGAGCTGATGGTTCAGTGATTAGATTCGACGGTAACGCTGCGGTAATTTTAAATAACCAACTGCAACCAATCGGTACACGTATCTTTGGGCCTGTCACACGCGAGCTGAGAGGGGATAAGTTTATGAAAATTATCTCTCTCGCCCCAGAAGTGCTATAAGACGGAGGCCTAAAGATGCAAAAAATAAAACAAGGTGACGAAGTTATTGTCTGCGTTGGAAGAGAAAAAGGCAAGCTTGGACGGGTTTCTAAAGTGCTTGAAGATAATAGAGTGCTGGTCGAAGGTGTTAATTTGGTTAAGAAGCACCAAAGAGGGAATCCTAATCTCGGTATCTCTGGCGGCATCGTAGACAAAAATATGCCCATTCATATTTCGAATATAGCGATATTCAATCCCAAAACAAAAAAAGCCGATCGAATTGGTTTTAGGTTGAATACTGATGGTAAAAAAGTTAGATTTTTTAAATCTAACAATGAAACTATCGGTGAGTGAGGAGACAAGCTATGTCGAGATTAGAAAAGAAATACAAAGAAGAAATAGTGCCGGCACTGATAAGTCAATTCGGATATAAAACCGTAATGCAAGTGCCTAAATTAACCAAAATCACTCTTAATATGGGTGTTGGTGGCGCGGTAGCGGACAAGAAAGTGCTGCAATCTGCAGTTTCTGATATGGAAAAAATTTCCGGACAGAAGGCCGTGGTTACTTTGGCGCGTAAATCTATAGCAGGGTTTAAAATCCGCGACGACATGCCTATTGGATGTAAGGTGACTTTGCGTAGCGATAGAATGTACGAGTTTTTGGATAGGTTAATTACCATTTCTATACCGCGTATTCGTGATTTTAGAGGGATGAGTTCCAAAAGTTTCGATGGCAGAGGGAACTATTCTGTCGGTATTAAGGAGCAAATAATTTTCCCGGAAATCGACTACGATAAAATCGACACCCTTCGAGGGATGGATATTTGCATCACTACGACAGCCCAAACCGACGAGGAAGGTCTGGCGTTGTTGAAGTTATTCAATTTCCCATTTAAAAGCTGAGGGTGTACTCATGGCAAAAAAATCGATGATAGCTCGCGAATCAAAGCGCGCTAGTTTAATTAAAAAATACGACAGCAAGCGCACTGCGTTAAAGGGCATTATACGTTCGCCAAATGCGACGTTCGACGAGAAGGAAAGCGCGCAAATTCAGCTGCAAAAATTACCCAGGGACTCTAGTAAATCTAGATTACGTAATCGCTGTAAGCTCACCGGTAGACCTCATGGTTACTATAGAAAGTTTGGGTTGAGCAGGAATAAGCTTAGAGAAGCGACCATGCGAGGCGATGTGCCTGGTCTGTCTAAAGCTAGCTGGTAACTATCGTTACGTAAAAGGTTGTTGGGGAATTAATAATGAGTATGACAGATCCTATTGCAGATATGTTGACTAGAATAAGAAATGGTCAGTCTGCTGGTAAAAAGAGCGTGAAAATGCCGTCCTCTAAATTAAAGCTTGCTATAGCAAAGGTTTTAAAAGAAGAGGGTTATATCAACGATTACAAAACCGAAGTAAACGGTAGTCATACAGAGATGACAATCGAGCTCAAATATTACAACGGTGTCCCGGTAATTGAGAGTGTGAAAAGAATTAGTAGGCCGGGTTTGAGGATTTACAAATCTAAAGACGAGCTTCCAAAAGTTCTCGGCGGCCTCGGTATTGCGATCGTATCAACTTCAAACGGCGTAATGACTGATCGGGCTGCTCGTGCCATTGGGCACGGCGGCGAAGTCATTTGTACCGTCTGCTAAGAGTTTTAAAGGATATATCATGTCACGAGTAGCTAATGCGCCGATTGTATTGCCGGCCGGCGTAGAGATAAAACTGGACGGTAAACACACAGTCATAAAAGGCAAACTGGGTGAGCTTTCATTCCGCCTTTCGCCATCAGTTGAACTTGAATTGAGCGGCAATGTTATCAGCGTAAAATGGGATAGTGCGGTGAAAGGTGCGAAGGCGCATGCCGGTACTGCTCGCGCGTCAATCAACAATATGGTTAAGGGTGTTTCGGAGGGCTTCGTTAAGAAGATGCTTTTGGTTGGCGTCGGTTATAGGGCGCAGGTCAAAGATAATCTCCTGACTTTGTCTTTGGGTTATTCCAATCCAGTGGAATATCTGATTCCCGAAGGTGTCACCGTTGAGGCGCCGTCCCAAACCGAGCTTTTGGTAAAAAGTAGCGACAAGCAGAAACTGGGGCAAGTGGCTTCTGAAATTCGCGCTTTCAGGCCGCCGGAGCCTTACAAAGGTAAAGGTGTCAGAATTGCCGATGAATATGTGGCTCGAAAAGAAGCCAAGAAGAAATAGGTAACAAAATGGATAAGAAAAATTCCAGGCTAAAGCGAGCGCTAAAGCTTCGTTGCAAAATCAAGAAACTGAACGTCAACAGATTGACCATACATCGCACTTCACAGCATATCTATGCACAAGTGTTGAGTGTTGATGGAACAATGACCCTCGCTTCTGCTTCTACTGTGCTCGCGGATATTAAAACAAAGGTAAAAAATACCAGTAATATCGAGGCGGCGACAGCAGTAGGTACGCTAATTGCGGAGCGGGCCCTGGCTGCTGGGGTTCAGGAGGTCGCGTTTGATCGATCGGGTTTTAAATATCATGGCCGTGTGAAAGCGTTGGCAGATGCTGCTCGCGAAGCCGGGTTGAAGTTCTAGGGGAAGATTATGGCAACAGCACCATCTCAAGGTAGTACTGACGGTTTGCAGGAGAAATTAGTTTCTGTTCGTCGAGTGGCAAAAGTGGTTAAAGGCGGTAGGGTATTTGGGTTTGCTGCTCTTACAGTCGTAGGTGACGGCGACGGTCGGGTCGGTTACGGCGTATCAAAGGCCAGGGAGGTGCCGGTAGCAATCCAGAAGTCCCTGGAGCAAGCACGAAAAAATATGAGAAAAGTCGCGCTGAAGGAAGGTACTTTGCAATATTCCATTATGTCCAACACTGGTGCGGCTAAAGTCTATATGCAGCCGGCGTCGGAAGGTACTGGTATTATCGCTGGAGGGGCTATGCGTGCGGTTTTTGAGGTTGTAGGTGTGCACAATGTACTGGCCAAATGCATAGGTACTAGTAATCCGATTAATGTTGTCAGAGCTACGATCAACGGTCTCACTGCTATGCAGGATGCGAAGAGGATTGCCGCTAAGCGTGGTTTGACTGTTGAGCAAATTACAGGATAAGAAGACATGTCCGGCAAAAAGTTAAACGTAATGATGACTAAAAGTAAAAATGGTAGATTGAAAAGTCATCAACAATGCCTGAAAGGCTTGGGATTAAGCAAAATTCGCCAAGTTGTTGAGGTGAGCGATACTCCTGAAAATAGAGGCATGATTAACAAAATCGCTTATATGCTTAAAGTAGAGGAAGTCTAAATGTTTTTAAACACGATACAGGCTGCATACGGCGCAAGAAAAAAGGCTAAGCGCGTTGGTCGCGGAATAGGCTCTACTGACGGCAAGACCTGCGGTCGCGGTCACAAAGGGCAAAAAGCACGGGCTGGGGGGTTTCATAAGGTAGGCTTTGAAGGGGGGCAGATGCCCTTGCAAAGGAGGCTGCCTAAAGTTGGTTTTACCTCTCGCACCAAGAAGTTTTCCGCAGAAGTACGGTTGAGCGAAATTAGTTCACTAAACGTTGACGTCGTAGATCTTCAGGTTTTGATTAGCAGTAATCTTGTCCCTGTGTTCACAAAGAAAGTTAAGGTAGTCAATACGGGTGTGTTGTCAAGAGGTTTAACTTTGAAAGGCCTTGGTGTAACTGCAGGTGCGAAGTCAACAATAGAAGCTGCTGGTGGCAAAGTAGAGGCATAGGTGAGTGCTAAAGGTTATGAAGTTTCCGCGGGTGCTTTCCGTTTTGGGGAGCTAAAGTCTAGGTTGCTGTTTGTTTTAGGCGCTTTTGTTGTGTATCGGGTTGGTGCTCACATTCCGGTGCCCGGGATTGATCCAAAGGCACTTGCGACAATGTTTGAGCAGCAGTCCGGTTCGATCTTAAACATGTTCAACATGTTTTCCGGCGGGGCTTTGATGAGGCTAAGCTTGTTTGCGCTTGGCATCATGCCTTATATTTCTGCCTCCATCATTATGCAGTTGATGACTATCGTTATTCCCGCGATGGAGCAGTTAAAGAAAGAAGGCGAGTCTGGTAGGAGAAAAATCTCTCAATATACGCGCTACGGGACGGTTGTTTTGGCGATGTTTCAGTCGGTGGGTATTTCTGTAGCGTTGCAAAATCAAACCGCAGGCGGACTTGCTGTGGTTTTGCAGCCCGGTTTAGGGTTCGTGGTTGTTACTACCATTACGCTAGTAACTGGGACAATCTTTCTGATGTGGCTTGGCGAACAGGTGACAGAGCGGGGAATCGGCAACGGCATATCGCTACTAATCTTTGCCGGTATCGTATCAGGACTTCCCTCTGCAATAGGTGGGACGTTGGAGCTTGCTCGTACTGGAGAGATGAATGGTGCATTTATTGTGTTGCTTTTCGCGTTAGCGATTTTTGTCACAGGCATTGTGGTATTTGTTGAGCGCGGACAAAGACGGATCACGATTAATTACCCCAAGCGTCAGCAGGGCAATAAGGTGTATGCAGGGCAGAGTTCGTTTTTGCCTTTAAAATTAAATATGGCTGGCGTTATACCGCCTATCTTCGCTTCAAGTATTATCTTGTTTCCAGCAACTATTGCAGGCTGGTTCGGTAATGTAGAAGGTTTTTCGTGGTTGCAAGATGTGGCATCTGTTCTCTCTCCCGGTCAGCCTGTCTACGTCTTGTGCTACGCGTTGGCTATAGTATTTTTTTGCTTTTTCTACACCGCGCTGGTGTTTAATTCTAAAGAAACAGCGGAGAACCTAAAGAAATCCGGTGCCTTTTTGCCTGGTATCAGGCCGGGGATGCATACCACTAGTTACATTGATAAAGTAATGACTAGGCTTACCCTGATTGGCGCAGTCTACATCACATTGATTTGCCTGTTGCCCGAATTTCTGATTGTTTATTGGAATGTTCCATTTTCTTTTGGCGGTACTTCGCTGTTAATCATTGTTGTGGTTGTAATGGATTTTATATCGCAAATGCAGACCCATCTGATGTCTCAACAGTATGAAGGGTTGATGAAGAAAGCCAATCTGAAGAAATCTTAATTTAAGGAGTTAGCCGTGAAAGTACGTGCTTCAATTAAAGCCATCTGTAAGAGCTGCAAAGTTATCAAAAGGAATGGCGTAGTAAGGGTCATCTGTAAAGATGGTCGTCACAAGCAAAGACAAGGTTAGTTGTTTTTGCGATTTATTTTTCGGAGTGTTATACTTCTCCGTTTAACCTTATAGTATCGTTTTGGAGTGTTTGAATGGCTCGTATTGCTGGTATAAACGTGGCTGATCATAAGCATGCGGAGATAGCCTTAACAGCTATTTACGGAATTGGTAGGCAGACTGCTAGAGATATATGCAGTGAAGTAGGGGTTAACCCCGCTGTCAAAATCAGGGATCTGACTGAAGATCAAGTTGAGGCAATACGCAAAGTCATTTCTGGTATGACCGTCGAAGGCGATTTGCGTAGGGAAGTCTCTATGAACATAAAGAGGCTTATGGATCTTGGCTGCTATCGCGGGATTCGGCATCGTCGGGGCTTGCCTTTGAGAGGTCAGCGGACTCGGACAAATGCGAGGACTAGAAAAGGGCCTCGTAAATCGGTCACCAAGTAGTAATTAAAATAGATAGGCAATTTGATGGCAACCCAAAATCGAGTTAAGAAACGGATAAAAAAGGAAGTTGCAGACGGCATAGTGCATGTTCATGCGTCCTTTAATAATACGATCGTTACAATTACAGACCGGAAAGGTAACGCTTTGTCCTGGGCTACGTCAGGTGGCTCCGGATTTCGCGGGTCGAGAAAGAGCACTCCATTTGCAGCTCAGGTGGCCGCTGAGAAAGCCGGCGCGGTGGCGCAGGAATATGGCATGAAAAACCTCGACGTCATGATCAAAGGGCCTGGTCCAGGCAGGGAGTCCGCTGTTCGTTCATTAAACAGCATGGGCTTTAAAATTTCGAATATTGTGGATGTGACTCCGATTCCTCACAACGGATGCCGTCCTCCAAAAAAGCGTCGCGTTTAGGTAGTGGAGTAAATAATGGCAAGATATCTTGGTCCTGCGTGTAAGTTAAGTCGCAGAGAGGGCACTGATCTTTTTTTAAAAAGCAGAGGTAAATCTCTGGAGAGTAAGTGCAAATTGGATCAGCGCCCCGGTCAGCATGGGGCTAAGCGCACGAGAAACTCTGACTACGCTATGCAATTGCGAGCAAAGCAGCGTTTGCGCAGGATTTATGGCGTTTTGGAAAAGCAATTTAGAAATTATTACAAAGCGGCCGACTTGCAGAAAGGCGCGACTGGTCAAAATTTGTTGGATTTCCTGGAATCCAGGCTGGATAACGTTGTTTATCGCATGGGCTACGCGGCCACTCGAGCAGAGGCTAGGCAGTTGGTGTCGCACAAAGCAATCTTGGTCAATGATCGTCTGATCAACATCCCCTCGTATCAGCTTTCAGCAGGCGACGTGATTAAAATCAGAGAGAAAGCCAAGAGTCAACAGCGAATTAAGGATGCGTTGGTCGTTGCGGAACAATACGGTTTTCCGGTATGGGTGGAAGTTAACGCTAAAGAAATGAGCGGCGTATTCAAATCCGTGCCTGATCGCGTCGATTTGGGGTCTGACATCAACGAACAGTTGGTTGTCGAGCTCTATTCTAAGTAATAAACAGGGCTAGGATACAATATATGCAGAGTTCTATTGGTGGCCTTCTTAAGCCAAGATTAGTTGAAGTCGTAAACGAATCGGCCAATCATTCGCGGATTGTGATCGAGCCGCTTGAAAGAGGCTTTGGCCACTCGCTCGGCAACGCTTTGAGAAGGGTCATGCTCTCTTCAATTCCTGGTTGCGCAGTTACAGAAATATCTATAGACGGTGTGCTGCACGAATTTACCACGATCGAAGGCGTTCAAGAAGATGTTATCGATATCATCTTGAATTTGAAAAAGCTGGCGGTAATTGTCCATTCTAAAGACGAGGTAACATTAACCTTATCAAAAAAGGGAGCGGGTGTTGTTACTGCTGGTGATATAGAATTGCCTCATAACGTTGAAGTCGCCAATCCTGAATTGGTCATCGCTAACGTTACCCAAGATATCGGCTTAAACATAAAAATTAAAGTTGAAAGAGGGCGCGGCTACGTTCCAGCAAGCGTCAGAAAGGAAGCGTTCGACGACGCTCCCGTTGGCGTTCTGATGTTGGATGCCGCTTTCAGTCCGATTGTTAAAGTGGCTTATCACGTAGAGAGCACCCGGGTTGAGCAGCGGACCAATCTCGATCGCTTAGTTATCGAGTTGGAAACTAATGGCACTGTAGATCCAGAGCATGCGATAAAGACGGCCGCGTCAATCTTGCACGATCAGCTTTCTGTTTTCGTTGATTTCGAAAAGGTCAACGAGCAAGTTCAGGAGGAAGTTGCGGTAGAAGAGGACTCTTTCGACCCCGTACTATTACGTCCGGTAGATGATTTAGAACTGACGGTTCGTTCAGCGAATTGCCTAAAAGCAGAAAATATCTTTTATATCGGCGATTTAATCCAGCGAACAGAAGTCGAGCTGTTACGGACTCCCAACTTAGGCAAGAAGTCTCTCACCGAGATAAAAGACATCCTTGCTATTAAAGGACTGTCTTTAGGCATGCGGCTGGAAAACTGGCCGCCTGAGAACTTGGCAGACCAATCCCAAGCTGGAATTTGAATATAAGGCACTGAAAAATGAGACACCGTAAATCTGGAAGACAGTTAAATAAAAACAGCAGCCACAGAAAAGCGCTGTTTAGCAACATGGCTTGCTCACTTTTTAAGCATGAGTTGATTAAAACCACGCTTCCGAAAGCAAAAGAATTAAGAATGATTGCAGAGCCGTTGATCACTCTGTCGAAAAATGATTCAGTCGCAAAACGTCGTCAAGCTTTCTCCAAGTTGCGTGATCGCGATGTGGTGACTAAGTTGTTTAACGAACTGGGTCCACGCTACTCTGCCAGAACTGGTGGTTACTTGCGTATCATTAAGTGCGGCTTTCGGCCAGGTGACGATGCACCAATGGCTTATGTAGAGTTGGTTGATCGACCGGAGCCTGTGGCTGCGGCAGAATAAACTTATTAACTTTACTAGATGTTTTTATTGAAAGGCCTAGCCTTATTTGGTTAGGCCTTTTTATTTAGAAGTGCATTATTTTATCCGTCGCTTTTCGGATAGCTAATTCAATATAAGCTTCCATGTTTCCAGCTTCCGTTCCAATGATAATGCGGCATTGGCCGGGCTGGTTGATGGTAGTCTTTTATAGTTGCGTATGTCATCACATACCTTCAGCGTGGTAGTTAAATAAAATTTCCTAAACAGGTTTTCTGCTGTAGCACCGTTGAAGAACACGCTACGTATCGATGGGTGTCTTTGGAAAAAGATAACGAAATCGTTGGGAACGATCGTTTGTTTAACAATGGCGGAATCTAGACTGCCAGAACGAGAGCAGTCTTTTATCACGTCCCACACGGCAATGCCGTTGTCATTGAGAGCATTTAATCTGGATTCATAAGGAAGTAACGCATCGATTCCTAGTAATCTACAGACAATCGGCCAGAATTGATTGCGGGGATGGGCGTAATATTCACCGGCGTTAAGCGAAGCTAATCCTGGCATGCTGCCGAGAATCAAGATTCGGGCGCGCTCCGTCGCAATTGGAGGAAATCCGCTTATAGGGTTCATTCAGAGCGTTGTGTGGGGTGGTTCTGCGTTGCTGACTTCAACACACCGAGTACGTCCAAAACTCTACAGCTGTATGCGTGTTCGTTATCGTGCATTATCGATAATCCGATTTGCCTTTGCTGATTAATTGTGAGCTGCGCCATCAACAAAATTGCAGAGAAATCTGTTCGCATGTAGTCGATGCTTGCTTTTTGATGGCCCCACGCCCCGTAGTCACAGCAAATGATTCCGGACAATTGGTTGTTAGCATATCGCTCAAATAGTTCTATGCACTGATCTCGGCTAGCATCCGTTGCCAAGTATGCCGTAAAGTCGATCACCGACACTATTGCAGTTGGGACGCGGTAGGAAACGGCTTCCAACTTGCCCGCCAAATTTGGTAAGACGAGAGCTGTCGACTTGGCAACATTGGTGCCGGTGGGGATGATCGAAGCGGCACAGCCTCGCCCAAGCTGTGAAGATGAGTGGTAGCCGTCCAAGACCCTCTGGTCAGAGAGTTGGGGGTGTATGGTGGCGATACGCGCCGATACTATTCCAAAATGTTTATCCAGAATGTGGCAAATCGGTACCATTGCATTTCCGGTGCAGGTACTCGCGGAGATAACGTGGTGCTTATCCGGTAGGTAATCAGCCTGATTAACCCCGTAAACGATGCTGATGTCGCACCCGGTCACGTTCCATGTGCATAACACCTTGCGGGCGATGTCCCGTTCCAAAATGGTTCTGAAATCATTGATGCTAGCGGTGCCGGTGGCGTCGAATAAAACATCGAGATCAAATTCCTTCAAACTGTCGAGGCCATGTTCGGATGGGCCGCTGCGTCGTCTATCGACCCGTTGATAGCGTATTCTTTTCCCATCCAAAATCAGGTCGTTGCCATCGCACTCAACTTGAAACGGAGGTCTGCCGTACGTACTGTCATTTGCCAGTAAATACGCGACATGGTCAATCGTCATCACGTCGCACACCACGCAAATCTGATGTCGGCCCCCACTTTGCTGGGAAAAGTTCGTACGTAATACGCCGCGGCCGATACGGCCGAGGCCGACGATTGCTACCTTCAAACTCATAAGCGGATACCTCCCGGTACGGGGCGGGCCAATAATCGAGTGTTTTTGTTACCGCGAGAAATGAGGGCAATTGTCATCGCTGATGTGGGTGTTTTTAGACAGGTTTAGCGTTTCAGTGCTAAAAAGCTAGAGCAAGTTCACGGCCTCGTCAAGGTAAGCGGTCCGTACAAAAAACGGTTCTGCGCCAAACAACTTGTTGGTGAGCTTCATTGATTTAGATATCTTCTTCGTGCGCGCCAAATTTGGCGGAGAATCGCAGCAATACGAATACGGCTCCGGAGCCCCCGGCTTTTGGCGGAGCCGAACAGAACGCCAATACGTCTTGATGTTGGCGTAACCACAAATTGATATCATTTTTTAACACCGGCTGACTGTCGGGCGAGTTATATCCCTTGCCGTGAATCACATGAACGCAGCGGATTCCGTTTTCGACGCAGTCATGCAAGAAATTTAATAATTGTTGTTTGGCGTTTCGGCTAGTCAAACCGTGCAGATCGATTTCGGCGTCCAAGCCATACTGCCCCTGGCGTAGCTTCTTCAGCACGTTTTTTTGCAGGCCCGGCGCTAGAAAGGCAATCCGGTCTTCCTGAAACAGCATGTCCAACTTTTCAGAAATATCTTTTTGCAGCGGGTCTATTTGTTCGAGCGGCTTAGTTTTCGGAAATGGGCGAGGCTTACCGGCGGGTTGCAGACTCACCGTATTGCTATCGATAGTTTTAACTTTGCCTACCGTGTTTCTGAACAGCGCGGAGTCATCCGGCGAAGTGGTTTTTTTTGTCACGTAAGCTGCTGGTTTTGCGGTTTTTTTGCTAAGATGCTGCAATTTTAATGCGTTTTAATGCGGTATGCACATTCTGATTAGTAACGACGACGGCTATTTGGCGCAAGGGATCAATACATTGGCGCAAGCATTGAGTCAATATGCCGAAATATCCGTCGTTGCACCGGACAAGAACCGCAGCGCGGCCAGCAACTCGTTGACTTTGGACATGCCGTTACGCGCTACGGCATGTGACAATGGTTTTGTCCGTGTCGATGGTACACCGACCGATTGCGTACACTTGGCGATTACTGGCTTATTGAAAACCGAACCCGACATGGTGTTCGCTGGTATTAACCATGGCGCCAACCTGGGCGACGACGTGCTGTACTCCGGAACTGTCGCGGCAGCGACCGAAGGCCGATTTTTGGGATTGCCTGCGGTCGCTATTTCGCTAGCAGCCAGCGACCCCAAACATTTCGATACCGCGGCCGCGGTTGCAATCGCCTTAATGCAAAAAATTCTGGCTCATCCGCTGCCGGAGGACACCTTATTGAATGTTAATGTACCCGATGTGCCGTTGCACGAATTGAAAGGGTATCAAGCAACCCGCCTGGGCCAACGGCACAAGGCGGAAGCGGTGGTTCGCGCCAGCGACCCGCGCGGGCATACTATTTACTGGGTGGGGCCGCCGGGTAGCGAGCAGGATGCTGGTCCGGGTACGGATTTCGATGCGATCCGCAACGGTTTTGTATCGGTCACACCGCTACAACTGGATTTGACCCGTTATGAGCGTTTGGCAGGCCTGAGCGAATGGTTGGCATTGGAGGCATAGGTATGAGTCGGCGTCTACAAGGCATCGGCATGACTTCGCGCCGTACCCGGGAGCGCATGATCTCCCGGCTGCGGCAGCAGGGCATAACAAACGGTAACGTGTTGGCGGTGATGGCGGATACGCCGCGGCATATTTTTGTCGACGAGGCTCTGGAAAGTCGCGCTTACGAAGATACGGCGCTGCCGATCGGCCATAACCAAACCATCTCCCAGCCCTACATCGTGGCGAAAATGACCGAGTTATTGCTGGAATTCGGGCCGCGGAAAAACGTATTGGAAATCGGCACCGGTTGCGGCTACCAGACCGCGATATTGGCTAACTTGGTCGGTCAGCTTTATTCGGTCGAGCGGATTGCGCCGTTGATGAAAAAAGCTCGAGACACGCTATGGGAACTGGGCATAAAAACGGTGGGGTTCAAGCATAGCGACGGTGGTTGGGGCTGGCCGGAGCACGCTCCGTTCGATGGCATTTTGGCCGCTGCGGCGCCACCGGAAGTTCCGCCGGCATTATTGGAACAACTCGCAGTCGGCGGCGTCTTGGTTATCCCGGTCGGATTGGAAGGCATGCAGGAATTACACAGAATCACGCGTACCGAACACGGCTTCGAAGACGAAGTCATCGAGCGGGTAACCTTCGTGCCGTTCTTGTCGGGCGTCAGCCGTTAGTTTCGGCTTTTTCTTAGCCCGGACAGTCGCAGACCTGCAGCGGTAAAATTAGCGATTAACCCTGGTGCTCCACATTTCCCGCATGGCTTGGGCAAATTGCTCGGCAAATTGCCTGCCGGCAAACAGCGGTGAATATTGCAGCCGGTCCCGTAATTCCGAGCGCAGCTGGCTAAGCAGACCGAGATCGGCGGCAAAACCAGCGGCTTTCTGCAGATAATCCGACTGGTCTGACGCGATCCAGTTGGCCAGCCCGGCATTGGTAGCGATCGATTCCGCGGCGCGCGCCAGTAAACCGCCGCCGCGCAGAGTCAGCACCGGCACTCCCATCCATAACGCTTCCACGCTGGTAGTCACGCCAGGATACGGAAACGTGTCCAATGCAATATCGACAGACTGGTAAGCCGCTAAATGTTGCGTCCGGTCGCTAAAAGGCGGGCTCAAAACCAACCTATCCCTGTCGATACCGTGGTCGGAAAAGCGGTTGATGGTCCGTTCCCGAACCAAAACCTCGTTTAACTGGCTGGCTTTCAGAAACAATTTGGTATCAGGGGCATGCCGCAATACTTGAGCCCAGAGTGCAATCGTGTCGTCGCTGATTTTGGTCAGATTGTTGAAGCTACCGAAGGTGATATAACCATTTTGCAGCGCCGGTAGCGGCCGAACCTCGACGGCCTGTTGCGGCGGCGTAAAACATAAACAAGTCTGCGGCAGACGCCATATCGCTTCGGTAAAGTGCTGTTCGTCTTCGGCCAGAATCGAATAAGGGTCGCTCAACACGTAATCGATGGCCGGCAACCCGGTCGAAGCCAAATAGCCCAGCCAACTAATCTGAACCGGTGCCGGCTTCCAGGCGAATAAGGGCAGCCGATTGTGGGCGCTGTGGCCGGCCAGATCGATCAGGATATGCACCGCGTCGCCGCGTATCAGCTCGGCAGCGGTTGCGTCAGTCAAACCGCCAATATTTTTCCATTCGCGTAGATAGGGTTGCAAACGCATCGAATAGTGGTCGGTTCCGGGCTGAGTTGCGTAGGCAATAAATTCGACTTGCTGTGCGTCGCTGTCGCGCAATAACGCCAACAGAAAATGCCCGACCGGATGATCGCGTAAATCCCCGGACACCAATCCGATCCGTAACCGCTCCGGATTGTCGTCGCATAGCCAATCGGCAAACGGCCGCGCCGCATGCTCGGCCATCTCGGCGAATTTCTGCGCTTCTTCCAGATAATTGCAGTTAGGTGTGTGTGCGCTGTAGTTCAAATGAAACAACAAACCGCTTTGGGTGGCGATTTGATCTGGATTCAGGGCCAAGCTGCGGCGCCAGCAGGCCTCGGCTTCGGCAATGCGGCCCTGGCTTTGCAGATTAATGCCGAGATTGGTAACTGCGTCGACATAAGCCGGATTCAGTTCCAGCGCCCGGCGATAACTGGATTCGGCTTCAATAAGCCGCCGCTGCATTTGTAAGGTGGTGCCGAGATTGTTCAGCGCTTCCGGATAATCGGCTTGCTTGGCCAACGCGTTGCGGAAATGAGTTTCGGCTTGGACCAAATCGCCGGCTTCGTAATATAACGAACCCAGCGTACAAAACGCTTCCGCATACTCCGGATTCAATACCAGCGCTTGCTGGCAGGCCGCCAAGGCCTCAGCCGCCCTGGCCTGGCTTTTCAATAGTACCGCTAATTGGTAGTGGACTTCGGCCTGGAAAGGGGCTTTAGCCAATGCTTTGCGAAACACTTGCTCGGCAGCGGCGAATTGGCTTTGCGCCTGTTGGCTCAGACCCAAGCGCAACCAAGCGTCGATTGCGTCGGGAGTTAACGCCGTCAGCCGGGCAAAACAGGTCTCGGCTTCGGCGTAACGGCCCAGATTGTAGAGCAGGCTGCCCAGATTGGCATACGCAGGCACGTTATTCGGCTCGAGTTGCAAGGAGCGGCGGTAGGCGTCGATGGCTTCCGCAAAGCAGCCCTGACCGTGCAAAGCTGAGGCGTAATTGAGCTGGGCTTCGGCGTCATCGGCCAACAGATCTGCGGCGCGGCCTAAAGCCTGCAGGGCTTCCGGGAAAATCTGCTGTTGCAGCAGGAACAAGCCCAGGATTTTACAGACGATACCCGATTCAGGAAAGAGGGCGAGCAAACGGCGGGCAAGTTGTTCGCCTTCGGCATAACGGCCTTGTTGAAAGTGGGCGTACAACGCCTGCAAATCCGGACCGGCTGGGGCGGCCAGGACCTGTTCCATCGCCGCAATATCCGGCCCGCCTAAACCGTAGCGCTGCTTGGCTTGCTGCAGCAGCTCTCGTGCTTGCGGATAACGCTCGCCCTGAACCAGCGCCTGCAAATAGCTAAGCTGGTACTTGTGTTGCGCCGGGTCGGTTGCCATAGCGCGTTCAAGGTGGTTCAGGGCAATGTCGAATTGGCCGACCTGCAACGCCAGAACACCCATGTTGTGATGGGTTTGGGCGTGTTCGGGTTGCAACTGCAATATCTGAAGATACAAAGCTTGCGCCTCTGCCAGTCGCCCGGCTTGGTGCTGGGCGATGGCGAGTTGCAACAGCTGTTGCAGTTTTTCGGCAGACACTATCGTTTGTTGCTGGTCAGGCGGGCCGGTGCTGATCCGCTAATAGCTGGCGCAGGGTTTGTTCCAGATTGCGGCAGAACAGTTCGGTGTCGAACAAGGGATGGCTTTTTTGATTCTCGAGGAGTTTGGTTTTAATGCCGGCCAGATAAGCGCTGTCGGTGGCCAGTTTCAACGCCAAAGTCTCGTACTCTTCCAGCGACTGAGCGATCAACTCGGGCAAACCGATCGAATGCAACAAACTGGCTGCGACCCGGCCGGAAAAGGTGTTGCCCAGGTAGGTCACCACCGGCAGTCCGACCCGCAAGGCGTCGCTGGCCGTGGTATGTGCGTTGTAAGGCGTGGTATCGAGAAACATATCCGCCAGCCGATAGCGAGCCAGATGGTCTGCCACGGCCGGGACCCGGGTGGCGAACACCAGCCGATTCGGATCGATCCCGCGCTGTTCCGCTTCCCGGCGCAAATTGCGTTGCGCCGGCTCGTTCAGCTTCATCAGCCACAACACGCTGCCCGGAACTTGTTTGAGCAGACGCATCCAGATGTCGAACATCGGCGGATTGATCTTGTAATCATGGTTGAACGAGCAAAAGATAACGCCGGTTTCCGGCAAGCCCATTTCGGCTCGGGTTGGCGTGCGTTCGGCAATCTTCAGATTCGAGTCGGTCGGCAGATACGCATTGGGCAGATAGGCCACTTTCTCGCTGTAATATTTTTGATGCTGTTCCGGGATGACGATGCGGTCCGCCAGGATATAGTCCATATAATCCAGGCCCAACGAGCCGGGGTAACCCAGGAAATTGACGTGAATCGGCGCCGGCCGGTAACTGAAAATGTCGGTGCGGGAGTCGGCGGTATAGCCGGCCAAATCGATCAGGATATCCACTTCCAGATCTCGGATCAGTTCCGCGATTTCCCAGGATTTTTTACCGCGTACGTCGATGAATTTGCTAAACGCATTTTCGAAGCGTTGCCGCAACGCGCCTTTGTCGTCCAGGCCCAACGAAATGGCAATGGTCTCGAATTGAGATTGGTCGTGGTGCTCGATGATGCCGGCCATCAAATGTCCGACTGGATGTTCGCGAAAATCCGGCGACACGTAGGCGAGGCGGATTTTATCGTGCCGGTAGCTTTCGCCGTTCCATAACGCCTTGTTTTTCGGCGGAAACAAATGCTCGGCGAAAATCTTGACGCATTGCTGCAGAGCTTCGGGCGAGTTGGACAAGGACATAAACGGCAGCGTTTTACAGACCTTGCGTTGTTCGCGGACGCCGGTTTCGATAATGTCACGGCTTTCCTCGAACCGGCGCCAGTCGCAGCAATGCTGCTCGGCGTGAAATAGCAAACCTCTGCCGTAATCGAAATCCGGATTCGCCGCCAACAGTTGTTCGAATAGCGGAATGGCATCCTCATAACGGTTCATTTCGGTCAGGATAATGCCCAGACCGGCCAGCGCCTTGTCGGATGTCGGATTGACTTTTAACGCCTCGTTGAAGCTCTCGACCGCTTTGACGTGCTGTTTGATCTCGTAGTACAGGTTGCTGCGGTTGATCATGGCGCTTTCGTAGGCCGGGTCCAAGGCAATCGCCTGCTGGTATGCCGCCAACGATTCGTCGAAACGCCCCAGAGATTGCAGTACCACGGCCTGGACGAAATGCGCCGGTGCATAGCTTCTGCCGGTATCGGTGGCGATGGCTTTGCCGATCCAGGCCAAGGCCTCCTGTTGTTCGTCGGCTTGCGAGGCAAGGACCGCGAGCGAATACAGGGCCGGAAAGTTTTGTGTTTGCAGTTGCAACACTTCCAGAAACAATTGCCTGGCTCCGGGGGCGTCGTTGCTGTTTTGCAACTCCAGCGCTCTCATGGTTTTTTGCTGGACCAGGGTGGCATCGTTGGCGCTGAGCGTAGCGGTCGGCGTGGTCAGCGCGAAGTGGCTAGGCAGATTGTTGGTGTATTGGTCGGCTAAATTAGAGCCTTCGCGGCGGTCCAGCTCTTTCAGTACCAGCAGGCAGAAATCCGGCGACTGCACGACGCTGTCCAATATCGCTGCCAGTTTGCGCAATTGCAGGTTACTGAGTCGGTCCAGCTTTTGAAAGTCTCTGACGAATACGGCGTCGGACCAGATTGCTTGTTTGATGCCTGCATACGGGTTGTCTTTCAAAACCAGTGGTTTGAAACTGCGCGGTACGATGCCGGTGAAGCAATGGAACATAAAACCTTGCGAGCGCAGGAATTGTTCGACTTCGGCAAACAAGGGCTGGCCTTCGTACAACTCGACGAATTCGACTTCGGTCCAAATCACCAAGGTGTCGGCCAAGGCGTTGCTGCCGCCTTTGAATACGTCGAGTTCGCCGCCCTGTACGTCGATTTTGATCATGTCGACGTTGCCCAAATCGTTCAGCTGATCCAGGCTGACGGTCTCGACCGGATGTTCCGCGACCAACTGCACCACGTCGCCGAGTTGAAAAAAAGCGTCCAGCAACGGTTTGTTCGGCTTGTACAACGAGCCGGTCATGAACCAGTTGGTTTCGTAGTATGTCGCCGGACCGCCCTTGCCGACGAAATAGGGCAGGTAGCGGTAGGCGTCGTTGCCGGCGTAGATCTCGCATAACTTGGCGTGCGCCTCCGGATCGGGCTCGAAGCCGACCACGGTCGCCAAATCGGCCTGCATTAGCGGCGCATAGGGCTCGGTCAATTGGCCGTGGGAGCTGGCGCCGATATCGACGATGTTGACCCTTATCTGCTGAGCTTCTGTTTTTAATAAGGCGTCGAGTAGGTTGAAAGCTTGCGGTAGGTTTAACAGCTCGCGCCAAATCGTTGCATTGTTGCGATTGTGTTGGACGATCAGTTGCTTGATATGCTCGGGAACCGGTTTTTGCCGGCGCAAACTGGCCAAGGCATAGCGTCGGGCCATGCCGATCGATAAATTCGGGCTGTTTTGGATCAGATCCAGGACGCTAAGCGGGTCGGCCAGAAAATACGATGAAAAACTGCGTTTGCTTTCGTAGAACTCGATCAACAAGCATTTTAACCATTCGCCAAGCGAACCGACGACCGGACGTTTTAAGTCCCGGCTCAGCGGCGGCAGAAACGGGTGGTGGAAGTCGGTCAACACGTTGATATTCAGCAACAATGTCGCCGCGGTAGATAGTGCGGCCGCACGCATGCCCAGTTTGTAGTAAACAAAGACCAGCATGACCAGCCAGGGCGTTTTTTCGGCCTCTGTCGCGATGTTCAGCGTGTTGTACGGCTCGGCTAAAATTCTGGCCTGCTGCAGCAAGTTCAACTTTTCGCCAGCAGTGAAGTTACCCGATTCGTAGGCCGCACAAAGCGATATTAGCCGGCGAAATTCCGGCGCCAATTCGCTGCTGTCGAGCGGCAAACAATACCGGGAATACTCGTAACCGGCAAAAACTGCACTGGCGTCGAAGGTTTCCGCCGTTACTGACGGTTGTGGGTTTGCATCCAGCAACAATCCGCGTTGGCGCAATTTTTCCGCCCGGTCCGGTTTGCAGGCGAACAGGTTTAAGGTCTCGCTGTGTTGATCGGCATCGAACTCGACCAAAACGTTGGGTTCGGCGATTAAACGGTAAATCCCGAAGCCGAATTGGCGGACGGCGTCGATCAATCCGTGGTTGATTTGGCTGCCGTGCATTAACTCGAACATCAATAGCGGCGACTGTTCGCTGAAAAAGCGTTGGCCACCTTTCAGGACGTTTATTTCTTCGCCTTCCGCGTCCATTTTGACGAAATCGATCGTTACCCCCGGCGCATATTCGGCCAAGCTGTCGTCCAGGGTGCGTAATTGGATGGTTTCCTTATTTTGGCCGCTGCCGCTCAACGAGTTGAGTTCGCTGTTGGCCGATACGCTGATCTCCGCGGCGCGGGTCGTGTCGGATAAGCCGAAACGCAGCAACTTGACCTTGTCGCTAAAGCCGTTTAACTCAATGCTGCGTTCCAGCATCGTCCCCGGCGCCGAAGTCGGTTCAAATGCCCAGACTCTACCGCCATCCAGCCGTTTGGCGATGCTGAGGGCGTACACGCCGTGATTGGCGCCGATATCCAGGCTGTGCATGCCCGGCTCAATGTAGCTCCGGATAAAATCCATTTCGTCTTCGAACCAGTCCTCCTGTTCCAGCAAAACATAAGGGGTCATCAAATTGATGTCGCTGGCCGCACACACGGTGACGTCGTTCTCGATTTTGATCGGCCAAAAAAGGGGGGTCTCCATTTATCTACCTTGTTTTGCGTTGCGATTGAAGGTTTAGGGAAATCGACCGGGCTAAGAAGTCGGTTCCGGTTGTGGGTACGGCGGCGGTGTCTATTGCGAAACATGGCATTTCGACAGCGGCCGGATTGCAGAAATTATAGACGGCTATTGCCAAGCAAGAAGATTCCCGGATTTTAGGCAATAAAAAAGCCGTCCCCGCTCACGCAGAGGACGGCTTCCGAGCTTTAGTGGTTAAGGCTTATCCGATCAGGATGTCGTTAGCGCCGGTGCCGGAGGTTGCCAATGCGTCGGCCGCGGCGATACCGGTCAATTTGATCAACAAATCGCCACCGGTGTTCTCCTGGAACACATAAGTATCGCCGCCGAAAGCGAAGGCACTGGTGGCGCCGTCTGCCGTGGTCATCAACTTGGCTACTTCAACCCATTCTGCCAGCGTATCGATGTCGGCAGCGTCGGCACCTCCCAATGTGATGACACCGTCGGTACTGTCAGCCGTCAGCACTTTCGCCGGGGTAACACCGCTGATTGCCAGTTTCACGTCGACAGCCGTTACGTCGGCAATAATCGTCGGCGTACCTTCAAGGTTTAATGTATCCGGGCCTGTGCCGTCAGCCAGGGTGAAACCGTTTACCGTATCGAAGCTGCCGCTTTGGATATTGCCACTGTCACCTGCCGCGAACACGAAGGTATCAGCACCTGTGCCGCCCGTCATGGTGTCGGCACCGGCACCGCCGGTAATGTTATCGGCCAAACTGGTACCGGTGATCGTGTTCGCATCGGAATCGCCGGTGATATTGACAATGTCGGTACCGGTATCGAAGGCGTTGCCGGAACCGAATGCGGTAAAGGTTAGGCCCGCCAAACTCACCGCGGTACCGCCGACGACATTGACTTGCAAGGTAGCCGCTCCGGCCGCCGTAGCGTTAACCAGCAAGGTTGAGCCGGTCAATTGTGCACCGGTAAACGTTGCGGTTTGGCCGGAGGTGATTATCAATTGCTCGACGTTGGTGATACCGCTGTTGCCCGCACCGGCGAAATCGGTGCTGGTCACGACTTTCAACGCGTCGAAATCAGCCCCGCCGTTAATGGTTTCGCCGAAGCTGACGTCGCCAGTGTTGAACAGGAAGGTATCGTTACCTGCGCCACCGGTTAGGTCATCTGCACCGGCGTCGCCATCGATGGTTTGAGCGCCGTCGCCGCCAACGATCACGTCAGCTACTGTGGTACCCGTTACTGTCGAGGTGGTTTCGATTCCGACCGTGTCGATCGTGCTGTAACCCAGCGTTGCCAACCTAGTCACTTGAGCCCCGGTCAGGAAATCCAGTTGGTTGGCGGTAATCGCGCCGATTTGGGTCGAGGTCAGGGCATCGAGCTGGCTGGTGGTCAGTACCGCAAACTGCGCTGAGGTCAAAGCCTGAATATCGAAAGTCGTCAATGCGTTCAACTGGGTTGCCGTCAGTTTGGGCAATTGGGCAGTAGTCAGCGCTTCCACTTGAGTCGTCGTCAATGCGTCGATTTGCGCGGTTGTCAACTTATCGATCACGCTGGTCGAAATCGCTCTGATCTGATCGGTCGTCATTTTTTGCAAATCGGCGACTTCGATCGAGGCGATTTGATCCGAGGTCAAAGCGCCGACTTGGGTTGTGCTCAACTGGCTGATTTGCGACGTGGTCAGCGATGCAATTTGCCCGCCGGCCCCGGCAGACAAGGCCGCGATTTGAGTAGTGGACAGAGCAGCCAGCTGAGTTGTATTTAGAGCCTGAATTTGCGATGAAGTCAGCGCGGTGAGGCCGCCGGTAGCCAACAGGCCTGCCACGTTGACGAAAGCCATGTCTCCGACTTCAACTTTAGCCACTTGCGCATTCGACAGTGCCGATACCTGGGTCGAGGTCAGCGCCGAAACTTGCAAGGTATCCAGGGCCACGACTTGGTCTGTGGTTAGTGCCCCCATCTGGTCGGTCGTCAATGCATTGATTTGGGTTAGCGACAGCTTTTGCAGATCGGCGGTTTGAATCGCTTCGATTTGCCGCGTAGTCAGTTGCGCTATTTGCGTTGCCGACAGTGCCGCGAATTGGGCAGAAGACAAGGTCGCGATTTGGCCGTCGGTTCCCAGCGTCAATGCCTGCAATTGGTTGGAGGTCAAGGCTCGCAACTGGTCTGTGGTCAGCGCTGCGATCTGGCCGTTGGTTGCCGTGGTCAAGGCTTGCAATGCCGAAATCGACAAGCCCTTGATCGCGTCGGTGGTGACTGCTCGTAAATCGGTCGTCTCCATTTTCGCGATTTGGTCGGCGCTCAGCGCACCTATTTGGGTTGAACTTAGAGCTTGTACTTGACTGCTGGTCAGTTTCTCTACTTGCGAAGTCGTTAACGCCGCCACTTGTGTTGACGTGAACGCCTCTATTTGTGCAGTCTTCAACGCGGCCAGATCTGTCGTTTCCAGAGCTTGGATCTGGTTAGTCGTCAGTTTTTGCAATTGGGTCGCTGTCAATGCCGCGGCTTGCTCGGTAGTCAGCGCAGCGACCTGACCGCCAGCACCCAGGGTCAAAGCCTGAATCTGCGTCGTTGTCAGCGCTGCAACTTGGGCAGTGGTCAGCGCGGCGATCTGGCCGTTTGTTGCTGTGGTTAGCGCTTGCAGACTATCGGTTGTCAGACTTTGCAGAGCCGTGGCCGAGATTGCGCGCAGATCAGTCGTTTCCAGTCCGGCGATTTGGCCGGGCGTCAGTGCTGCAACCTGAGTACCGCTCAAGTTGGCCGCCTGATCGGAGGTTAACGCGGTAACCTGTGCCGAAGTCAATGCGGCGACTTGAGCCGTCGTCAAAGCCTGAATTTGCGGGGTTTTCAGCGCGGCAATGTCTGCGGTTTCCAAGGCTTGGATTTGCTTGGTGGTTAACTTGCTAACTTGTGTGGTCGTTAAATTGGCAATCTGATCGGTCGTCAACGAGGCAATTTGGCCATTGGCTTCCACAGTCAGGGCGGTCAGTTGCGTCGTGGTTAACGCAGCCACTTGGTTTGTGGTCAGCGAGGCGATTTGGCCGTTGGTGCCGGTGCTCAGAGCCTGCAGTGCGTCGGTGGTCAAACTTTGAATCGCAGTGTTGGTAACCGCGCTCAAATCTTCGGTTTCGAAGCCGGCCACTTGGCCCGGCGTCAACGAAGCCACTTGAGCACCGCTCAATTTTGCCGCTTGGTCCGAAGTCAATGCGGCGATTTGAGTAGAGCTCAAGGCAGCCACTTGGCCGGTTGCTCCGGTAGTCAAGGCCTGGATTTGAGCCGCTTTCAACGCCGCAATATCCGCCGTTTCCAGCGCCTGGATTTGGTCCGTCGTCAGCGATGCGATTTGGCTAGCTTGCAAATTCAATACTTGGGTTGAGGTCAGTGCGGCAATTTGGCCACCGGCGCCGGCAGTCAGCGAAGTCAGCTGGCTACTGGTCAGTTCGGTCAGTTGTCTGGTTGTCAGTGCAGCGATTTGGCCGTTGGTTGCCGTTGTCAAGGCTTGAATCGCCGAGCTCGACAAGCCTTTAATCGCGTCCACTGTCACTTGTGCCAAGTCTTCGGTTTCCATTGCCGCGACTTGGTCGGCCCGCAACGACGCCATTTGTGCCGAGGTCAATGCTCCGGCCTGGGTAGTGGTCAGTTTTTGCACTTGGGTGCTGGTCAACGCGGCGATTTGACCGCCGGTCCCGGTTGTCAGAGCCTTGATTTGGTCCACCGTCAGCTTCTGTAGATCAGTGGTTTCAATCGCAGCGATCTGATCCGGCAACAGTTGCGAAATCTGCGTGGTTGTCAGCTTTTGAATCTGCTCGGTGGTCAGAGCGGCGATTTGGCCGGCGGTACCGACCGACAATGCCTGCAACTGGTCAGAGGTCAGCGCTTTGATTTGCGATGTGGTCAAACCGGCGATTTGGTTGCTGGTCAGCGCCGAGATTTGGTCGGTTGACAATCCGCTGATGGCTGTTGACGCGAGATAAGCCAAGTCGCCGGAATCCAACGCAGCAATTTGGGCGTCGGTCAACGAAGCAATTTGGCTGGAGGTCAGGGCTTCGACCTGGCTCGTCGTCAGGCTCTGCACTTGGGCTGTGGTCAATGCCGCGATTTGGCCCGTGGCACCTGTGGTCAGTGCCGCGATTTGAACCTTGCTCATCGCTACCAAGTCGTTGGTTTCCAGCGCCGTGATTTGAGCAATCCTCAATGCCGCGATCTGTGTGGTACTTAGTTGTTGAACCTGGTCTGCACTTAAGCTGGCGATTTGGCCGGCCGTGCCTTCGGTTAATGCCTGCACCTGGGTGGTGGTCAACGCGGCTATCTGGTCCGGTGTCAAGGCGGCGATTTGCACCGTCGACAACTCGGTGATTTTATCGGTCGATAACGCCCGCAACGATGTGGTCGACATATTGGCGATGACGGTGGTCGTCAAGGTCGCAAAGTCCACCGCCTGCATGTTTTCGACTTGGCTGGAGGTAAATTTATTGAACTGGATATAGGTCAACGATGCGGCTTGGCTGGTCGTCAAGGCCTGAATCTGGTTCGCGTTCAGGACTGCTATTGCATCGGTGGTCAGCTTGGCCAGAGCGCCGGTGGCCCCAGTGGTCAGTGCGGCGAACGATGGAGTCGGCAAGTTGGCGACTTGGGTCGCGGTTAATTTCGAAGCCTGGTCTGCAGTCAATGCTGCCGCTTGGCTAGTGGTCAATGCGGCAACTTGCTGCGTGGTCAGGCCTTGCAGTTGGGTGCTGGTCAGTGCGGCAATCGCTTCGGTTTTCAGCGCAGAAATATCGGTAGTTTCGATTTTCGCCAACTGAGTGACGCTGAATTTGGTGACTTGGTCCGAGGTTAGAGAATTAACTTGCGCGGTCGTAAATTTCGCGATTTGCGAGGTTGTGAGCGCCGCAATTTGTGATGACGTCAAGGCGGCAACCTGGCCGGTTGCTCCGGTGGTCAGAATTGCGACTTGGTCGGTTGCCAACGCAGCGAGTACCGCGGTTGCCATGCCTTTGATAGCCGTCGTGGAGATCGCAGTGAAGTCAGCGGTTTCCATGCTGGCAATTTGCACCGAACTCATTCTCGCCAGTTGAGTCGAGGTCAATGCGGCCGATTGCGCCGTAGTGAATTTCGGCAATTGATCCGTTGTTAGTGCAGCAATTTGAGTCGTGGTCAGGCCCGCAACTTGATCTGTGGTCAGGTTAGCGATCTGGGTCGTAGTCAAGGAGGCGATTACGTTAGAACTCAAGCCTTTAATCGCATCGCTGCTCAATTTTTGGAAATCGGCGGATTCCAGGTTGGCGACTTGAGTCGTAGTCAAGCCGGTCAGTTGGCTGGAACTGAACGACGCGGCCTGGTTGGTGGTCAGTGCGACAATTTGGTCGGTGGTCAGCGCGGCAACCTGCAAACTGGTCAAGCCGGCGACTTGGCCGGCGCTGCCGGTGGTCAGCAATTGGATTTGATCGGTGGTCAGATTGGAAATGACTCCGGTCGACAAGCCTCTGATACCGCTGGACGAAAAGTTGACGAAATCCGCGGAATCGGTGGTTTCGCTGATCAACACACTGAATTGGCTGGTGCTAAGTGCCGCTACCTGAGCCGACGTCAGCGAAGCTTCCTGGCCGGAGCTCAAAGCGTCCAATTGTGTCGAAGTCAAGGCCGCAATCTGAGCGGTCGACAAACCGGCCAACAAACCGGTGGCGCCGGTGGACATGCTGGCGATTTGGGCGGTAGTCAAGCCGGCGATCGTCGCAGTGGATAAGCCTTTGACGCCGGCCGGAGACAGTTTTGCGAAATCCGCGGATTCCATCGACGCGAATTGGTCGGAGGTGAATTTCGCGACTTGAGTCGATGTCAGCGATGCGGCTTGGTCGGTGGTCAACGCTGCGATTTGACCGTTGGTGCCGGTAGTTAAAACGGCGATTTGTGCGGTAGTCAGTGCAGCAATCTGGCCGTTGGTGCCGGTAGTCAAGCTAGCGAATTGAGTGGTGGTCAAATTCGACACAATGTCGGTCGAAAGGCCTCTAATCCCCTGCGATGTAATCGCGGCAAAATCGCTGGCTTCCATCGACGCGAATTGGGCGGTGCTCAAGATTGCGACTTGGCTGGACGTCAAAGAACCGGCTTGCGCGGTCGTCAAGGCTTCGATTTGCGTCGGGGTCAACGCCTGGATTTGAGCAGTGGTCAGCGCGGCGATTTGACCGGTTGCGCCGGTAGTTAAGGCCTGAATTTGCGACGTAGTCAACGCGGCCACGGCATCGGTCGTCATGCCTCTGATGCTGGCAACTTTGACTTTCGCCAAATCGGCCGTTTCGAAACTGGTGATTTGCGCAGCGCTGAATGCACCCATTGCTGCGGATGTCAGCGACGCGGCCTGTTCGGTGGTCAGCGCGGCAATCTGGCCGGTCGCGCCGGTGGTCAAGGCTGCGATTTGCGCCGTGGTGAAGCCGGCTACGGCGGCATTGGACAGCTCCGCAAAGTCTGCGGTTTCAATGGCTTGAACTTGGCCGGTGGATAGTCTGGCGATTTGGGTAGCAGTCAACGCCGGTGCTTGCGTGGTAGATAGAGCGGCGATTTGGCTGGTAGTCAAAGACGAGATATTGGTTGTGGAAATGCCGGCGATCGCGCTGGAGCTCAGAGCCGCGAAATCCGCCGTTTCCATGTCGCTCAATTGGTCGGAACTGAATTTGCCGACTTGGGCCGCCGTTAACGAGGCCGCTTGGCCTGTTGTCAGCGCTTTAATGTGGCCACTGGCGCCAGTCGTCAATGCGGCGATGGCGGTGGTGGTTAATTTTGACAGTGCGCCGGTGGAGCCGGTGGTCAATGCCGCGAAATCCGCGGTTTCCATGTTCGCAACTTGAGTGGATGTCAACGCGGCAGCCTGGGTACTGGTTAACGATCCGGCTTGCGACGAGCCGAATGCCACAATTTGGTCGCTGGTCAGGGCCGCAATTTGGGTAGTGGTTAAGCCGGCAACTTGTCCCGCGGTACCTGTGGTCAGTTTTTGGATTTGGGTGGTGCTCAACGAGGTCAGCGCTGAGGTGGTCATGCCTCTGATTGCACTGCTGGAGATCGCAACCAGATCGGTCGATTCCATCGCCGCAAACTGGCCGGAAGACAATGCCGCAACTTGGACCGAGGTGAATGCCGCCGCTTGTTGTGTCGACAAGGCCACGATCTGGCCGTCGGTTGCGGTGGATAGTGCGGCGACTACAGCGGTGGACAAGCCTCTGATGGCATCGGAATCCAATGCGGCGAAAGCGGAGGTCGACAAGGTGCCGATTTGCGCCGATGTGATCGCAGCTGCTTGTGCAGAAGTCAGCGCCGCTGCTTGAGCCGAAGTCAAAGCGTCGAATTGGGTTGATTTCAGGGCGGCGATTTGCGCGGTTGTCAACGCGGCGATTTGTCCGGCGCTACCGGTTGTCAGCGCGGCCAGCTGGGCGTCGGTCAGGCTGGCAACTGCTGAAGCAGTCAGGCCTTTAATCGCGGTGGTTGTAATATTCGCCAGAGCGTCGGTCGAAATTTGTACCGCTTGAGCGGAACTCAATCTGCCGACTTGAGCAGCCGTCAAGCCGTCGGACTGACTCGAAGTCAGGTTTTGAATTTGGCTGGTGGTGATCGAAGAAATGGCCGTGGTCGTTATCTGGCTGAGTGCGGAATCGGTTAACGCGCCGAAATCGGCGTCGTCGAGCGCTGCGATTTGGGCGCCGCTGAGAACCTTGGCCTGGTTAGACGTCAGCGATGCCACTTGACCGAAGGAGAGTGCTTTGACTTGGGCCGTGGTCAATGCAGCGATTTGTCCGGCGCTACCCACGCTCAAACCGGCGATTTGACCATTGGTGCCGGTGGTCAGCAATTGAATCTGTGTCGTCGTCAGTCCGCTCAGGACGGCGGTAGTCATGCCGGAGATCGCGGCTGATGAGATTGCGCTTAAATCGGCATTTTCCATCACGCTGATCTGTGCGGACGAGAATTTGCTGATCTGCGAAGCGGAAAGTTTGTTGATCGCCTCTGTCGTGAAAGAAGGTATCTGGTCGGTCGTCAATGCGGCTATTTGAGCCGCGCTTAAAGACGGAATCTGGGTCGTCAATAAAGCCGCGATCTGTCCGGTAGCGCCAGTGGTCAGAGCCGCAATTTCAGTGGTGGTCAGAGCCGCAATCTGGGCTGGCGTCAAAGTGGTAATGTCTGTATCGGTAGTGATAGCCATAGTTGCGGTCCTGTATGATGGATTCTGAAATTCGGCGGCGTCGTTAAAGAAGCGTCATGGCAACGCCGGAATATGTGTTTAGCTTTTCGGTAGCAGGCAAAAAAACTTTAGCGGTTTTTTACTGGCGAAAAGTTATAGCAGCATCTAGGCTGTTTAATTATCAGCCCTCTTTGACCACTGTCACAGTTTGGCCAATTGTCACGAAGTGTAGACACAAAACTGAGTGGCGCATCTAAATTTGCCGGGCGGCAAATTGCGCCGGATTTGGTGCGGCGTTGACGAGTGTGTAAAAATCGAGCCGTTTTCGCGAACCTTAAACCGCTAACCAAGGTATGAATTCCCCCCAATCCGATCTGATCGAAGCGTTACGGCTGTGTAAGGGCGCGTTTATATCTGCTGCCGGTTTTAGTTTTGTGATCAACGTATTGCAACTGGTGCCGACCATTTACATGTTGCAGGTTTACGACCGGGTGGTGCCGACCGGCAATCTGACGACCCTGTCGCTGTTGACGCTGATTTTGATGGTGTTGTTCGTGACCATGGGGGTGTTGGAGTGGGTGCGGTCGCAGATATTGGTCAGAGTCAGCACCCGCATCGAAGTACTGCTCAGCGAGCGGTTACTGAAAGTGGCTTATAAAATGGCCTTGTATTCCAACGGCCAGCGCGCCAGCATCCAACCGCTCGACGATTTGACCGCACTACGCCAGTTCATGACCGGCAGCGGTTTGTTCGCCTTCTTCGATGCGCCCTGGCTACCGATCTACTTGGCGGTGATGTTCATGTTTCATCCCTGGTACGGTTGGGCCGGTGTGGCGACTGCGATCCTGTTGGTGATCGTCGCCTACATCCAAGAAAAGACCACCAGCCGGATGCTCAGCGAAGCCAACAGCACCGCGCTGAACGCACGCAATCTGGTCAGTAAAAATCTGCGAAATGCGGAAGTGCTGGATGCGATGGGCATGCTGCCCAACATTCAGGGGCGTTGGTTGAACAGCGTGCATAAAGTCCTGCGCCTGCAAGCCATCGCCAGTTCCCGCGCCGGTCTGGTCAACGCCGTTTCCAAGTTGGTACGCTTGTCGTCGCAATCTTTGATATTGGCGCTTGGCGCCTATCTGGTCATCGAAAACGAGATTTCCTCCGGCCTGATGATCGCCGGTTCGATCCTGCTAGGTCGAGCCCTGGCGCCGATCGATATCGTGATCGGTACCTGGAAAGGCTTTATCAACGCCCGCGGCCAATACAACCGGTTGAACGAATTACTGGTGCAGATGCCGGCCGAATCGAAAAAAATGACCTTGCCCGATCCGGTCGGCGCCTTTCAGCTCGATATGGCACAAGTCACGCCGCCGGGGGCGAAAACGCCGGTTATCAAAGGCATCAGCATGGCTATTGCCAAAGGCGACGTAGTCGGCGTGATCGGCCCCAGCGGCGCCGGCAAATCGACCTTTGCCCGCGCCTTGCTCGGTATCTGGCCGACTTCCAGCGGCACGATCCGCCTGGACGGTGCCGAAATCTTCAATTGGAACCGGGACGAACTGGGGCCGCACATCGGTTACTTGCCCCAGGATATCGAATTGTTCGAAGGCAGCATCAGCCAAAACATTGCCCGCTTCGGCGAAGTCGAGCCGGAGAAAGTGATTGCCGCGGCAAAGATGGCCGACGTCCACGAACTGGTGCTGCATTTGCCGGACGGCTACAACACCGTGATCGGTGCCAACGGCGGCAACTTGTCGGGCGGCCAGCGCCAGCGCATCGGTTTGGCGCGAGCTTTGTACGGCAATCCGGTCGTGGTGGTATTGGACGAACCTAACTCCAATCTGGACGAACAGGGCGAAATCGCCTTGGGCCGGACCATCCAGCGGCTGAAAGCCAATAAGGTCACGGTGATCGTAATCACCCACCGCAACAACGTCCTGAATAACGTCGACAAGTTGCTGTTGCTCAGCGACGGCCAATTGTCGGTTTACGGGCCGAAAGACCAGGTTGTAGCCCACTTGCAAAAGGTTGCATTGCAAACCGCGCAGCAAGCAAGGGCCGAACATGTCCAAGCCGGAGCCTAAACGATGAGTCAATCCCCGGAGCTGGAAACCATTTCTTTAGTCATCGACGACCGGCCGATCCGCAATATCGGTAACGCTGTGATATTTGCCACCCTCGGTATCTTCGGCGTCTGGAGTTATTTCGCGCCGTTGGACAGCTCGGCAATGGCGCCGGGTTATGTGGCGGTCAAATCCCATCGCAAAACCGTGCAACATCTGGACGGCGGCATGGTCAGCGAGTTGCTGGTCAAAGAGGGCGATTTCGTCAAGGCAGGCGATGTGATGATCCGGCTCGACGATACCTCGATCCGCGCGGAGCAGGATATTTTGCGCAGCCAGCAGATTACGTTGTCGGCCCAGGTCGCCAGGCTCAGCGCGGAGCGCGACCGCAAGCCGGCCGTCGAATTTCCGGATACCCTGCAGGACGACGCCGACGCCCGCACGCTGGAGGCCAAACAAGCCGAGAGCCGGATTTTTCTGGCGCGAAAACTTTCCCACGAAGGGGAAATCTCGGTGCTTAAGCAACGCAGTACCCAATTGGCCAGCCGGGTCGAGGGCTTGCGCGGGCAACGCGCGGCCAAACAAGCTTTGGCCGAGTCGTATAAAGACGAACTCAAGGACTTGCGCGAATTGCTGGCGGAAGGTTTCACCGGCAAACAACGGGTGCGCGATATCGAGCGTAATTTGACATTAGCGTCCGGCGAGATTGCGGCGCTGACCGCCGAAATCGCCGGCAACGAAATGCAGATCGGCGAAACCCAGTTGCAGATTTTGCAACTGGAGAAACAATTCCAGGAAGGAATCGCCGGCAAGCTCGGCGAGGCTCAAGCCCAACTTTTCGACGTGACGCAACGCTTGACCGCGGCCCGGGAAAGACTGGCCCGAACCGAAATCCGCGCGCCGGCCGCCGGCCGCGTGCTGGGTTTGACCTTACATAACGTCGGCACCGTGGTCGGTCCCGGTCGGCCGATTCTGGATTTGGTGCCGCAGAACGAAGACCTGATCGTCAATGCCCAGGTGTCGACGATGGACATCGACCGGGTGCACGAAGGCCTCAAAGCCGAAGTCCGGTTCAGTTCTTTCAAACAATCGGTAGTGCCCAAACTCGACGGTATCGTGACCAATCTCTCCGCCGACCGACTCAGCGACGAAAAATCGGGGATGGCTTATTACCAAGCCCAAATCGAATTGACTCCGGACAGCTACGCAAAACTGGGCGAGGTGGAATTGTTGCCGGGCATGCCGGCCGAGGTGCTGATCACGACCGGCGAGCGCACCGTGCTGGAATACCTGCTGCAACCGATCACCAACGCGGTGGCCCGCGCCTTCAACGAAGACTGATGAAACCGGCTTGGAGTTTTGCCTTAGCATTGGCGGTGTCGAGTGTCGGTCAGGCGCTTGCCGACGACCTAATCAGCGTTTACCAGCAGGCCTTGTCCGGCGATCCGAAATTGAAAGCCGCCGGTTTGAAACTGAATATCGGTACCGCGCAAAAAGAACAATCCTTCGGCGAGTTCTTGCCGCAAGTCACGGCGACCGGCAACTGGTCGCACAATGACCAGACCGTCAGCGGCAGTGGCCGCGAGGTCAACACGACTTATCCCGGCAAGCGCTACTACATCTCGGTCAACCAGTCGCTGGTCGACCTCGCCAAATTCTGGAACTGGCGCCGGGCCAAGGAAACCGAGAACGTCTACATCGAAGAACAAGTCGAAGCCGAAAACGCGCTGATCGACGATGTGGTCGAGCGTTACTTTGATCTGTTGCAAGCCGAGGACCAACTGAATTTGCTGCGCGGCGAAACCGAAGCCTTGGCCGTGCAGCACGAACAAATCAAACATCAATTTGCCAAGCAACTGGTCAAAATTACCGATCTCTATGAAGTCGAGGCCAGACTCGACCAATTGCAGGCCAGCCAGATCGAAGCGGAAACCGTACTGGTTAAGGCCAGGGAAAATTTGCGGGAGATGACCGGCAATCTGCCGCAAGACTTGGCGCGGTTACGCGAGGATATTGACTACCAGCCGCTGCAGGGTAATCTGGATGACTGGATCGCCGTCGCGAAAAGCGAGAATCCGCTGCTACGCGCCCAACTCAGTGCGATCGAAGCGGCCAGCGACGATGTGGCGATGCAACGCTCCCGGCATCTGCCGGTGGTCGATTTGCAATTTAATTACTTCAACAGCGATACCGGCTTTCAAAGTTCGCGCACGCCGCAAACCGAAGTGCAGACCGCCGGCATCAATGTCAGCGTGCCGATTTTCAGCGGCGGGGTGATTGCGGAAAAAACCAACGAAGCCCAGCACCGGCTGGAGTTGGCAAAAAACGAAAACGAAAGCAAAATCCGCGCCCTGGTCAAGGAAATCAGCGACGCGTTTTTAACCTCCAACGCCAGCGTGCGGCGGATTGCCGCGTCGGCCAAAGCCCTGGAGTCGGCCAAAAAATCGCGCGAAGCCAAGGAAAAAGGCTTTAAATTCGGCCTGGAAACCATCAGCGATGTGCTCGACACCCAGCAAGCCGAATTCCGCGCCAGACGCGATTTGGCTCAGGGTCGTTACAGTTACGTCAAAAATCGGATGCGTTTTTTACATGCGGTGGGTGTGATCTCGCCGCAGAACCTGGAAGAAGTCAACCAATGGCTGCAGCAGCCGCAATCCACCAGCCCGAACTAAGCATTTTGAATAACTCAGCCAGCCAATATTTAGTCGGTATCGATCTGGGTACCACCCATACCGTCGTGGCCTATGCCGCTGTCGGCGATCCGCACAAGACCATCCGCCTGTTCGAAATTCCGCAGATGACCGCGCCGGGCGAAGTCGCGTCCAAACCGTTGCTGCCTTCGGTGCGTTACCATCCGGCGGCGGGCGAATTGAGTGCTGAAGCCGGTTTCCTGTTGGCCGAGGATGGAGCTGTACTGGGCGAAGCTGCGCGAGTCCTGGGTGCCAAATCGCAGGGCCGCCTGGTCACCAGCGCCAAGAGCTGGTTGTCGCATACTGCAGTCGACCATACGGCACCGATTTTGCCGTGGGGGAGTGACGAGTCGGTATTCAAGGTATCGCCGCTGGCGGCCAGTGCGAGTTATTTGCAGCACGTGCGGATGGTTTGGGAGCAGCGCTTTCCCGACGCGCCGTTGGCGCGGCAAACCCTTGTCGTCACCGTGCCGGCCTCGTTCGACGAATCGGCCCGTTCTCTGACCTTGGAGGCGGCGAAATTGGCCGGTCTGGCCGACGTGCGTCTGCTGGAGGAACCGCAGGCCGTATGTTACGACTGGTTGCGCCGCCATGCCGGCAGTATCGAGCCCAGTCTGGCCGGCAGCCGCTTGATGCTGGTCTGCGACGTTGGCGGCGGCACCACCGACTTGACCCTGATCAAAATCGAATACGGCGCCGGCGAGCCCAAATTGACCCGCATCGGCGTCGGCGACCACTTGATGCTGGGTGGCGACAATATCGATCTGGCCCTGGCGCACTTGGCCGAGAGCCGGTTACGCGGTACCGAACGCAAGCTGTCCAGCGCCGACCTGGCGCAATTGCTGGAGCAATGCCGGATCGCCAAAGAACGCTTGTTGGCCGACGATGCGCCGGATCAAATGGCTGTGACTTTGCTCGGCGGTGGGTCCAAATTGATCGGCGGTAGTAAAACCACAGCGTTGAGCCGGGAGGAAGTCAGACAGATTGCGTTGGACGGTTTCCTGCCTTTGTCGGGGCTGCAGGAACTGCCGGACAAGAAGCGCAGCGGGGTGGTCGAATTCGGTCTGCCTTACGCGGCCGAGCCGGCCATCAGCAAGCATATCGCCGGTTTTTTGCAGTCGCATGCCCAGGCCGCGCAACAGGCGCTCGGCGAGCAGGGCATCGTACCCGATGTGCTGTTGTTGAACGGCGGCGTATTCCGCAGCCGGGCACTGGTGCAGCGGGTAACGGGGCTGCTGTCGGCTTGGCGCGGCGGCCGGGCGCCGACCGTGCTGGACAATCCGGACCCGGAATTGGCGGTTGCCTACGGTGCAGTCAGCTACGCCATCGCCCGCCGCGATAAAAAATTGCGGATCGGTGGCGGCGCGGCGCGCAGTTATTTTTTGCTGGTCGACAGTGCCGGGCAAAGCCGGCGCGGCGTCTGCATTTTGCCGAAAGGCAGCGAAGAAGGGCATGAAGTGTTGCTGGCCGGCCGCCAATTTGCGTTACGCGTCGGCCAACCGGTGCGCTTCCATTTGCTGTCGGCGAGTGGTGACGGCGATTACCGCACCGGCGACCTGGTCGAACTCGACGACGACCGCTTCCACAGCTTGCCGCCATTGGCGGTGGCGTTCGAAGGCCAACAGCGGGCCGAAGTTGCTGTGCAGTTGTCGGCAACCTATACCGAAGTCGGCACCTTGCGTTTGCAATGCGTCGCGCTGGATGGCGAGCAGCAGCGGTGGGATGTCGAATTTCAGATCCGCAAGGCCAAATCCGCGTTGGTAAATGCCGATCTGCCCGCGCAACTGCCGCAAGCCCTGGAAAAGATTCAGGCCGTATTCGGCGCCAAATCCAAACAAGTCGACCCGCAGGCGGTAAAAACCTTGCGCGCCGATTTGGAAAAAGTATTGGCCGCCCCGCGCGGCGAGTGGCAAACCCCACTGCTGCGCGAATTATTCAATGCCTTGCTGGACGGCAGCAAATACCGGCGGCGCAGCGAGCAGCACGAGCGGTTGTGGTGCAGCTTGATCGGGTTTTGCCTGCGGCCCGGGTTCGGTTATCCGCTGGACGACTGGCGGGTGGAACAGCTGTGGAAGCTGTATCCGGAAGGCCTGCAGTTCGTCAACGAAAAGCAGAACTGGGCCGAATGGTGGACCTTGTGGCGGCGAGTCGCCGGCGGTTTGCCGGCCGAGGCGCAGCAACGCATTTTTAACGATATCGGCAAGTTCATCAATCCGGCCTCGGCCCGCCAGCCGGGGCTGGCGAAGCAACTCGCAACCCGCGGCTACGAGGACATACTGCGGTTGGCGGCATCGCTGGAGCGTTTGGCGGTGGCCGATAAAGTGCAATTAGGCGAATGGCTGCTGAAACGTTTGGCCAAAGCCGGCGAACCCGAACAAAGCTGGTGGGCCTTGGGCCGGATCGGGGCGCGGATACTGTTTCACGGCAACAATCACGATGTGATACCGCCGGCTCAGGCGTCCGCTTGGTTAAACCAATTGCTGGCTGCCGATTGGAAAAAGCAGGTGCAGATCGGCTTCGCCGCGACCTTGCTGGCGCGGCGTTGCGACGACCGCGTCCGCGATATCGACGACGACTTGCGCCGGCAAGTGCTGGATAAATTGAAACAGGCCAAAGCCCCGGCGTCGTGGCAGGACATGGTGGCCGAATACACAGCGCTTGACGAAGGCCAGGAAAAACAAATCTTCGGCGAAGCCTTGCCGCCGGGTTTGAAACTGATTTAGCGCTGGGAGATCGGGCATGGCGCAAGCATTCGATTTACTGGTCGTGGTTCCGGCACGGAGCGGTTCCAAAGGTTTGCCTGACAAAAACGTCCGGCCGCTGGCCGGCAAGCCGCTGCTGGAATGGACCGCGCAAACCATTAGTCGGGCCGAGTTGCCGCAGTCGTTGGCGCTGTTGTCGACCGATGCGGAAGCGTATGCCGAGATCGGCCGTAACGCCGGGCTGGCGGTGCCGTTTCTACGCCCGGCCTGTCATGCGACGGACGGTGCGTCGTCGCTGCAAGTGGTGGAACATGCCTTGGATTGGTTTCGCGGGAATCAGGGTTATTTGCCGGCTTGGGTCATGTTGTTGCAGCCAACCTCGCCGTTCCGCAGTCCGGCTATACTTCGCCAGGCGATGGCATTGGCCAATGGCGGTAACGTCGATGCGGTGATCGGTTGCAAGGAAATCCAGCGCAACCTGACCACGTTGTTCCAATTGCGCGACGGTTTCATGCAAGCGCTGGACAACCGGCAACCGACTCAAGCCAGCCGGCAACAAACCCAGCCGTTGTTGACTCCGAATGGGGCGATGTATCTAGTTCGGACCGACTACTTGCTGGAACATAAATCGTTCTATCCGCCGCAGACCGTGCCGTTGGTGATGAACGCCATTCAAAGCCTGGACATCGACACCGCAGAAGACTGGGCTATCGCCGAGGCCTTTGTTAAACAAGGATTGGTATGAAAAAAGTATTAGTGACCGGCGCCGACGGTTTCATCGGCTCGCATTTGACCGAAATGCTGGCGACGCGCGGCTGCGAGGTACGGGCTTTGGCGCAATACAATTCGTTTAATTCCTGGGGCTGGCTGGACGATGCCGCCTGCAAACACGACATCGAAGTAGTGTGCGGCGACGTGCGCGATCCGGCGTTCTGCCGCAGCATTTGCCAGGGCGTCGATACCGTATTTCATTTGGCGGCGTTGATTGCGATTCCGTATTCCTATGTCGCGCCGGACAGTTATGTCGATACCAATATCCGCGGCACCTTGAATATCTGCCAGGCGGCGCGCGATGCCGGCGTTAGCCGGGTGATCCATACCTCGACCAGCGAGGTTTACGGCACCGCGCAATACGTACCGATCGACGAAAAACATCCGCTGCAACCGCAATCGCCTTACAGTGCCTCGAAGATTGCCGCCGATGCGATGGCGATGAGTTTTTTCAATGCCTTCAATCTGCCGTTGACGATTGCCCGGCCGTTCAACACTTACGGACCGCGCCAGTCAGCCCGAGCGGTGATTCCGACCATCATCAGCCAGATCGCCGCCGGTAAGAAGCAAATCCAGCTCGGCGACGTCACGCCGACTCGCGATTTCAACTACGTCGAAGATACTTGCCGCGGCTTCATCGCGTTGGCCGAGTCGGACAAAACCATCGGCGAGACGGTCAACATCGGTTCCAATTTCGAAATCTCGGTCGGTGACACCTTGAATCTGATCAAGGCCATCATGGTCAGCGACGTCGAATTTCTGGTCGACGAGCAACGTTTGCGGCCGGAAAAGTCCGAAGTCAACCGGTTGTGGTGCGATAACAGCAAGATCAGAACATTAACCGGGTTTAACCCGGAAGTTAGCTTGGAAGATGGCCTGCGCCGCACCGTGGATTGGTTTTGCCGGTCCGAGAATCTGAAAAAGTACAAAACGGATATTTACAATGTTTGAGCGTTTGGTCGGTTTCGTCAGGGAGATTTACCAAACCGACGCTTTCATTCCGTTGCACGAACCGCGTTTTGCCGGCAACGAAAAACGCTATTTGAACGACGTGATCGACAGCACCTTCGTCTCCAGCGTCGGGCCGTATGTCAGTGAATTCGAGCGCAAGATTGCCGAATACTGCGGCGCCAAGCATGCGGTTGCCACCGTCAACGGCACTGCCGCGATGCATATCGCATTATTGCTGGCCGGCGTCGGCCCCGGCGACGAGGTGGTCACCCAGGCGGTGACCTTTATTGCCACCTGCAATGCGATTCACTACTGCGGCGCCGAGCCGGTCTTCGTCGACGTCGATAGCGCGACTCTAGGCCTGTCGCCGGCGGCGTTGGCGGCGTTTCTGGAGCAACACGGCGAGCGCCGCGACGGCGGGGTTTATAACAAAACCAGCGGCAAGCGTATCGCCGCCTGCCTGCCGATGCATACCTTCGGCCATCCTTGCGATATGGCGGGCTTGCTTAAAGTTTGCGACCACTATGGAATCGCCGTCGTCGAGGATGCGGCCGAAGCGTTGGGTAGCCGGCTCGGCGATCGGCATTGCGGCACCTTCGGCAAACTCGGCGTGCTCAGCTTCAACGGCAACAAGATCATCACCACCGGCGGCGGCGGCATGATTCTGACCGACGATGACGAACTGGCCCGGCAGGCCAAGCACCTGACCACCACGGCCAAACTGGCCCACGCCTGGAAATTCGAACACGACCGAATCGGCTACAACTACCGAATGCCGAATCTGAACGCCGCGCTGGGTCTGGCGCAGCTGGAGCAGTTGCCGGAATTCGTCGCCGCCAAGCGCGAATTGGCGGGCCGTTATCTGGCCTGGGGCGAGGCAAACGGCTCCGAAATTTTTCGGGAACCTGCCGGTGCGCACGCTAACTACTGGCTCAACGCAGTGCTGCTGGACGATCTGGCCGCGCGCGACGCGTGTCTGGAATACACCAATAACCATGGCGTGATGACCCGGCCCTTGTGGGAGCTGATGTCGGATTTACCGATGTATCGCCATTGCCAGACCGATGGTCTCACGCAATCGCGAAGTGTCGTCAGGAGGTTGGTGAATATTCCCAGCAGCGTGCTATTCTGAATTGAATTCGTTGCTTACAAACTTGGGAGAAGAGATGGCAACAAGAAAGCAGCGAGGATTTGGTCTTATCTAATTCGGGATAATTTCGTGCTTTACCAGAATGAACAAACAATCGGTTTTGATTCCAGGCTTTATGCAAGCGAACGGGATTGAATGATTAGATTGATGTTGTGCCTAAGCCCGAAAAATTCAAAATGCTTGGTTCGGGTTGCGGTATTGGTTGTTGGCTTGGGATTCTAGGGTGCCATAGATATCGAAACATGCCGGATTTAACTGAGAAAGTCGTAGTACCTGCTATGAGTACGAGTAGGGTCGGTCCAGTCTTAGTTTATCTCGCCAAAATTGAATGTTTGATTGACGGGCTGTTGGAGAATTATGGAGTTTAGAGGCCTTTACAAGGGATTAGATTTCGCGCAACCACTTTAATAGTGCTCAGGAGAGCTTGATGAAACCATTGATAGAAAAATATCCCGCACCCATCAACTCCAAACTGGATAATTTCGAAAAATATGTCAGGCGCCAAGCCCTTTCACGATTTCTGGTTAGGTACGAATTGTTCCAGATGCAGCTTCATATCAAGGGCAGCATTATTGAATGCGGTGTTCATCATGGTGGCGGATTGATGGCGTGGGCCAAGCTTTCGGCTGCACTCGAGCCGTTTGCCTTGGATAGGCGTATCTTCGGCTTCGATACATTCGAGGGGTTTCCGTCGGTAAACGACAAGGATATCGGCTTGGCCACCAATGAACAAACCAAAGTCGGCGGACTTTCTACTTCATATGACGTCTATGCCGAATTACAGGAGCTGATCGGCGAATTCGATGAAAATCGGGTGCTTAACCAATTCGAGAAGGTGTTCTTGGTCAAGGGGAATGCCATGCAGACCATTCCAACGTTTTTGGAGCAGAATCCCCACGTTCTGATTAGTTTGCTGTTTCTGGATTTCGATCTTTACGAGCCGACTAAAGTGGCTCTGCAGTACTTTCTACCGCGCATGCCAAAAGGTTCTATTCTGGCGTTCGACGAAATCAATAATCCTTGGTGGCCGGGTGAAACCATGGCCATGCTGGAGTTCCTGGATATCGGGCAAAAAGAGATAAGACGTTTCTCGTTCGATCCAAACATTGCCTATATCGTAATGTGATAAACATGATGCGCAAGAAGGTTTTGACTGAGGCGTCGGGTAGTTTGGTAAGCGGCTATTTGCTTAAAGCGATCAAAGACGCCGGTCATATCGCCGTGGCGTCCGATATCGATGAACAGTGCGTAGGGCGTTATCTGGCCGACGAATTCGTAAAAATGCCGTCGAAGCACGCTCCGGATTTATGGGTAATCGTTTCGGCTATTCTTGCTGAAAATCGCATCGATGTCGTCATACCTTCGCTGGATGAAACGCTGTTGGGTTGGGCAGAGAACAAACATCGGTTTGCCGCACAAGGTGTCGAAGTCATCATCTCTGATCCATCGGTGATCGAAACCTTTGTTGATAAATGGTTGGCGTACCGTTTTTTTGTTGAGAACGGCATACCAACGCCGGATTCCAGTTTGAACCAGGACTATCCGTTGGTCAAACCCCGTAACGGCAGAGGTGGACAAGGCGTTTGCGTCACCTCTGAGCCGGTCGATATGAACGGGATGTTGTCGCAGGAGTTACTGGAGGGAGAGGAATATACGGTCGATGTGCTGTGCGATAAGGCGTCGCGGCCGCTGTATATCGTGCCTCGCCGACGCATCGGAGTGAAAGACGGTAAATCGACACAGGGCATCGTCGTTAATCATGCGGAAATCGTAAAGGTAGTTAATGCATTGTGTCAGGCTACTCAATTTGTCGGTCCTATCAATGTCCAGTGTTTTTGCTGTAACGACGGTACGGTAAAAGTCGTTGAGGTCAATCCGCGCATTGCCGGTGGGATGGCGCTAGGATTTGCGGCGACGGAAAACTGGGTCGCGGTGTTGTGCAACAAACTGACTGGCGAAACGTTATATCGAGCCAAGCCGATTAACTACGGGCTCAGGATGCTGAGGTACTATGCTGAAGTCTTTGTATCCGAGCATTGACTGGCAGAATGTCAAGGCCGTCGGCTTTGATCTCGACGGTACACTTTACGACGAATTCGATTTCATATACCAGGTCTACCGGCCGATTGCGGAAAAGCTCTCCGCCGTGGTGGGAGCGGAGCCGGCAGACACTTATAGCGATTTGCTCAGATGTTGGCTTGACAAAGGCAGTTCGTATAACCGGATTTTTTCGGACGTGTTGGCGGCTGCCGGGATCGAACAGGGGAACGCAGAGCGGACTATTGGAGAGTGCCTTGAGCTGTTCAGAGCCTTCCGGCCGGTTTTGCAATTAAATCATCGCGTCGTGAGCCTGCTGGAGTTTATGGCCGAGTACTATCCGTTATTTTTGGTTAGCGACGGTTCTTGCGCACTTCAGCGCGCTAAATTTGACGCTCTGGGTTTGGGGTCTTGGTTTAGGCCGGAAAACATTGCTATTTCGGGGTGCCTGACTTGCCGATCCGAAAAACCGGCTGCCGTTGCCGTGGATCATATCGCGATTTTCAATGGGGCTTGTGATCCCTCCGAGGTTGTTTTTTTCGGCGATCGGACCGTCGATCGCTTGTTTGCCGAGGCGGCGGGGTTCAAATTCGTTGGTGTTAAATGTATGTGGCCTGTTTGAGGATGGATCGGCATGGGTAAGAGGATGGTGCTTGGCGTTACGGGTATTCGTTCCGAGTACGACATTCTGTCTTCGGTGTTTAGCGCAATTGATCGCCACCCGATGCTGGAATTGGAAGTCGCGGTGACCGGTGCGCATTTGGCTGATGCCTACGGTTATACGGTGGCTGAAATTCGCAAAGACGGGTTTAAGGTCGCCGATGAGATCGAGAGTCTGGTCAACGGCGATCGAGCGTCGTCGCGAGTCAAGGGGTTGGCTTTTCAGTTGCAAGGGTTGGTGCAAACGGTTAGCAGAGTAAAACCGGATTTTCTGTTGGTTTTAGGGGATCGGGAAGAGGCGATGTCGACAGCATTGGTAGGTGCCTACATGAATGTGCCGGTGGCGCATATAGCTGGCGGGGACAGAGTGGTAGGCAATGTCGACGATCAAGTGCGGCATGCGGTTACCAAGCTAGCACATCTTCACTTTGTCACCAATCAGGAAAGTTACCAGCGGATTATTCGTCTCGGCGAACAGCCGTTCAGGGTGTATGACACCGGCAATCCGGGGCTGGATCGATTGTTGCAAGTGCCGATTCTTACTGCGGAACAACTTTCGGCGCGTTTGGGGTTTGCCGTCGAGGACGGTGAACCGTTGATTTTGTTAATTCAACACGTTATTTCAACCGAAATCGAACAGGCTTATTGGCAAATGCGGCAAACCTTGGAAGCTGTTAAGGCTCTGGGTATCAAAACGGTTTTGATTTATCCCAACTCCGATGCCGGAGGTCAACAGATTATTAAGGCCATCCGAGAGTATGAAGACTTGCCGTTTCTGCATGCTGTTAAAAATATGCCTCGGTTGGAATTTGTTAACGTCATGCGCCGGGCCAGTTGTATGCTCGGCAATTCCAGCGCCGGTATTTTGGAATCACCCTTGTTGAAGCTGCCTGTGATTAACGTAGGCAATCGGCAAAAAGGCCGTTTGCATGCCGAAAATGTCGAGTTCGTGCCTCACGATGTCGACTCGATCATCGCCGCGGTGAAAAAGGCCGCGTTTGATGCGGATTACCGAAAACAGGTCGGCCGCTGCCGCAACCCTTACGGCGATGGCCGATCCTCACAGCGGATCGCCGATATTCTGGCGAGCATCGCAATCGACGAAAGCTTGTTGATCAAGGACATAACGTACTAATGACAAACGTAATAGCGGTGGCTCCGCATGCCGATGACGAAACCTTAGGTTGCGGTGGCACTTTGCTCAGGCACGCTCGGGCCGGCGATCGAATCCATTGGTTGTTGTTGACCAAAATGACGGCGGAGCAGGGTTTTAGCGAAGCGCGTATTTCAGCCAGAGATCGGGAAATTGCCGAAGTGTCGCGTCATTACGGGTTTGCTTCAGTCGATGTGCTTGATTTTCCGTGTACCCGTTTGGACTCGATTGCCAAGGGTGACTTGATTGCGAAGATCTCGAGCGTATTCCAAACGCTGCGGCCGGAAGTTGTTTATTTGCCGTTCCGCGGTGACGTGCATTCCGATCATGCGGTTGCCGCCGATGCGGTCATGTCGTGCTGCAAGTGGTTTCGTAACGGCACAATCAAACGCATTTTGGCTTACGAAACCTTATCGGAAACCGAGTTCGGTATCAGGCCCGACACTTTAGGTTTTCGACCGAATGTGTTTGTGAATATTGAAGATTATTTAGAGCAGAAGCTCGAAATATTGCAAATTTTTGCCGGCGAACTCGGCGAGTTTCCGTTTCCGAGAAGTATTGAAGCCTTGCGTGCCCTGGCGATGTTGCGTGGCGCGACAGCCGGTTGTCAGGCTGCGGAAGCGTTTGTGCTGTTGAGAGAAATCATCTGATCGGCATAAAAAACGATAAAGCCTCATGAAAATTTTAGCGTTCATACCGGCACGCAAAGGCAGCAAACGTATCACGGATAAAAATATCAGGCTGCTCAGCGGCAAACCGTTGATTGCCTGGACGATAGAAGCGACCTTGGCTGCCGGCTTGGATATGGATGTCGTGGTATCGACCGATTCTACGGAGATTGCTGCCATCGCCGAACAGTACGGTGCCCAAGTACCGTTTCTGAGACCTGAACAACTCGCCGGTGATACTACGCCGACCTTCGACGTACTCGAATACACGTTGAATGCCTTAAAAATGGTCGGCAAAAACTACGATGCAGTTGTGCTGCTGCAACCGACCTCACCATTGCGTAAGGCAATACATATTGCCGAGGCCTTGCAGTTGTTGGAACAGCCCGAGGTACGTTCGGTGGTGTCGGTATCGGAGTTGGACTACCCGGTAGAATGGAGCATGCCGTTACCTGAAGATCGGAGCATGGACAATTTTATTGTTCAAAACGAACAAGCGTTAAGGACGCGTAGTCAGGATTTTTCCAAGCGCTATCGGTTGAACGGTGCGGTTTACTGCGCCAGAACCGCTGATATTTTGCAGCACAAAAGCTTTTATATGCGGCAAGGAACTCGAGCCTACATTATGGATAAGGCGTTTGCGGTTGATATAGACGATTTGTTTGACTTTGAATATGCGGAGTTTTTGATCAAGAGGTAGAGAAGGGGGTATTTATCGACGCTTCAATTACAAATCAAAATGCCCCCAGTCAAACTCAGACTAGTGTTTGCCCATTCTTTGCAATCCTTGGAAGCGGCCATCCTCTGCCCGTAACTTCGTTGAATTTAGCAACAAGCTGGCTGGCTCAAATCCTGTAGAAGCAGGCGATGTCTGAGAGCGAAGGTGTTTGTTCGCGGGCATGACTTCCTCCTACCAACCTTAACTGAACGGACATTACCCACGCCACCGATCGATCATCCGCTGTAACGCTGGGCCATTGCGCTTAATGGCAACGGTTTGATCTTGCCGGCGTGGCCGGCCGAGCCGAAGGCTTGGTAGCGCTCTTGACAGAGCTTTTGCATCGCATCTCTGGCCGCCGCGAAAGTCTTGCGCGCATCCAATTCGGCGACATTGTCTGGCTGGGCCAAAAAGCGGCGCATGGCGCCGGTCGAGGCCATGCGCAGGTCGGTGTCGATGTTGACCTTGCGTACGCCGTACTTGATGCCTTCGACGATTTCGGCAACCGGCACGCCATAGGTTTGCCGAATCTCGCCGCCGTGGGCGTTGATGATTGCCAGCCATTCCTGCGGCACGGAACTGGAGCCGTGCATGACAAAATGCATGTTGGGCAGGCGTTGCTGCAACTCGCGTAATCGGCTGATAACCAGCACTTCGCCGGTGGGCGGCTTGCTGAATTTGTAAGCGCCGTGGCTGGTGCCGATGGCAACGGCCAATGCATCGACTCGCGTCAGTTCGACGAACTGAGCGGCTTCGTCAGGGTCGGTCAACAGTCGGCTGTGGTCGGTGCCGGCTTCCAGCGAACCCAGACAGCCGATCTCGCCTTCCACCGACACACCGCAGGCATGGGCCATGTCGACCACTTTACGGGTGACTTCGACGTTGTAGTCGAAAGACGCCGGGGTTTTCATGTCCTCCAGCAGCGAGCCGTCCATCATTACCGAGCTGAAGCCGTTTTGGATCGCTTGCGCGCAAATCGCTGGACTCGGCGCATGATCGCGGTGCATCACGACCGGAATATGCGGATATTGCTCAACGGCAGCCTGGATCAAGTGGCGCAGGAAAATTTCGCCGGCATAGCGGTTGGCGCCGGCCGAGCCCTGCATGATCACCGGGCTGTCGCAAGCGTCGGCGGCCTGCATGATGGCCTGCACTTGTTCCATGTTGCTGATGTTGAAGGCGGGTACTGCGAAATTGTGCTCGGCTGCGTAGTCGAGCAGTTGTCTGAGTGAAACCAGGGCCATAATGGATTTTTAGTTCGATGGAGCGGAAAGATTGATCGTGTTGCTTCGGCGCGGGTTGGGCCGCCGCAGGTTGATAATACTTGGATTTTACACGTTTTGCCGGGCGGGCTTGGTAGCGAAGGGGGTGGCAGGCGGCTTCTACAATTAAGAATAGCCAGGGAAACCGCTGTCAACTTAGTGGTGATGTTTGAGCAGAGCCGGGGATATACTGTGGTCGCGATTCGGATGGAAGCGGGCGGATACCGATTTGCAGGTTATGCCTAAGCGTTCGAAATCCGGATTGCGCCTAAACTTAGGCTACTGGCATGGAACCATCAATTTAGGAGTGTGACTATGAAACAAGCTAAGCGCGGTATCTTTCCCTGTTTGCTGATAGGGTTGCTGGCAACGGTCGCGGCACCGGCGAGCGCGTCTTCCCAAGTAGTGAATGTTGTAGCCACCGCAGGGCCGTGGATGTGGGAGGCGGGGGGATTGAACGACAGCTACCGTTACGGTCTCGGCGCTGACGGCAGTCCGGCTTCGCCCGACTATACGGCACCATCCCGGCTTAAATTGGCGGATATTGGCATCGGGGCGGGTGACGCCGTGTTCATCGGGTATAGAAGCGGTCTTACCAGCGCCATCGGCGGGGTACCGGCGGTGGATAACAGCGGCTATGTGGGCAGTTCGTATAAAGACGACCAGCCGGGATCGAGCGGGCAGGTGTTACCGAGTTTCTACCTGCCCGGCGAATGGGGCGTGGCGCAAAATCCAGCGAACCCCGCCTCTTACGGTGTGTTCTTGCAAGCCTTGCTCGGTGCGCTCACCGATGACGCCGGCAATATTGTTGAGCTGTTCAGTCTGGGTACGGTGGTTGACGACAACGGCAATCCCACGCCGGTAAGCGGCGTCGCGTTTACCGTCCCGGTCGGCGTTAGCTACATTCAATTCGGTTTTAACGACGATATCTTTCATGACAATACCGGGTCGGTCAGTGTCTGTGTCAATGGCGAGGACGCGCAATGTACCGCGCCGGTGCCATTGCCCGCTGCCGCTTGGTTGTTCGGCGTCGGCATAGCGGGTATGTTGGGGTATCGGCCGCGGCGGCGATTTCGGGGTTGATCCTGCCGATTTTCAGGCTGCCAACTTCGCTTTTAAGGCAGCGGGCCATTGCCGATTGGACTAACCTTAAGGTTTTAGTCAGTCGTGGCCGGAAACGGTCGGGGAGTCAAGCAAGGCATGAGCCGGGTTTTTATCATCGCCGAGGCGGGAGTTAATCATAACGGAGATCTGGAAACCGCGATGCGGCTGGTGGACGCGGCGGCGGCGGCGGGAGCCGATGCAGTAAAATTCCAGACCTTCAAGGCCGAAAAATTGGTAACGCAGACTGCAGCCAAGGCCGATTACCAAAAACATACGACCGATGCTTCGGAAAGCCAACTCGATATGCTGCGCAAGTTGGAGTTGAAGTACGAGTTTCACCTCCTCTTGCGCGATTACTGCCGCAGTCGCGCTATCGAATTTCTGTCTACCGCCTTCGATATTGACAGTTTGCGGTTCTTGGTCGACGAAGTCGGTGTGGCCAGACTCAAAATTCCGTCCGGAGAAATTACCAACGGCCCGTTCTTACTGGCCCATGCCGAAACCGGCAAGGACATTATTGTTTCCACCGGTATGGCGACGATGGGGGAAGTGGAGACTGCGTTGGGGGTTTTGGCCTTCGGCTATCTCGGGTGGAGCCAGCCCGGTCTGGCCCGGTTTCGCGAGGCTTACGCTTCGGCGCAAGGCCAAAGCGTGTTGCGGCAAAAAGTTACCTTGCTGCACTGCACCAGCGAATATCCGACGCCGCCGGAGCACGCGCATTTGCGGGCCATGGATACGCTGGCCCAGGCTTTCGGCTTACCGGCCGGGTACTCGGATCATACCGAGGGATTGGCGGTGCCGATCGCTGCCGCGGCCCGCGGTGCGATGTTAATCGAGAAACATTTCACGTTGGACCGCAGCTTGAAAGGGCCGGATCATCAAGTCTCCTTGGAGCCGGACGAGCTGAAACAAATGGTCGAAGCCGTCAGAGTAGTGGAGCATGCGCTTGGCTCGCCGCTGAAAGTACCGCAACCGGTTGAGTTGAAAACTCGCGATGTCGCTCGAAAAAGTCTGGTCGCGGCCGAGGTTATCGCCGCCGGCGATGCGTTTAGTGTCGAAAATTTGGCGTGCAAGCGTCCCGGTACCGGCTTAAGCCCGATGGAATATTGGCGGCTTTTAGGCGTTGTCAGTCCACAAAGCTATCAGGTCGACGAATTGATTGCCAGCGGGCGGGAGCCGCAATGAAAAAGCCGGTGATATTGCTGGGGAGCGGCGGCCATGCCAAGGTGTTGTTGGGCATTTTGCAACGCTGCGGTTTCGAAATCGTTGGCGTGACCGATCCGGCGCGGCTGCCCGGCAGCGAATGGCTGGGCTGCCGAGTTCTGGGCGGAGACGAGGCGGTACGCGGCTTCGAGCCGGATCAAGTGTTGCTGGTCAATGGCATCGGTTCCTTACCGCACGACAACCGGATGCGCAGCACCTTGTTCGACGACTTTAGCGCCGCCGGCTACCGCTTCCAAAGCGTGTTGGACCCGGCGGCGTTTGTGGCCGGGCAAGTGCGTCTGGCAGCCGGGGTGCAGGTCATGGCCGGTGCTGTGATACAAGTTGGCGCGTTAATTGCTGAGAACTGTATCGTCAACAGCGGAGCAATTGTTGACCACGAGTGCCGGATCGGCCGTCACGTCCACATTGCACCGGGGGCGGTGCTTAGCGGGGGCGTTGAAATCGGCGATGGTACGCATATTGGTACCGGGGCGGTGGTGATTCAGGGTATACGTATCGGCAGCGGCAGTATCGTCGGCGCCGGCAGCGTTGTCACCAAGGACATCGGCGCGCGCCAGATCGTGTATCCGGCTCGTTCTCAGATTCAGGATTTATAGACATGAAGCAGCATTGGCAGCAAGTATTGATCAGGCCGGAAGCGAGCCTGCGGACGACCATAGAAGTGATCGACCGTGGCGCGTTGCAAATTGCGTTGGTGGTGGACGACCTGGAAAAATTGGTCGGGGTCGTCACCGACGGCGATATCCGTCGGGCGCTGATTCGCGGTTTGTCGTTGGAACACCCGGTGGTCGATGTGATGAACAAGCGGCCCAAGGTCGCGAGTTTACACGACAGTAAAACTCAGTTGATTGCGATGATGGAAGGGCATCATCTCTATCAATTGCCGGTGGTCGACGATCAGGGCAGGGTGATGCGGCTGGAGTCGCTACAAGCGCTGTATAAACAACCGTCGTTTCCGAACCCGGTATTTCTGATGGCCGGCGGTTTTGGTAAGCGCTTGCGGCCTTACACCGACGATTGCCCGAAGCCGTTGTTGGAGATCGGCGGCAAGCCGATTCTGCAAACCATCATTGAGAATTTCGTGAAGTCCGGTTTCCGCCAGTTTTTCATCGCGGTGCACTACAAGGCCGACCAAATCAAAAACTATTTCGGTGACGGCGGTCGCTGGGGGATTTCGATCAGTTATATCGACGAAGCCGAGCCGATGGGGACTGCCGGTGCGATCGGCTTATTGCCGGACGAGTTGCCGGATGTGCCGCTGATCGTGATGAACGGCGACATTCTGACTCAAATCGATTTTTCCCGTTTGCTGGCTTACCACAACGAACAGCAGGCGATCGCGACGATGTGCGTCCGGCATTACGAGTACCAAATACCGTACGGCGTGGTCTCGGCCGAACAGCAACGCATCGTCGGCATTGAGGAAAAGCCGCTGCAGAGCTGTTTGGCGAACGCGGGAATTTATGTGTTAGATCACAGTTTGGTAAAGAGCATTGCCGAGCAGAAAAAGCTGGATATGCCGACCCTTTTTAATCAGCAAATCGCTCTAGGCGAGGCGGTGTCTATGTTTGCGGTCAATGACTACTGGTTGGACATCGGCCGCGAAGCCGACTTTTTACGCGCCCAAGGCGAATTTGCCCAGTATTTTTGAAAGTGCGAGGTTAAAGGAATTCAAAACGACGCCGATACATCCTTCGAGTTCGAAATGAATCATTTTTCTTCAGTCACTTAACCAACATCAGTCGTTTCCGCTCACGTAGCCGGACGTACTAGGAGGATAACATCATGTCAATGGTCATCAACACCAACGTAGCTTCATTAACCAGCCAACGGTTATTGAGCAATACCACTAGCTCGCTGAAAACCTCCATGGAGAGATTGTCCTCCGGTTTGCGGGTTAACTCTGCCAAAGACGACGCTGCGGGCTTGGCGATCAGCGACGGTATGACCTCGCAAATCAGAGGTATGACCGTGGCGATCCGTAATGCCAACGACGGTATTTCAATGGCGCAAACTGCAGAGAGCGCAATGGGTTCTATCACCGAGACCATGCAACGGATGCGGGACTTGGCGGTACAGGCTTCCAACTTCGGTGCGGTAAGCTCTAGCGATCGGGAAAAATTGCAGACCGAATTCAAACAGTTGGGCGATGAGATTGGCCGTATCATCAAGAATACCGAGTTCAACGGTAAAAAAGTGTTGAACGGTTCATTGGCTAACGTCAATTTCCAAGTGGGGGCCGGAACCTCGGCCAACAACCAGATTTCGATCAACGTCAGTGATTTGGCTACCGCTTCAGGTATACAATCGTTGTTCAGTACCGGTGCGGTTTCTATCGGTTCCGGTGCCGCTTCCGGCGATACCAGAGATGCGATCGACGCCATTGATAACGCGATCAAAAAGATCGATACTTTCCGCTCGACTTTGGGTGCGATCCAAAACCGCTTTACCACGACTATCGGCAATTTGCAGTCTTCGATCGAAAACCAAAGCGCCGCACGGTCTAGAATTATGGATGCCGATTTCGCAACCGAAACTTCTAACCTGAGCCGGACCCAAATTCTGCAACAAGCCGGTACGGCGATGCTGGCGCAAGCCAATCAGTCATCGCAAACGGTGCTCAGCTTGCTTAGATAAGGTTAGTAGGAAGGCTGCTTAACCGCGGCCTTCCATCATGTTTACTTAACAAGGGTTAATGTCATGAACAGTGAAATTACAAATGTGTTGAAACTGGTTCCTGTGACTACCGTAAAAACCGATAAGCAAGAGACGGGTAAAGTACTACCGCAAAACGCGAAGGCGACAAACGATCAGGGCGGCAGCAATGTCGCCGCTTTATCTCAAGACAAACAAGGCGCGGTAACCGCTTTGGCTGGAAACGAGAAAAAAGACAAAGCCGATCAAAAGCCGCCGCTGGAGGTAGTCCGGCAAGCCGCAAAAGAGGGAAATTCCATACTGCAAGCGACTCAACGCAATTTGCAGTTCAAAATCGACTCCGATACCAAAGAAGTTGTGGTCAAGATCGTCGATAGCGAAAGTGGAGAATTGGTGCGGCAAATTCCATCCGAAGAAATGTTGGCTTTTATCAAGCGGATGCAGGAACTGGAAGGCGATCAGGGTTCGGTGATTCAGGACCGAGCTTAGTCGGTTTGGGAGGGTGTCATGGGCATAGTGTCTTCTACGGGTCTCGGCAGCGGTATCGATATTCAAGGGCTGGTCTCGCAACTGGCTAGGGCGGAGACTCAACCGCAGTTGAATGCGATTCAACGGCAACGAGATACCGCCAGCGCCAGGCTGAGCGGCTTGGGGACATTAAAAAGCGCACTATCCGACTTTCAAACGGCAATCAATGCCTTGAAAGACGGTAGTGCCTTTCGTGCGCATACCAGCTCGTCTTCGGACGAGTCCAAACTCAAAATTACGGCGGACGCGTTTGCCGCTAGCGGAACTTATGCGCTGGAAATCACGCAGCTGGCCAAGGCGCAGAAAGCCGTTGCCAACGTCGAGTTTGCCGGAGTGACGAGTGCATTGAACTCGGGCACGCTATCGTTCTCGGCGACCTCGGGCGACAGCTTCAATATTACGGTCGACAGCAGTAACAATACCTTGGAAAAACTGCGCGATGCGATCAACAAAGCCGACGGCAATACTTTTGTTTCGGCCAGTATCGTCAATGTCGACAACGCGACCCATACTGGTACCGTGTCCAAATTGGTATTAACCGCAAAAAACACGGGTACCGCCAGCGGCTTCACCGTGAGTGGCACCGATGACGGCAATATCGGCGGTAACGTCAGTCTGGCGCAACTATCTTCCGCCAACCTGGATATCAAAACTGTCGCGCAGGACGCCGTGATTTCAATCGATGGTCAAACCGCGACCAGAAGCAGTAATAGTATTACCGATGTATTGCCCGGTGTGACCTTGAATCTGGCCGCGCAAACCGAGGCGAACAAGCCGGTGACTATCAACGTCGGCGTCGATAACGATGCGATAGCGAATAGCATCAATGCTTTCGTCACCGCCTACAACAAATTGAATAGCACGGTAAAAAATCTCGGCAAATACGGCGGTAGTAGCGACGGTAGCGGCAACGGCGCATTGATCGGCGATTCGACCTTGCGTTATGTTGCGACCCAGATTCGGCAGAACACGTCCGGAACCGTATCCTCCGCCAGTGGGGACTACAATTCCTTGGCGATGATCGGGGTTTCCGTCAACAAGGACGGCGTGATGTCCTTGGACAGTTCCAAATTAAAAACCGCATTGGCCGCCAATTTTCAGTCTGTTAGCGATGTGTTTTCGTCTACCGACGGCGTCGCGACTCGATTGGCTTCAAAGCTGTCCGGGTTGTTGCAATCCGGTGGCTCGATAGATAGCCAGCAAACGTCGTTGAACAAAACCATTTCCAAACTGGACGACCGGAAAGACGACGTCAATGTCAGGTTCGAGAGGGTGCAGGCGGCTTTACAGAAACAATTTATCGCAATGGATAGTGCGGTCGGACAATTTAAGAATACGGGTAGTTTTCTGACGAATTGGATTAACTCGTTGTAATAGGGGATTAATATGTACGCAATGGCGAAAACTCGAAACGGTGCAAGGCAGTACGCAGATGTACATACCTCTAGCGGCTTAGGCGAAGAGTCACCGCATCGGCTGATACAAATGTTGATGGAAGGCTTTCTAGCCAGAATCAACTCCGCAAAAGGTGCGATCGCTCACGGCGATTTGGAAGCCAAGAGCGTTTATATCTCCAAAGCCATGGGTATCATCGGCGGCTTGAATGAGGCCGTCGATATCGAACAAGGCGGAGACATCGCCGCCAATCTGAATCAGCTGTATAACTACATTAACCTGCGTTTGTTACAAGCCAGCGGCGAGAACAGCGAACAGATTCTGGATGAAGTGGCGTCGTTGATGAAAGACATCAAAGAGGCGTGGGATGCCATCGGTTGAGTCGGTAAACCCCGAGCTTGGCCTCGAGCTCGATAACTATGAGGCAGTACTGCTGGGTTTCAAACGTCGGATCGAACAATGCCTGGCCGACGCCGAATGGGACGAGCTTCCCGCTATTTTGGCGTCCAGGCAGTCTTATCTGGAACGCATCGCCGGCCAGCAAATACCCGCTGAGCGTCGGGAATGGGTTAAGCAAGTTGCCCTGTCGACATTAGCCGACGATGCCGGATTTTTGAGTAAGGTCGAAGCCGACAAATCGGCGATGGCAAAACAACAGCAATCGCTGGAGCGCGGGATCCGCGCCACCCAGGCTTACAAAAAAACCTGATATCCGCCATTTTTCGCCGCCTACTGCGCGTAACGCTGTTTAAGCACTGAGCGTCAAAACAAACCTTCCGGCGTAGCCGGAGCAACACCGGCACTCCCTTCCGCCCAGCTGCCGGCCTCCGGCAAAGCCGCCGAAATTGCCGCCTCCGCCAATCCGCTATAATGCGGAACCGCTTTCTCGAACCAATTTTTTTCATGCCCAATTCCAGCAGAGATCAGGATATCCGCCGCGCAGCGGAGGCACCGCCATTGCCTTGCCGGCCGTGGCGATTCGTATTGTTTTGCTTGCAGCCTTTCGGCTGGCTGTTGCTGTTGATGCTGGTATTGGAAACCGGCCAGGCCGCCGGCAGCATTCTGGTGCCTTACGCGATCAAGGCGTTGATGGATGCGGTCGCAGCGCAGACGCTGCCGGTCGGCGATTGGCTGGAAACCTTCAAACAACCTCTGCTGATCCTGGTAGGCTTGAATGTCGCGGAGATCGTCTCCAGTCGGGCCAGCGGTGCGGTGCTAATCATGATGGGGCCGCGCTTGCGCCAGAGAACTACTCGCCTGCTGTTTGCTTATCTGCAATACCACGCGCCGCGCTATTTCGGTAACCACTTCGCCGGTGCGCTGGCGCATCGCATCAGCGAAACGGCGATGAGCGTCAACCATACCACCTGGGCCGTGATCTGCGATTTCTGGCCGATTGCCGTGACCTTTTCGGTTTCCGTAGCGCTATTGCTGCAAGAGCATCAAGGTCTGGGCCTGTTCGTTGCCGGTTGGGTCGCCGGCTATGTGCTGGTTTCGTACTGGCTGGCGACGCGCTGTCAGCCCTACGCCCAGGAATTCGCGGCCACCCGCAGCATGGTCAACGGCAAAATCGTCGATGCGGTAACCAATATTCTGAACGCCAAATTGTTCGCCCGCTTGCACCACGAGCGCGAATACCTGGACGAATTCCTGGCGACCGAACTGAAAAGTGCGCGCCGCACCTTCTGGTACATGGAGCGGGTGCGCTGGTTTCAATTCAGCGCAGCGGCCGTGCTAAAAATCGGCACGATCGGCTATGCCTTGCAACTATGGCAAGCCGGCGAAATCAGCGTCGGCGCGTTTGCGATGAGTACCGGGCTGGCGCTGTTGGTCATCGGCGATGCTCGTAACCTGAGCCGGCGCTTTCTGGAGTTCTTCGAGTACGTCGGCAACGTCGCCAATGGGGTTGAGACCATCGTCAAGCGCCACGAGATCGTCGACAGTGCCGACGCCAAGCCCTTAAAGATCGGCCGCGGCCGGATCGAATTCAGGAACGTCGATTTTTGCTACGAACCCGGCCGGCCGGTGTTTCAAGGTTTGAGTCTGACCATAGAACCGGGCCAGCGGGTCGGCTTGGTCGGATTTTCCGGCTCCGGCAAATCCACCTTCGTCAACCTGATCCTGCGCCACTTCGAGCCGCAAAGCGGGCAAATATTGATCGACGGCCAGGATATTCTGCAAGCCACGCAAGATTCGTTGCACGAACAGGTCAGCTTGATACCGCAAGACCCCAGCCTGTTCCACCGCAGCTTGCGCGAGAACATCGGCTACGGTCGCCTGGACGCGGAGATGGCCGAGATCGCCGAAGCCGCGCGCCTGGCCCATGCCGACGCTTTTATCGATGCGATGCCGGAAGGTTACGAATCCCTGGTCGGCGAGCGCGGCGTCAAATTGTCCGGCGGCCAGCGCCAGCGCATCGCCATCGCCCGGGTCATGTTGAAAGACGCGCCGATTCTGATTCTGGACGAAGCCACTTCCAGTCTGGACTCGGTCACTGAAAAAACCATCCAGGAAAATCTGGACCGGGTCATGGGCCGCAAAACCGTCATCGCCATTGCTCATCGCTTGTCCACCATCGCCCATCTGGACCGGATTCTGGTATTCGACCAGGGCCGCATCGTCGAAGACGGCAGCCACCAGGAATTGCTCGACAAACAAGGCTGTTATTACCGGCTGTGGACCATGCAGGCCGGCGGCTTCTTGCCGGAGGAAGTGTATTAGCCGATTTTGCTTCGTCCGGCCGAGCCCCTGGCTCGTTTATGCCGGGTAATACGGCGAATTCATGCCGATGTTGGCTTCACGGGTGACTTCGCCGTCGAACAATTTGACCGACAGATTGCCGCCGACGGTCCGGTTGTTGATCCCGCTCAGCCAGGTTTTCGACTTCAGGCCGGGCGATGTCCGCGAATTGGAAAACACCCTGGAACGTAGCGTTTTGTTCTGCAAGAGCAGCGAACTGACGCGTCTCGAGTTGGATCAGCCTGCCTCGGCCGCAGTCGGCAGCGACTGGAACGATCGCAAGCACAATTTATTGAAAGACGCCGAACAGGCCTTTCTGCAACAAGCCCTGCAAAGCCATCACGGCAACGTCAAGCAAGTTGCGGAAGCGATGGGTATTACGCCTAGAGCGGTTTACGCCAAATTAAAAAAACTGGACATCAAGCCCGGGCAATTTCGCTAGGCGGTTGCAGCCGGGTAAGGGGGCGGCCAGCTTATTCCCAGCTAAAGGCCGGCACAAAGGCGCTGGGAATTGGGTTGGTTGCCAGTAACTGGACAATCCGCGCCTTTGCCAATAAGCTGGGCTTTTTGCAATCATCCGGAGTTCGGTATGGACATTTCCTGCTACCGCAGTACGCCGAAAATCGTCGGCGCACTCATCGACGTACTTTATCAAAACCCAACCCTGGTGTTCGCCGTGGTGGTTGGGCTGAGCGGGTTGGTCGGAATTTGGCGCTATAAAGCCAATAACAAACCGGAATAGTCGCTGACGGTCCGGATGCAGGTAGTCGGGTTGGATTAATGCGCAAGCTCGACTGTGTCATCAAAGCCGGTTGATGTTGCCGCTACCGGTACCAGCAACCGCCATTGCCAGCCCTTTTTTGCACCAATTTGAAAGAGTCGTGCTGCTGCTGTTGCACTACGGTTGTGCAGGATTTGTCTGCAGACTGCTTGAGTTCCGTGTTAAGTGACTGATTTATAACGGTGCGGATAATTGGCACTCTTTCTGCTGTAGATCATAACGAAACACGTGAGGTGCGATCAGAAAAGCACCTTGTCAAAATGGCGACTAGGGTTCCGGCTCGTTTTCGAGTGTCAGCGACCGAGAGTTGCCGGCTTCTTTCGGGGAGCTACACGGCGGGATAAAAGCCCGGGAGGTCAGACGGTTTAATCAACCGGTCCGCCTCTACGTGTGGCTTTTTCAACCCGACCGGAGCTGCTCATGACCTCAAATTCCCACCGCAATTTCTCCCGATTCCCGGCATTGGTGCTTGCCGCGGCGTTGTTTTGTCTGTCGATCCCGGCGCGCGCCGAAATCAAGGTCGGCGTCAGCGATTGGCCCGGCTGGGTGGCGTGGTACGTCGCCGAGAAGAACGGCTATTTCAAAAAATACGGGGCCAAGGTCAAATTGGTGTGGTTTGCCAATTACACCGACTCGATCTCGGCCTTGTCGGCCGGCCAGTTGGACGCCAATTGCCAGACCTGGTCCGACACTATGGCGCCACTGAGCAAGAACATCCCGGTCAAAGCCATTCTGGTCAACGATAATTCCGACGGCAACGATGCGTTGATGGTCAATCCCACTATCAAAAGCTTTGCCGACCTGAAAGGCAAAACCATCGCCCTCGAGCAGTATTCGATTTCCCATTTCGTGCTCGCCACCGCGCTGAGCAAAAACGGCTTGAGTTTCGACGACATCAAAACCGTGAATCTGTCGGCCGGCGATGCCGCGGCGGCATTTCTGAGCGGCCGGGTCGATGCGACGGTGGTATGGAATCCCTGGGTCAATAATATCCAGGCCAGCGGCAAGGGCGCGGCGTTGTTCACATCCAAAGACATGCCCGGCCTGATCCCCGATTTGCTGGTCGCTCGAGTCAAAGCCATCGAAACTCACCGCGCCGAATTGGTCGGCATGATTAAAGCCTGGCAAGACACACAGCGCTTTATCCGCGAACAACCCGACCAAGCCGTTGCGATCATGGCCAAGGTGGTCGGCATGAAACCGGAGGCCTACAAAGTGTTTCTGCCGGGCACCCGTTTCTTTACCCTCGAAGACAATCTCAAAGCCATGGCCGCGGCCAGCGAACCAGCCTCGCTGGCCGCGGTCGGCCCGACCATCGCCAGCTTTCTGAAAGACAATCGCCTGATCGAATCCGTGCCCGATTTAGCCGCCGGCTTTGACGCCTCGTTGGTGACCGAAGCGCTCGCTGCTCATTAGCTCAAGGTGGCGACTATGACTGACAATTTGAATCCGCGCCGACCGCTGTGGGCGATACGCGGCAGCTTGGATCGGCGTATCCATTGGCTGATCGCCTGCAGCGGCTTGCTGCTGGCGCTGCTGGCTTGGTGGCTGGCTTCGACCGGCGGCGCGATAGACCCGGTGTTTTTGCCGACCCCGCCACTGGTGCTGAACAGCGCCTGGGAATGGCTGCATGACGGCGATCTGTTCGGTGACGTGGCAATCAGCGTTTACCGGGTGATGGCCGGATTTTTATTGTCGGCGGTACTGGCCTTGCCCTTGGGCGTCCTGGTCGGCACTTATGCGCCGGTCAAGGCCTTGTTCGAACCCCTGACCGATTTCATCCGCTACATGCCGGCGGCGGCCTTCATTCCGCTGGTGATGCTGTGGGTGGGCATCGACGAAGGCGCTAAGATCGCGATTATTTTCATCGGTACTTTTTTCCAGATGCTGCTGATGATCGCCGAGGACGTGCGCAGGGTGCCGATGGAGCAAATCGAAGCGGCGCAAACCATGGGCGCCGACCGCGACGAAATCGTGATGCGGGTGATCATGCCGTCGGCCAAACCGGCCATTCTCGATACCTTGCGGGTGACGATGGGTTGGGCCTGGACCTATCTGGTGGTGGCCGAGCTAGTAGCAGCCAATTCCGGCTTGGGGTTTGCGGTACTGAAGGCTCAACGCTTTTTACAGACCGACAAAATCTTCGCCGGCATCATTCTGATCGGCCTGTTCGGGTTGGCGACCGACCAATGCTTCCGCTGGGCGCATCGCCGCAGCTTCCCCTGGCTGTACCGGAGATAGCGCCGATGACCACGCCCATCATCCAAATCCGCCAATTGCAAAAACGCTTTGCCGCCAACGGCGCGGACATCGTCGCGCTGCAAAATGCCGATCTCGACATCGCGCCCGGCGAGTTCGTCACTCTGGTCGGCGCCTCCGGCTGCGGTAAGTCCACTCTGCTGCGAATCGTCGGTGGCCTGGAACCGGCCAGCGGCGGCAGCGTCAGCGTCGACGGCGCGGCAATTGCCGGCCCCGGTATCGACCGGGCCATGGTGTTCCAGCATTACAGCCTGTATCCGTGGCTCACCGTCACCGAGAACATAACGTTTTGCCGGCAACTGAAGGTGCACCGCGACGTATCGACGCTGAGCGACGTCGAGTCCGCCGAGGGCCGGGCCGACGCCTTGATCCGCTTGATGGGCCTGAGCCACGTGGCCGGCGCCTATCCCAACCAACTGTCCGGCGGCATGCAGCAACGGGTGGCCATCGCCAGGGCCTTGATGGCACGGCCGCGCATCCTGTTGATGGACGAACCGTTCGGCGCACTGGACGCCCAGACCCGCGAGGTAATGCACGATCTGATCCTGCACGTTTCCATCCTGGAAAAAACCACGGTGCTGTTCGTCACCCACGACGTCGAAGAAGCGATTTATCTGGCCCACCGGGTGGTGTTGATGGCGCCCCGGCCGGGACGCATCGCCGCGGTGCATACGGTACCGCTGCCGGATCACCGCCACCAGGACATGAAGCAGAATCCGGACTTCATTGCCTTAAAAAAACAAATTCTGGCCGGCATCCGCGAGACCTCCGGCATGCACACCGATTACGAACTACTCGAGCGCCTGGGCCAAAGCCCGGCGCCCTAACCGATTCAGGAGACTACGATGAGCTTAGCCTCGATCAATACCACCGACCTGCTATGGAGCGAAAACCTGCCGGCCGGCGCCCATACCTCGTTCCGGATGCGGCGCGGCAACCGCCTGCGGCTGACCGACAGCGAAGGCGGTGCCAATCTGGCGGCTCTGTTTATCAACTACGACGAACGCAGCGAACGCTACAACATGGCCGACACATTGAAGGCCCAGCATACCTTTCATCTGACTGAAGGCTTTGTCTGTTATTCGGACATGGGGCGGGTGTTGTGCTCGATTACCGGCGACACGCTGGGCTGGCACGACACCGTATGCGGGGTGTCCGATGCCGCGCACGTGCAGGCCAAATACGGTACCGCCAGCTATCAAAGCCATCGCAACGCGATGTACCGCAACGGCCGCGACAGCCTGCTGATCGAATTGGAAAAGTGGGGCTTGGGCAAACGCGATCTGGTCGCCAACCTCAACTTCTTCAGCAAGGTTGCGGTCGGCGCCGACGGCAATCTGCAGTTTCAGGTGGGCCATTCCGCCCCAGGCAGCCAAGTAGAGCTGCGCTTTGAAATGGACACGCTGGTGTTGCTTAGTACCTGTCCGCACCCGTTGGACCCCAATCCGCACTACCAGCCCAAACCGGTGTTGCTGGAGGCCTATCGCGGCACTTTGCCGTCTCAAGACGACAAGTGTCGCAATTTCCGTCCGGAAAACGGCCGCGGCTTTATCAATACCGAACGTTATTACCTGTAACACCGATTTTACGAGGAATACCCTATGCCCATCGTCGAAAGCACCCTCGATCCGAGCAGCGCCATATACGATTACACCCTGCCGGCCGGCGAACCATGGCTGCATACCATCAAACAAGGCCAGACCTTTCGCATCCTGGATCTGGAAGGCAACCAAGCCGTCGACACCTTGTTTTACAGCGCGGCCGACCATGAAGAACGCTACAGCGCCAGCGACACCATCCGCCGGCAAGGCAATCTGTACCTGAGCGCCGGCACCCAGCTGATCTCCGGCGAGGGCAACGTTTTATTGACCATCGTCGCCGACACCTGCGGCCGCCACGATACCCTGGGCGGCGCCTGTGCCGCCGAGAGCAACACGGTGCGCTATGCCCTGGATAAGAAGCACATGCACAGCTGCCGCGACAGCTTTCTATTGGCTATCGGCCAGGCCGACTGCGGCCTGGCCAAGCGCGACATCGCCAGCAATATCAATTTTTTCATGAACGTGCCGGTCACGCCCGACGGCCAATTGACCTTTGCCGACGGCATTTCCGCGCCGGGCAAGTATGTGGAAATGCGGGCGGAGATGGACGTGATCGCGCTGATTTCCAATTGTCCGCAGTTGAACAACCCGTGTAACGCCTACAACCCGACGCCGGTGCGATTGCTGATTTGGGACTGATTTTTCATCCGTGCCGGGACGACCCGGTGCCGGTATGTCAAGGCGGGACGGCCCGCCAAACGAGGATTCATGTTTAACAAGGTTTTGATCGCCAATCGCGGCGAAATCGCCTGCCGCATCATGCGGACCTTAAAAGAATTGGGCGTCGCCAGCGTTGCGGTGTATTCCGAAGCCGACGCCCACGCCCGCCACGTCCGGGAAGCCGACGAAGCGGTGTGCGTCGGCGGCGCAGCGGCGGCCGACAGCTATTTGCGCGGCGAGCGGATTTTGGCAGCGGCATTGGCTACCGGCGCCGAGGCCATTCATCCCGGCTACGGCTTCCTGAGCGAAAACGCCGAGTTCGCCGAGCAATGCGCGGCCGCCGGCATCGTCTTCGTCGGCCCGACGCCGGAACAATTGCGGCACTTTGGTTTGAAGCACACCGCCCGCGAGATCGCCAAAACCTGCGGCGTACCCTTACTGCCGGGCACCGGTTTGCTGGCGGACATCGATCAGGCCGTGGCAGCGGCGAGCGCGATCGGTTACCCGTTGATGTTGAAAAGTACCGCCGGCGGCGGCGGTATCGGCATGCGTTTGTGCCGCAGCGAGGCCGAGCTATGCGAGGCGTTTGCGGTGGTGCAGCGCTTGAGCGCGGCCAACTTCAAGGACAGCGGCTTGTATCTGGAAAAATTCATCGAGCGCGCCCGTCACATCGAGGTACAGATTTTCGGCGACGGCGCCGGGCGGATGATCCATTTGGGCGAGCGCGATTGTTCGGTACAGCGTCGTAACCAGAAAGTGATAGAGGAAACCCCGGCACCGGGTCTCAGCGACGCGACCCGCGCGGCCTTATACCGCCATGCCTTGGCGCTGGCCGAGGCAGTGAATTACCGCTCCGCCGGCACGGTCGAATTCGTTTACGACCAGGACAGCGGCGAATTTTATTTTCTGGAAGTCAACACCCGCTTGCAGGTCGAACACGGCGTCACCGAGCAAGTCACCGGCACCGATCTGGTGGCCTGGATGTTGCGGTTGGCGGCCGGCGACCGGGCATTTCTGGATCAATACCGGCATGCGCCACAAGGCTGGGCTATGCAAGTCAGGGTGTACGCCGAAGACCCGAACAAAAATTTCCAGCCTTCATCCGGCCTGCTGACCGATTGCCGGTTTCCAGCCGCGGTCAGGGTCGACCATTGGCTGGAGAACGGCCTGGATGTCACGCCGCATTACGATCCCTTGCTGGCTAAAGTCATCGTCCACGCCGCCGACCGCGAACAGGCCCTGGCGCAAATGGATAGCGCTTTGGCCGACACCCGCCTGTACGGCATCGAAACCAATCTGGCCTATTTGCGGCAGATCGTCGCCGACGACGTGTTTCGCAGCGGCCGCCAGATCACCGCCTACCTGGCCGGCCTGAGTTACCAGCCGCGCACCCTGGACGTACTGGAAGCCGGCACCCAAAGCATGATCCAGGATTATCCGGGGCGCTTGGGTTATTGGGACGTCGGCGTGCCGCCGTCCGGGCCGATGGATATGCTGGCCTTTCGCTTGGCAAACCGGCTTTTGGGTAATCCGGAGGATGCGGCCGGGCTGGAAATGGCCATCAACGGCCCTAGCCTGCGCTTCAATTTTGCCACCCGCATCGTGTTAACCGGCGCGGCGATGCAAGCCGAGTTGAACGGTCAAGCCGTACCCTACTGGCAGGCGATTGCGGTAGCGGCCGGCGACGTACTGAAACTGGGCGCTATCGTCGGCCAGGGTTGCCGCGCCTATCTGGCGATACAAGGCGGCTTCGACGTGCCGGAATACCTGGGCAGCCGAGCCACCTTCACGCTGGGCCAGTTCGGCGGTCACGGCGGCCGGGTGCTGCGGGTCGGCGACGTGCTGCCGGTCTCGGCGGAAACCGCTATGGCAGAGGAAGTTGCGCCGAATCCTGGCGCGCTGCCCCGTTACGCCGAACACTGGCAAATCGGCGTGCTATACGGGCCGCACGGCGCGCCGGATTTTTTTACCGACGAGGACATCGCCGAATTTTTCGCGACCGATTGGGAGGTGCATTACAACTCCAATCGCACCGGCATCCGCCTGATCGGCCCGAAACCGCGCTGGGCCCGTAGCGACGGCGGCGAAGCCGGGTTGCATCCGTCCAACATCCACGACAACGCCTACGCCATCGGCGCGGTGGATTTCACCGGCGACATGCCGGTCATTCTCGGCCCGGACGGCCCCAGTCTCGGCGGTTTTGTCTGCCCGGCCACCGTGGTCGCAGCCGAATTATGGAAGCTGGGCCAATTGAAGCCCGGTAATAGCGTGCGTTTTATCCGCCTGAACCGCTCACAAGCTTCGAAGCTGGATGCTCAGGTCGAGCAGGCCTTGGCCGATCCGGCTCATGCCACGCTACCGGAACTGCCGGCACCACCCGATTTCGCGGAAAGCTGCATCCTCGCCCAGCGTCCAGCCGACCAAAACCGGGTGGCGGTAACCTATCGCCAGGCCGGCGACCGCAATCTGCTGATCGAGTACGGTCCCTTGGTATTGGATCTTAATCTGCGGTTTCGGGTGCATGCCTTGATGACCTGGTTACAACAGCGCGCCATCGCCGGCATCGTCGATCTGACGCCGGGCATCCGCTCCTTGCAAGTGCATTACGACCGCCGCCTGCCGCTGGACGAGTTGATGCTAATTTTGGCGCAAGCCGAAACCGAATTGCCGGCCATCGAGGATATGGAAGTGCCGACCCGCATTGTCTATCTGCCGCTGTCTTGGGACGACCCGTCCACGCAACTGGCGATCGAAAAATACATGCAGTCGGTGCGCAAGGACGCGCCATGGTGCCCGAGCAATATCGAATTCATCCGCCGCATTAACGGTCTGGACAGTATCGACCAGGTTAAGGACATCCTGTTCAACGCCAGTTATCTGGTGATGGGCTTGGGCGACGTCTACCTCGGCGCGCCGGTGGCGACGCCTGTCGATCCGCGTCACCGGCTGGTGACCACCAAATATAACCCGGCCCGGACCTGGACCCCGGAGAATGCGGTCGGTATCGGCGGTGCTTATCTGTGCGTCTACGGCATGGAAGGCCCGGGGGGCTACCAGTTTGTCGGTCGCACCGTGCCGATGTGGAACCGCTACCGGCAAACCGCCGATTTTCGCGACGGCAAGCCTTGGCTGCTGCGCTTTTTCGACCAAATCCGCTTCTATCCGGTATCCGCCGAGGAATTGCTGCGTTACCGGCAGGACCTCATCAGCGGCAAGCTCAAACTGGATATCCGCGAGGAGACCTTTAGTTTGCGCCAGTACAACGACTTTCTGCGCACACACGCCGACGAAATTACCGCATGTAAAAGCCGGCAACAGGCGGCCTTCGACGCCGAACGTGAACGCTGGGCGCAAGCTGGACAGGTTTATGCCGATGATCAGGCCGTCGCGGCGGCGGCTATCGACACCGAGCTGGACTTGCCAGCCGGTGCCCGGTCCGTTGCCAGCCATATTGCCGGCAACGTCTGGCAAGTACTGGTCAAGGCCGGCGATAGGGTTAAGCAAGGCGACGCCTTGGTGGTGGTCGAATCGATGAAAATGGAATTTCCGGTCGCGGCACCAGAGGACGGCACGGTCTGGCAAGTGTTTTGCGCCGAAGGCGGACAAATCAGCGCCGGCCAGGATTTACTGGTGTTGCAGGCCGGGGAGGAGGCATGAAAACCTGGAGCGAATTACCGGAAGTCCTGAGCATCGCTGGTCTGAGCCACGCCTACCGCGACGGTATGCTCACGCCGATGGCGCTGGTAAGCATGCTGTGGCAGCGATTGGAATCGGCACCGCAGCGCGGGGTCTGGATCAGCCGCTTGCCGCTCGAACGGCTGCAGGCTTACGCCGCGGCATTGGCGGACCAATCGCCGGACGAGTTGCCCTTGTATGGGATTCCGTTTGCGATCAAGGACAATATCGATCTGGTCGATTTACTCACGACGGCGGCTTGCCCGGCCTATGCCTACCAGCCCGAGCAATCGGCGTTCGTGGTCCGGCAATTGATCGCCGCCGGCGCGATTCCAGTCGGCAAGACCAATCTGGACCAATTTGCGACCGGCTTGGTCGGTACCCGCTCGCCCTACGGCGTGTGCTGTAACAGTTTTGATTCAGAATACATCGGCGGCGGCTCCAGTTCCGGCTCGGCAGTCGCGGTGGCCAGCGGTCTGGCCAGTTTTGCCTTGGGCACCGACACAGCCGGGTCCGGTCGGGTGCCGGCGGCCTTCAATAACTTGGTCGGTGTTAAACCAACGCGGGGCTTGTTAAGCACGTCTGGCGTGGTGCCGGCTTGTCGTAGTTTGGATTGCGTCTCGGTGTTTGCGTTGACGGCCGCCGACGCCGAGCGGGTGCTACAAGTCGCCAATGTGTACGACGTTGCGGACGCTTACAACCGCCCAGATCAGCCCTTGCCGGTGCCGCCCGGCTTTGCCGGCGGCTTTCGCTGCGGAGTGCCGAAGCCGGAGCAATTGCAATTTTTCGGCGACGAAGCAGCGGAAGTCTTGTTTGCCGAGGCTGTCGCGCAAATACAGGCCCAAGGCGGCAGCATGGTCGAAGTGGACATTCAGCCCTTGCTGGATGCCGCCGGCTTGCTCTATGCCGGGCCGTGGCTGGCCGAGCGTTATCTGGTGGCCGGTGACCTCCTGCAATCCAAGCCCGAGGCTTTATTTCCGGTTACCAGGGACATTTTGGCCAAAGCGTCGGACTTGTCGGCCGCCAACGCCTGGCGTGCGTTTTACCGCTTACAGGACTTGAAGCAGCAAAGCGATGCGATCTGGCAACAGGTCGATGTGTTAGTCACGCCGACCACCGGCACGATTTACCCGATTGCCGCTGTCGACGCCAATCCGGTCGAATTGAACAGCCGGCTGGGCTATTACACCAATTTCATGAATCTGCTCGACCTCAGCGCCATCGCACTGCCGGCCGGGTTTCGCAGCAATGGCCTGCCGTTCGGCATCACGTTGTGCGCGCCGGCTTTTGCCGACCGGGCTTTGCTGGCGTTGGCGAAACGCCGAGAACAGTTGGCGCCGCATAAATTGGGTGTCTCCGAAACCTTAAGCACCGAATTTCCCGGAGAGGATAGCGACGATGCGGCCGGCTTTGTCCGGGTCGCGGTGTGCGGCGCGCATCTGTCCGGTCTGCCGCTGAATCATCTGTTGACCGGCCGCGGCGGCATCTTGTTGCAACGCACGCACACCGCGCCGACTTACCGGCTGTACGCATTGCCGGACGGCAAGCGGCCCGGCATGGTGCGCGACGACACCGGCGCGGCCATCGCCGTCGAGGTCTGGGCTTTGCCAATTCACCGATACGGCGAATTCGTCGCCGAAATCCCGGCGCCACTGGGCATAGGCCGCGTGCAATTGCAGGATGGTACTAGCGTGCAGGGCTTTGTCTGCGAGGCGGCCGCCGTGCGCGAGGCACTGGACATCACCGGCTTTGGCGGTTGGCGCGCTTATCTCACTCGCCCGGACTAAGCCGCCGGTTTTAGCCATTAAATATTCTTCAACCCTAACCATTCAAGCCGGATTTTCCGGCTTGCGGGGGCGTTTGCGCCCGAAAAAAGTTTGCTGACTCATTGACCGACAGGAGAATACTCATGCCAACCCCTGCTTCCCGAACTCGCGAATGGCTATATGCCGCACCGCTATTGATGGCGATGTCGCCGCTTCCCGCTGAAGAGCGCGCCGGCTTATTGAACGGCTTGTCGCTAATCAACGACTTGCCTTGGATGAAAGCCGCCGGCTTGCGCGTCCACAGTTGGGCCGACGCCGGTATCGTCTACAACGCCAACGATCCTGGCGACGGCTACAACGGTACCGTGGTGTTTGCCGACCGGGCCAACGAATTCAATTTGCATCAACTCGGCGGCGAGTTGATTCGAGATGTCGATACCGCCGGCGACCATTGGGACATCGGCGGCAAGCTGACCCTGATGTACGGCAGCGATGCCCGCTTTAACACCATCAACCCCTACGGCGGCGGTCATTGGGACAATCGCTTGATCGGTTCCGACGAGCGCTTCTACAAACTGGCGATCCCGAATGCCTATCTGGACATCTTCACGCCGATCGGCAAGGGTTTGACGACGCGCATCGGCCGGTTTTACACGATCATGGGTTACGAGACCGGACTGTCGCCGGATAATTTCTTCTACACCCATCCGTATACCTTCCAATACGGCGAGCCGTTTACCCATTTCGGTATGACCACTACCTATCCGGTGCACCAAAATCTGAGCGTGACCTTGGGCGCGGTGACCGGCGGCCACACCAAACTCAACGGCGTGCTGGACGGCAACGGCGCCTGGGACGGCTTTGACAAAAATATGGAGAACTGGAATTTCCTGGGCGGCGCCACCTGGACCAGCGACGACGCGGCGACTTCGTTCACGGCCACGCTGATTACCGGTGACGTCAACAGCGACAACAATCTGCGCGAATTCCAGCGCCAGACGGGCATCAAGAAGCGCGACAATCGCACCTTTTACAGCCTGGTCTTCCAGCACAACTTCGCCGAACGCTGGCACTACGTGCTGCAGCACGACCACGGTATAGAGCAACAGCATCCGTTGAACAATTTTGCGGACGCCGAATGGTACGGTATCCATTCGCAATTGAAATACGACGTCACCGATACGGTGGGTGTAGGCGTTCGCGGCGAGTGGTTTCGCGACGACGACGGCGTTCGGGTCGGCCAAATGTGCCCCAGTTGCGCGGTGTTGGCCACCGGGCCGGCCAATTATTATGCCGCGACGCTGGGCGTGAACTGGAAGCCGGCCAAATGGCTGATGCTGCGGCCGGAAGCGCGCTACGACTGGTCGGAAGGCGTCGATGCTTACGACGAGCGTAACAAGGACAGCCAGTTTATTTTCGGTGCCGACGTGGTGGTGACCTTCTAGAGCGGCGTTACCAAACCTTGAGCCGGTAACCCAGCCCGGATTCCGTGAGCAGCAGTTTGGGCTGGGCGGGGTCGGCTTCCAGTTTTTGCCGGAGCTGGCTCATGTAAATCCGCGGATAGTGGGCGTGTTCCTGGTAATTGGGGCCCCAGACTTCTCGGAGAATTTGCTGGTGGGTCAGTACTTTGCCGGCATTTTTGACCAGTACCGACAGCAGCCGGTATTGGATCGGCGTCAGGTGGATTTCGCGGTCGTCGACTTTAACCACCCGGTTGCTCAGGTCGACCTGCAAATTGCCGGTGGTAAACACGGACTCCGGCGCCGAGTCCGGCGGGCGTAAGGCGTGGCGCAGAGCTACTCGAATCCGCGCCTGCAATTCGCCGAAACCGAAGGGTTTGGTCAGGTAGTCGTCCGCTCCGGCGTCGAGCGCGTCGATTTTTTGTTGTTCGCCGCTACGGGCCGAGAGGATGATGATCGGTAGCGCCGACCAGGCTCGCACCGCCTTGATCACGTCGACGCCGTCCATATCCGGCAGCCCCAGGTCCAGGATCAGCAAGTCCGGCTTGCGCACGCCCAATTCGACCAAGCCTTGTTTGCCGGTCTCGGCATCGAACACTTTATAGCCGTTGCTATGCAGGCTGGTGCGCAGAAAGCGGCGGATGGCCGGGTCGTCTTCGATGACGATGATAACGGGGTCGGTTTTGGACATGGCGCGGGTTTCCGTTGTGCTTTATTCCTCGGGTTCGACTTCGGGCGGCGCTTGGTCCAGCGGCAGCTTGAAAGCGAATAGCGCGCCGCCTTCCGGCCGGTTGCGCGCACTGATGGTGCCGCCGTGGATTTCGACGATCGCGCGGCAGATTGCCAGGCCCAGGCCGACGCCGCTTTGCGCCGTCTCCTGGCGGCCTTGGTAGAATTTTTCGAACAGGCGTTCTTCCAGGCCGCGCGGAATGCCGGGGCCGCGGTCGGCGACGGCGATTTCCACCGAACTGTCGCCGAAGTCGGCCGAAATTTCCAGCGCGCTGCCCGCCGGGGTATAGCGTACGGCGTTTTCCAGCAGATTGATCAAGACCTGTTCGATCATCACCGAATCGACCAGCACCAACGGGATGCCGGGCGGCAGCTTGACCGTGACCGGCCGGCCGGCCAGTTGAGCTTGCAACCGGTTCAGTGCGGTACCGACGATTTCCTCCAGCGGATACCATTGCTTGTTCAACTCCAGCACGCCGGCTTCGAGCTTGGCCATGTCCAGGATGTTGTTGACCAGATTCGCCATCCGTTCGGCTTCGTCGACAATGCCCTGGCCGAGTTCGACGATGTCCTGCGGCGCCAGTTTTTGCGGGTTGTGGGCGATGGTGCTGGCCGAACCGATGATGGTCGCCAGCGGCGTGCGCAAATCGTGGGAAATCGCGCTGAGCAGCGAGTTGCGCAGGCGCTCCGCTTCCATTTGCATTTGGGTGGAGCGGGCCCGTTCCGAAAAGCGGATGCGGCCGATGGCTTGGCCGATCTGGCGTAAAAAGGTCTCCAGCAGTTTTTGCTGTTCCGGTAAAAACACCCGGCGCAGATTGACCGGCAACAAGGCCAGCACGCCCAATACCTGGTCGTCGCCGTGGATCGGGAAGTAGACGGCAGAGGCGCCGGGCAGGGTGTCGGTGCCTTGTCCGGCGATTTCGTTGTGGTCGAATACCCATTGGGCCACGCTCAAATCGGCGCCGAGCAGCGATTCGGCGATGGCTTTTCCAGCCGGAAACGCCATGCGGCCGTTGGCGTTCGGAAACAGAATCACGTTGCGGCTGCTGAATTCGGCATACAAATGTTTTACCGCGACCCGCACTACGTCGGTTTCGGTCTGGCTGCTACCCAACTCCCGGCTCATCGAATACAAAGCCGCGGCTCGGCGTTCGCGGTGCGCGGCCACCTTGGCTTGCGAACGCACGTTCGCGGTCAGGTTACTGACCACGATGCCGACCGCCAGCATCGCCGACAGCGTAATCAGGTACTGGCTGTCGGCCACCGAAAAACTGTAGTACGGCTGTACGAACAGCAGGTCGAAGCAGCCGACGCCGAGCACCGAGGCCAGCACCGACGGGCCGCGGCCGAAACGGCTGGCGACGAAAATCACGCCCAGCAAATACACCATCACCAGATTGGCCGGTTCCAGGCGGCCCAGCAGCAGATAGCCGGTCGCGGTGACCAGTCCAGTGACGGCAAAGGCCGACAGGTAGCCCAAGTAACGGCGCTTGGTTTTGGCCGGGATGCGTTGGCGCAGGCCGGGCAGGGGGCTTTTGCCGAACAGCGCCAGTTCCGGCGCGGCTGCGCCACGTTCCCGCGTTTGCGGGCTGCCGAGCAGATACAGGTTGATATTATGGGCCCGGCTGACCAGGGTATCGACCACCGATCCGAACAACCAGCGCCGCCAGCCGCGCCGGCTGGGTTTGCCGATCACGATTTTGCCGATATTGCGTTGCCGGGAAAAACGGATCAAGGCTTCGCTCATATCCGGCGAACTCAGGGTCACGGTTTCCGCGCCGAGTTGTTCCGCCAGACGCAGAATGCGCAGCACGCCGTCGCGCTTTTCCGCCGGCAAGCGCTGCAACTGCGGGGTTTCGACGTAGGCCACGATCCATTCCGCGCGCAGGCTGGTCGCCAGACGCTTGCCGGCGCGGACCAGGCGCTCGGCCAATGGGGTCGGGCCGATGCAGACCAGAATCCGTTCGCTGACCTGCCAGACTTCGCGGATGGCGTGGTCTTGCCGGTAATCCAGCATTTCGGCGTCGACCCTGCTCGCCGTCTGGCGCAAGGCCAATTCCCGCAGCGCGATCAGATTGCCTTTGCGAAAGAAGTGGTTGATCGCTTCCTGGGCCTGTTGCGGCAGGTAAACCTTGCCTTCCTTGAGCCGGTTCAGTAGTTCGTCCGGCGGCAGATCGACCAACTCGACTTCGTCGGCGTCCTCGAACACGGTATCCGGCACCGTTTCCCAGACCCGGATGCCGGAGATCTGGCCGATATCGTCGTTCAGACTCTCCAGATGTTGCACGTTCAGCGCGGTATAGACGTCGATACCGGCTTCGAGCAGTTCGTGGATGTCCTGCCAGCGTTTCGGATGGCGGGAGCCGGGCGCGTTGGAGTGGGCCAATTCGTCGACCAGCATGATCGCTGGCCGCCGCTTCAACGCGGCATCCAGATCGAATTCATGCAGCACGGTGCCTTTGTAGTCGATCCGGCGCAGCGGCAAGGTTTCCAATCCGGCCAGCAGCGCCTGGGTTTCTTTACGGCCATGGGTTTCGACGATGCCGACCACGACGTCAAGATTGTCGGCACGGCGTTCCCGGGCCGCCAGCAACATCGCAAAGGTCTTGCCGACGCCGGCCGCGGCGCCGAAGAAAATCTTCAGCCGGCCGCGCTTGGCCTTGGCCTGGTCGCGTGCAAACCGGGCTAGCAGGACATCTGGGTCGGGGCGGGGTTGTTCCATAGCGGTTCCGAAAAGCGGTGCGGATGGTTCGGGCAGGCTCAGTTTACGGACGGATCGATAAAAATGCCGTAAAGATTTGACCTGTCATATTTGTCGTTACCCTTCAGTACCATATTAATGCTAAGGCGCAAAATTTAAGATTTGTGCACCTCTTCAATAATTTATAGGAAATAAACCATGACGAAAGTTAAAAAAGTTCTGAAAGCGGGTTTAGCGGTCGGTTTGTTGGTCGCGTCCAGTGCAAGCTCGGCCAGCGTATGGGCGCCGACGGATAACGATGCGCAGTTCGCCAATCCCTTTGCCCTGCTATTCAACATCCCAAGCGGAGAAAAGTTCGGTATTTTCGAAGATACCGCGTCGTTGAGCAGCACATTAGGGAATGCGGCGATTACCCCGGTATTGAGTTTCACCGACGCCGCGACAGTGCTGTTTACCCAAAACGGCAGTAATGTCGACATCAAAACCGATAGCTCGAACGGCACCTTGCTCGGTTCCAGCAATTTTCAATTAGGCTGGTGGTCGCCGGCTGGTTGGGTCACCGAGCACTCCAGCAGCATGCTGAATTTGCTAGGTAAAACCTCTTGGAGTCTGGCTTTCGTCGATCCGACTCACCAAGGTGCCGGTAACGAACACCGCTTGTTTGCGTTTGACATTCAAGCTTCCCAAGCCACCTCAGACGGCGGCGCCCCGGTGCCGCTACCCGCATCGGTTTGGTTCATGACCAGTGCACTACTCGGCTTTTTGGCTAAAGGCCGTCGCAAATCCAGCGTTTTTGCCTAATGTCGTTAGGCCTTTGCACCCCGCCGTCGGGTGCAAAGGCCGTTTCCTGCCAAATCATTGTCGGCAGTGCGATCGTCACCGGCTACAGTCCGGTAAACCCTTGCTAGAATCCAACGTGTCAGTAAGGCTCGGCCCGGGCAACTCTATAGCGAGAAACTGATACTAAATCCCACCCTGACGTCCTGATCCAGAATCGGCAACGCACTCCGCTTATTCGCAAAGGTAGCGATCACCGTCCCCATTACCGACCAGTGGTCGTCGATAGCATAGCTTAGCATTGCGCTGCTCAGCGCTTGACCGGCATTCAGCGTGCCTTGGTTGAAGGAAGTGAAGGTCAGGGTATCGTTCAAAAAACGGCAGTTGTAGCGTATCAGCCAGGTGCCGAAGATATCGCCGTTGGCGGTGCGTTCGCCGGGAGCCAAGCCGCTGTCGTGAGCCAGAAATGAGCGCGCCAGCACCGAAGCGTTGATGCTTTGGTCGTTGGTCAGTGCGTAATCGAAGCCCAAGGATGCGCCGATTTGGTCTTTTCGCACCGTCGAGGTATGCGGGATCGGCGCCAAAATGGTGGTGTCCTCGAGCAAGCCGACGCTGTAGGCTAGATCCAGCTTCAACAATAATTTGCCGATGGCCCGGTTGGCGCTGGCGCCGAGCAGCCAGTAACCGTTGTCCTTGGCCTGAATATGGCCGGAAAGTCTGACTGGCGTCAGGTAATGCAGTTGGTTTTCATACAGATACGCCGCCATCAGCGAAACATCGCTATGTTCGACCGACCACTGCATCCGCGCCCCGGCCTCGACCCGGTGGCGGTCCGAGTCGGGGGCGTCGATCGGAAACAAGGGTGCCACGTAAGCCGGACTGCCTTTGCGCGGCAGCGGGTTGAATTGTGGATTCAGATTGACGAACATCGCCCAACGCCTGGCGTCGGCGAAATGCTCCCACACCGCGAACCATTGGTTGATACGGGCGTCTTCGACCTCTATCGTGCTGAGGTCGCGGTATTCCAGCACGTTCAAGGTGTCCAGCACCGAATTGCCTTCGGCTTCCCCCCAGACCAAGGTCTGCCGGCCCAGTTTGAAGGTGTGGCTGCCGAAGGTCTTGCTCAGGTATAGCTCGTTCAGCCGCATTTCGAGGTTGTCCAGGCGTTGCTCCATTTCGATCGACTGGCTGCTCAAGCCTTCGAAGTCGTAATCCGACGGCCAATACAATTTGGCTTGGCCGCTGCCTTGCAGATTCCAACCTGGCGCGAACGGATTCTGGTATTTGATTAACAGGCCGAGCCGGTTGTCTTCCACAGTCGCTTGTTTCAACGCGCCGGAATCGGTTTTGTGGTCGTGGACCTGCGCGTAAACCAGTTGGGTGAATTTGAAGGTGAATTTGTCCCAAAATTCGGAACCGGCATCTGCTGCCGCTAAGACCGCGTTATCGTCGAACGCCAGCGAGCCGGTGCCCGGCAAGTCAAGCGTCGGCTCGGCCCGAGCGGCGGTCGTCAACGCCAAGGCGAGGGCCAGCCAGCGCAATGGCCGGGTCCGGCCTATCGTCTTGGCGGACGGCAACGGATCACCGTTAATTCACTTGAGCCCGTAGTTGTGCCAACGTGGTTTCCCGGAAGGCCACATCGGTCAAGGTTCGCTGGGTCAGAAAGTCTTCCGGAATGTTGACGCCGCTGTTGATCTCGCTCCGCGCCATATTCGACAGCCGGTTGGTGACCAGATTCATCATGGTTTGCGAACGCGCGGTCCAGACCCCTTTGATTTCCTCGACCTTGGACGTCAGCAAGCGTTTGATTTCCTTGTTTTGCTTGTCGTACAGCTCGACCCGCAACGACACGTAGCGCTCCTTATCGACGTACATCACCCGGCGGCCGTAGCGGGTCTTGCGGGCGCGCTCGGCATTGGGGATGGTTTCGATTTTCCAAACCGGCCGGCCGGCTTCCACGGCTTTGCCCAGGACGTTGATCGTGTAATCGTCCAGTTTGCCGGTTTCGGTGTCCTCGGTGGTGAATTCCGAACCGAACAGCGAGGCCGGCTCGGAATCCTCGTCGGAATTGCCGCTGGCGATGCGTTTGACCTTGCCCAGCGCCGACAAATACAGCCAGGTTTCGTTGTCCTTGCCGGTTTCGTCGTAGCTGTAATTCAACATGCCCACGCCTTTTTCTGAGGCCGGTTCCAGCACGATGGTTACCGCCTTGGTGTCTTTTTTATTCTTGCCGTCGTTAATGCCGACCGCTTCCAGCAGTTTTTCTCGGGGCGTTTCGGCGCAGGTGATTTTGTTGTCCTTGATGCCGTATTGGCAACTGGACAAGCGCGATTTGACGAAGGCCGAGTCGGTGATGCTGCGCTGATAGTCGGACAGCTTTTCCAATATGGCCCGCCCGTCCGGCGCGCCGCCTTCCTCGGCCGCCGCCGGCTGAGCCAGTAAGGCGCAGACCGTCGCCAGAATCAGCCGATTTGCAAGGGTATTACGCATGCTTGAACCTCATAAATTGACGGTCGTATCGACCTGTTTGAGACCGAATTTCGGTTTGAAGGCCACCAGCAGGGCCGGCAGCAAAAACAGTTCGCACAAGATGCCGACGAAAATCGCCAAGCCGCCGAAGATGCCCATCTTCGCGGTGCCGAGGTAGTCGGAAAAACCTTGAATCGAAAAACCCAGGCCCAACACCATGCCGGTGAACAGTATCGACGGGCCGACTTCCTCTATCGTTTCCCGCAAGGCTTCGGCCATCTGCCGGGTCTTGATCAGCGCCTGTCGGTAATGAGTCATGAAATGGATGGTGTCGTCCACCGCCAAGCCGATGATGACCGGCGCCAACAGCAAGGTATCGGTGTCGAGCGGAATGTCCAGCAAGCCCATCAGGCCGTAGGTGAACAAGGCCGGAATCACGTTGGGAATCAAGGACAGCAAACCGGCCTGCACCGAACCCAGCGTCAGGAAGATAATCACGCTGATCACGCCCAGCGCCAACAAAAAGCCGTCGTATTGAGAATGGGCGATGATGGCCTGGGTCCGCATCGCCAGCGGTACCGTGCCGGTCAAAGTCACTTCCAGATTGGGAAACTCGGCTTTCACGTCGCCGAACACTTGTTCGATTTCGCGGTTCACTTCGTCGAAGAAGGCTTGGTACTGCGAAGAGCCGGCGCTATAGACATTGACGCTGATATGCGACTGGCTGTAGTCGTCCGAGACGATGCCGCGCCGGTCGGCCGGATTGACGCTGTTGAACAGGTATAACAATTGCGCCACCATCGTCTGTGAGTCCGGGATGCGGTAAAACTCCGGCCGGTCTTCGTTCAGCACCCGGTAAGTGTCCTTGACCAGATTCGCCAGCGAATAGGTGCGGCTGACCTGGTCCGGATATTTTTCGGCGATTTTTTGTTGCAGCTTATCGATCCGGGTCAGAATTTTTGGGTCGAGAATGCCGTCCGCCGTTTTGGTGTCCAGCATGATTTCCATGTTTTGCGTGCCGGCCATTTTGCTGTCGGCGGTCTGATAGGCCACGCGGATGCTGCTGCCTTCCCGGGTCAGTTCGGTGACGTTGGAATCGATGCGCAATTGGCTTTCGCCGTACCAGCAGGCCGCGACCAATATGCCGAACAACAGCAAGGACAGCCGAAATTGCCGCGAGGCCAAGCGCGGCACGGCTGTCAACAAGCGTTTCTGGCCGCGTACCACGCCGTAGGTCAACACCGAAATCAACGCGATGTAGCCGCCCACGCTCAGGCCCAAGGCCAACATGACCAAGCCGACGTAGCCGATGCCCCAAGCCGTGCGAACCGGCGCGGATAAGGTCAGCCAACGATTCGCGATACGCCGCGTCCAGCCCGGTTTGACCGAGGCATCGGTCACGCCGGGATGCCAGAAATCCAACAGGATAGGCAGCAGCAGCACCGAAAATAAATAGGCCAGTCCGACGCCCAAGGTGGACATCGCCGCGAATACCCGGATCGGATAAAGCTCGGACGAAATCAGCGAAAAAGTACCGGTCATATTGGTGATGCTGGTTATCAACATCGGCAAGCCGGCGGTGGCGTACGCATCCGAGAGCGCCTGCCGGTGGTGGTCGCCATCCTGACGGCGCGCTTGGTAAATGCTGATGACGTGGATGCAATCGGCCATGCAGCAAACGAACACCAACATCACGGTCAGACTGATCATCGTCGATAGACTCTTGCCGGCCCAGGCCACCGCGCCGGTGACCCAGACGATGCTGAACAGCACGATCAATACCGGCCAAAGCACCGCGCTGAACGAGCGGAACAACACCCACAGCAGTACCACGTTGATCAGAATCATGCCCAGGTTCAAGCCGGCCGATTGCTGCAGCACTTGCTGCACGAATTCCATCAGCGGCGGATAGCCGACCGAATAAAATTCGAAGTCGTTGTCGTAGCGTTGGTATACCGCTTTCAAGGCCTTGACGAAGCGGGCGTAAACAAAGTTATCGACCTTCTCGTACTGGATGGTTTGCACCTCGGCGCTATCGTCGAACTTCAGCGTGTCGGCACCGCCCGCCACATCGCCGAAGCTGTCGTCCAAGGCCACGCCGTCGCCGTTGACCTTGGGCACGTAGTCCTTGACCGGGATGGCGCCGAAATCGGTTTGGATCAACACCGCCGCGTATTGGCCGTCCGGCGAGTAAAACGCCAGCCGATAGTCTTTTTGCGCCAGCGCCTTGGCTTTGATTGCGGCGAATTCGGCCGGACTGTCGGGTAATTGCCGCGGCACCAAGCGGTTGGAGTGCAAGGTATCGCCGTCGGCGCTTTGCACCCGGATGTTGCTTAAAGACTGTACCCGGCGAATATGGCGCAGTTCGTCCAAGTTTGCGGTCTGGCCGCCGGCATCCTTGACCTGGTCGCCAAGCTCGCGCCAGTTTTCCAAGTCGTCGGTCAAGGTTTGCAACGCGGACAGCGAACGCCGCGAGAATACGTCGCCGTCCTTGGCCCGGTAGACCAAAAATACCGAGTCGTCGCTACCGAACTGGCGGCGAAATTTATCCAACGCGACGATGGCCGGGTCGCTCCGGTCCAGAAAGCTGTTGGCGGCGGTGTTGATGCTGGTGCGAGTCAGCGCGCCGAATAGCAAAAACAGGGTTAGCGCGAGAGTGGTCAGTAAAATCGCCCACTTAAACCGGATTGCCCTTAGCGGGACACCGGCAAAATATTCGTTCAGGCTGTCGAACCATTTCTCCATCATGACTCCATCGCGGCGGCGTTTCGACCGCGCAGCCGGTTCTTTGAATTAGCAGTTAGCGAGGCGCCGGATAAGGCGCGTTGGCCGCCGGCAATAGCGTGTTAGACCGGCAAGGCTGGAAGCCGCACACGAAACGACTCCGCAGCGCACACCAGAAAAGCAAATACCGAGCCAAAGGGCCGGCGGCAAGGATATTGGCGGTCGCGGGTTCAGTACCCAGCCCGTGAGTTACTAAACTAGGTTATTTAACAGTGGCGTTGTGTGTAATGGCCTATCTGCGGGACTGAGGCGGCCGGACGGCGGAGCGATATGCCCCGCCGAATTGAATGCAGCCGATCCTAACGATTGCCAACTTGGTAGCGACGCAGTGCCGGATCGGCCTCAATCTCGGCATTGCGGAACAAACAGGGGCGCCAGCCTTTGCTGGAAAACAAGGCCGTCTGATCGGCGTAATGCGGCGACTCCGGGTCCGCAGACTGGGAAAACGCCATCACGGCTTGCGCGGACGGACCTTGGGCCGTCAATTCCACCGCCAGCAAAAACGAGGTGCCGTAATTGACCACGTAGCCTTGATCGGTCAAACCGGTGGCCGGATTCAGCACTTTTCCTCTGGGTGTGGTCGGCAGCAAGCTGTCGTTCGAGCCGCTGTAGGCCGCCATATTCAAAATGCCTTCCTGGCCTTGGCCGCCGTGGATCGGAATTTTGACGGCGTTTTTCGGGCTGAATTGCACATCGCCCAATCTGGCATCCAAATCGATGCCGGCTTGTTTCAACCTTTGCGCGGCCCTGGCCAGGGCCAGCAAAGCGGGGTCCGGAGCGCTTTTCGGCGCTGGGGCCAATCCGCTGGGCGTGGTGAGCGGTTCGGCCGGGTCGAAGGCCTGGGCAAAGATTTGGCGGTTCGCCGCCATCAGCGTATCTTCGTGGCCGCCGGCTTCCGGACGGAAGCCGCTCAAAAACTCGCGAAACAGCACCGCGCCGCGGCTGTCCGGATCGAAGCGTTCGTCCCAGTTAGCCAGTACCCGACAAGCCTCGGCCAAATCGACGGTTTTGCCGTCGACTTTAACGGCTTTGGTTTTCCGGCAGCGCTCGACCAAGGCCGATCGGAACAATTGGCCGGCCAAGGCCTGATTGGACAAAGCCGCATCCTTGACCGCTTGCAACGTAAATTTGCCGGTTTGGCCGCTGAGCGTGCGTGCGTTCATCCGGGTGCGCAACGAAGGCGGTTGACGCTCGTCGCCGTAAAGTGGGTAAAAGCCTTCCAGCGGCTGCTTGGGGTTGGTTAGCCAATGGCTGTCATTGGCGTTGAACACGAAGTCGCGCCGGGCCAGTTGCGGGGCGCGCTCGAACGGCACCAACCCCGGTTTGCGGGCGGCAGGATCGTTGACCCATTCGTCGCGCGACGTGCTGCCGTCCAACAGATAGATGCCGTGAAACGCGAAGAGCGCGGCAACGCCCGGATCGCTTAGCCTGGCTTGTCGCCAGGCCTGTAAAGTCGCCGGCGACAAATGCGGTACCGGCGAGCTGTCGGCGTACCAAGCCTTACCTTCGGCCGACGCGGCGACGGTGTTGGAGAAGGGCACGCTGCCGGCCCAGCGCCGGTGGGCGTCGATCAGGCCGTCCATGTTCGCCGCCTTGGTCATGTCGAAAAATTGGGCGAGCATCGAGTCGTTGTCGATATTGGCGTCGCGGTAGGTCAATACATGTTGTGCGTTCCAGGCGTAATCGGCCATGCCGCCGGTCAGGGCCGCCGGAATCGACAGGATGGGGCCGTAATGACTGCGCCATAACTTGCGGGTTTTTGATTCCAACGCCCCCGCTTTACTCAATACCTCAATCTTATACTCGGCCGGCTGCAATGCCCGGATCTGGCCGTCGTAGTAATAACGGGTGGCATCGCCCGGCAGCAGATTCAATTGATATAGCGTGGCCTTGGGCGAGGTGGTTACGGTCAAGGTCCAGGCCACCGCGGCATTGAAGCCCACCAGCGTGTTCGGTACGCCGGGGACGGTGATGCCGTACACATCAAGTTGACCCGGCACCGTGACATGCGACTCCCAAGCCTGCAAGGCACCTTCCCAGGGAAAATGCGGCTGAGCCAGCAACATGCCGTGGCCCGATTCGGTCATGTCGGCGCCGATCGCCCAACCGTTGCTGCCCGGTTTTTCCGCGTCGGCGGCTGGCGCGGCCGGTGCCGTTACCGGCGTGCCGGCGGCTTGCGGCGGTTGGGCGTTACTGATAAATGGCGTCAGAAACCGGCTGCTCAGAAAGATGCTGAAGTCGGTGGCGATCGCCAACAGGTCGGCCGCATTGACTGTCACGTGCTGGCGCGGATCGCGGCAGGCTGCGGGTAGTTTGGCGGTATCGGTAACGGCCAGATACCGATTGATGCCGGCAGCGTGCGCGGTCAACATGCTTTGAATTTCGTTGGGCAGGCCGGGCAAGCGTTTTTCCGCGTCCGCCAGCAGTCGCAAATGCCGGTAGGCAAAATCGCTTTCGACGTTGGCTTCGTACTCGCCGGGGCCGAAGTAGCGCGCGCGTTCGCCGCGCACCTTGATCACCTGATCCAGCAACACGCATAGCCGGTCTTCCGCCATCGCATAGCCTTGGCCGAACCAGGCTCCAGCTAAATCTTGAGCCGTAATGTGCGGAACTCCGTAGCGGGTGCGCCGAATAGTTGCCGAATAGCTGATCTCGTCGGCAGCAGCAGAGAGTTTCTCCCGGGTATCCATAGTCGTTAAAACCTCCGATTGGCACGGTCCGCTGATGAATATTGCGGAAAAAAAACAAGTGAACAAGCAATGATGTATTAAGGGTTTTTTAGTATCCATAAAACTATAATAAAAATTCGGTTTTAATGTCAGATATCGGTTTTATCGATGGGGTTTTTTCAGAAATATTCGATTATTTCGTGTGGTTAATTTTGAAACAAAGTTTATGAGTTTATGGCAAAACCTATGCTATTAATTTCAATGTATCGGCATGCTGTTTTTTCCGGATGTAAAGCGATTTATATTTCGTAATTATTAAAAAATAAAATAGAGCGTAAACTTAGCCGCCGATAGGAAGATTAGCACTGAAAGTTGGTGTTTCCTGCACCCGAGACGCCCGGCTTACACTGGCGAATGTAGCATTTTCAAGGCCAATTATGCTTGGTTTTGCCAAAAATCGGCTGGACGAGGCGAGCCTGTTGCCGCACGAGGCGGCTGGTTCTGGAGTCTTGCAGACGAGCTTGGCGGCTTAATTTGACGGCTAGTATTAAATCGATTTTTTCTTGGCCTGGTGTCCGGTTTTAGGGCATATGACTCAAGTTTTAATAGATTGCGGCATATGCCCTAAAAAATATGCTTTTTTGAGTGATATGAAATAGTTATTTGCCGCGATTTTTTGAGTTATTCGGCGAGAATTTTGGTGCGACAATTTGCCTCATTGAAACTCTGTAAATCTCGGTGGAAACTTCGCGCCGACTCCGATGGAGTCAGCGGGAGTGTTAGAATTCTTTAATCGCTTGGCGGCCAAATTAATAATCGCCAATTTATGTTTGATTTGGAAATTAAAGTTTTCAGTCAAAACAAAGGAGAAAAAATGAACACCAAGAAAATCAAAGCAAGCCTTTTCGCGCTTGGCGCATTATCTACAGCGTTAATGACAGTGGATGCCAATGCGGCGTGCGTAACCGGTAAAACTGCGACCATTACGCTGAATAAAGCCATACTGGCAACGATAGCAGGCGGCGGCAGGCCGGGCGGTGTAACGTTGCCGGTCTCGAATGCCAGTACCGGGCAAGCCCTTTGGGGAGGGGTAGATTATGGCAAACGCTATATCTACCTGAATACGTTTCTGGCGGATAGCGCGTTCAGTTACAGCACCTTGAGTAACACAGTGCCTGTCACGTCCACTGGCGGAACTGGCGTGCTTGCCGGTACAGACACCTATCCAACTCAAACCCTGCCTGTGGTCTGCGCCACATCCGCTACACCTAATTACACAACTACTTTCCAAACCGGCAATATCGTCTCGACCTATAACGCTGGTACAGGTGCGGGAAAGATTGGCTTGGCGGGTGTGTTCAAAGTACGTAGCGCCTTCCAAAATCCCACTTTATCTCTTAGATGGGGAAAACTATCTCTAGAAAAAGTCTCTGGCAAATGGGTGGTTAAAGATAATTTGGTCGCAGCCATGACAGGCACGCCACAAACGCTGTTTAAATTGACCGAGGCGACGGAAACCCTATCGGGTACCACGGTGACGCTGAAAGGTAATCTGCGTTTCGCCGATGCCGCCGGACCGACAGACTGGGGTAGTTGTATTAAGGGTACGTTTAGCTCTACTTGTAATAATGGCGACCCTGGCGACACCATCGGTACCGGCGCCAATTGGTGGCAAACAAGCACCGCCACCTACAACAACCAAACCATGCTGACCGGAAGCGGTACCTATACGACAGCGACTGCGACCAAAACCGGCACCCCGGCGCTTTACGGCAGCCCTCGTCCAACCGGCAGCGAGTCTCAAGCCCTGGTCGGCACCATCGAAGTGACCTATACGTACTAATTGCCGATAGCTTCACTGGCGATAGATGTACGTTCATCCATCGCCTTCGTTTGAAGTCTACCACCAGGGAAAGCTCCGCCTACCCTGGTGGTTTTTCCCGACATAACTCCAAAAAATTTCGGCTGGTTTACCCCGAAACAATAATGTTAAGAAAAACTCATGAAAATTTATCCCACAAACCTTAAACATCTGGCCGCCGCGCTAGCACTGGCGACAGCCTCGTCGGCACAAGCCGACTTACCGAGCGGCACCATCGGCGGTATGGCCTACTTCACTTACGACCAAGCCACCTGGGCCACGATGCGTAGTTCGGCCATGCGTAGCGACTCACACGGCATCGATCTGAAGAACACGCCCGATCCCACCTCGGATACCGACGGCAACCGCTTTTTTTATCCGCAGTTGTTTCGTGACTACCGTCAGTCCGCGCCAACAACGGTTTCCACCATGGCTTCTGATGACCACATCGTGAAAGGCACGGCCGATCCGAAAGCGGTTGAAGAATGGCGGATTTTCGATCTGGCGCAACGCAAGCCGTTGGACCAACCGGAAGGTGGCTTCGCGATGCCGGTCGATCCAATAGAATCGGGTTTGCCGATCGATTGGGGTAGCGGTTATAGCCAAACTCGTTACGATCCGAATCCCACTAACGATAGTGATCGTGTGCGAACGGTTATAGGTTTGGGCGGTTCGTTCCGGATGGTCAGCGATTTTTTCGGGCAAAGCGGTTCGTTGTGGTTTAGCGGTTTGGAGCTACGCGAACAAATTAACACGTACGACGACAGCAACAACTATTACTGGTATATCGCCAGTACACATCCCCAAGCTCCGGCGACGATATTCGAGTTGATTAACCCGGTGTTTGACGTCAACGCCCAGGGCCAGATGACTTTGGAAGCCGACTACAGATGGGGTACAAGCGCTTGGGGCGCGTTTTTTCAGTTTAGAAATGTGGATGGGACGGTTTCCGAAGACGGTAACAAAGTACTCGGCCACCTATCCATCAATCCCAACCGGTCCGGCAGCGGGGTTTCCAGCGTACCGCTACCCGCCACGGCCTGGCTGTTCGGCAGCGCGCTGTTGGGCTTGATCGGCATCAAGCGCCGCGCCATTTCTATCTGACACCCACCGCGCGATAATTCAAGGAGCACGAATATGCACACCGTTAAAACCCTCGGCGCCGCGGCGCTGCTGATCCTATCCGCCAACGCCCAGGCCGCCTTGCTAAGTCGGGCCGGCGGCAGCATGGTCTACGACACCGAACTCAACGTGACCTGGCTGGCCGACGCCAATCTGATCAAAACCCAAATGGCGGCCAATCCCAATCTGGTCAGCCAGATCATCGCCAATGTCGGCGGCATCCACGATACCCCCAACGCTTACGATTCCCCGGCCGGCAGCGGTTACCACGCGCTGACCGCCCGCGACTTCGACGCCGAAGACGGCCGCATGACCTGGTACGGTGCCAAGGCCTGGGCCGAGAACCTGACATACGGCGGCTTCAGCGACTGGCGGCTACCGAATTACGGTACGCCGGGGCCTGGATACCGTGTCAGCGGCAGCGAGCTGAACCATTTATTTGAAGAGTTGGGCGGCTTCGACCCCGATTTTGCCACCAGTCCGGATTACAACCTGTTCAGCAACTTTCCGTCGGTGCAGGGCGGCGGTTACCACACCCCAAAATACTGGCTGGATGCCGAGTTTGGGCCGTTTCCGGAATTCGCCGGTTACTTTACATCGGCCTTTCCATCGGGTGCCGCGATTCCGGAAGGCTACCAAAGCTACGGCGTCAAGGGCGACGAATATCTTAACGCCTGGGCGGTGCGCGACGGCGACGTGGGCGCGGGGTCGCCGGTGCCGCTGCCTTCCGCCGTTTGGCTGTTTGCCGGCGGCTTGGGCTGGCTGGGTGGCAAGCGCCGCCGTGCCGCTTGACCGGTAACCCGCCATTTAAAATTTTAACGAACCAGGAAAAATGCACATGCAACTGTTAAAACCGCTAACCGCAACCTTATTGCTCACCCTGTCCGCCACCGGCCAAGCCGCGCTGCTCAGCCGGGCCGGCGGCACCATGATCTACGACAGCGACCGCAACATCACCTGGGTGGCCGATGCCAACCTGTTCCAAACCCAGGCCGCCGCCAACCCAAACTTGGTGAACGAGATCATCGCCAATGTCGGCACCATTAACGACACCCCCAACACTGGCAACACGCCAGCCAATAGCGGCCATTACAATCTGGCCGCCGGCGACTTCAATGCCGACACCGGCCAATTGAGCTGGTATGGGGCGATGGCCTGGGCCCAAAATCTGGACTACGGCGGCTACAGCGATTGGCGCCTGCCAACCGCCAGCGCCAAGAAAGTCCAAAGCGAGATGGGGCATTTATTTTTTGGCGAATTGGGCGGTGAATTGGGGCAGCCGCTCGATGCCGTCCACAACGCCAACTACGACCTGTTCAGCAATGTTCAAGTCGGCGGGTCAGGTTACTGGTCGTCAGGCGAAATGCCCAAAAACCCCGCGTGGGCGGAAACCTTCAGTCTTTACGAGGGAATCGACAGTTATCAACCCAAGGGTGACGAGTATTTTTACTCTCAAACCATTTTTAATGCCTGGGCCGTCCGCGACGGCGACGTGGCCGATGCGTCGCCGGTGCCGCTGCCGGGCGCGGTCTGGCTGTTCGGCGGCGCACTGCTTGGCGTCGGCGGATTGCGGCGATTCGAGAGGGGTTAATGTTGCTTTGCAACCGCGCATCATGGTGTTAAGCCCGGTTCCTAGGTTCTGGGCAGCATTCTCGGCTCAACGGTTTGTTGAATCTACAACTCGCGAAAATCGAATGACAAGGAGACATCGTATATGCAGCTAACCCGCGCGATTGTGATCCCCGCGTTTCTGCTGGCTTGTTTGATGATCTATTTTTTCGGCGGCGGCGAGACGGCCCAGTCGCTTAGAGTCGGCGGTAGGGCTTCCGCCGGGCCGGCATCTCCCGTCAGCCGGTCCGTCGATTCCGTGGTGCTGCCGGGTTGGGCGGCTGACCAGCCGGAGCCAGGGTTCGCAGAAGCTGCCGAGGATGAGGATGCTTCGGCGGAAAATCCTCTATCCCAGGCCGTCGGGGAAATATTGTTGGTCCTCGACGATCTGGCCGGACAGGGCCTTAGTCACGACGAGCTATTAAACAGCGAAAGTTACCAATTGTTGATGGCAAAACTGCAATCCGACCCCGCAGCGCGGCAAGCCGTATTGGCGCGGATCATGAAAACCAGCGGCACGCCGCTCGGTAAAACCTTGGTGTTGGCTGTGGCGACATCCGGCGCGGGCGTTGGCATGGGGACGTTGAAAAGTTCGGCCGAATGGCTGTTGAAACACGGTAACAGCGAACAGCGGGCTGACGCCTTGCAACTGCTGGGTTCGACCCCCAGTTACACGCCGCAAACCCGCGCGGCGTTGCTGGAGGCGCTGAAACGTGATGGCGGCGATCCGGAGGTGGCGGTGGCGGCGATGGACAACTTGGTGCGGCAAGGTGGAGCCTCGGAGGTCGAGCGGCAGGCGATCATCAAGGAGGTGACGCCGTTCGTCGGGCATGACGATTCGCGAGTGCGCTTGAACGGTTTCCAGGTAATCGCCAAGTGGGGAGCCCAAGACCCGGATGCCATGCAAACTTTGGCCCAAGGCGCTAACGATCCCGATCCTCAGGTGCGAACCTGGGTGCTTTCTGCGTTTGGCAACGGCGAATTTAGTTACGACAGCGTGCGCCAACCTTTGCTCGACACCTTGCATAACCCGGATGAAGAGCCGGCAATAAAAGCGGTTGCGCAACGGGCGTTGGCGCGTTTTGCGTTGGATGAGCAAGCGCAAGCCGCCATTCAGCAGTATATGGCAAGCGAGTCCTATCAGCCCCCTCAAGCCAATTTTGGTTTCAACTAAACGATATTCCGCACCAATTCCGCTTCCTGATCGTGGCTGATTCAAGCCGCTCCGCCGCGGTGGGCACCGAGCTTCATTTCATCCGCCTGATCCTCCTCGCCATCGGAAAAAGCAGTTTTTCGGTGATATGCGGAGTTTCTATATTTACACAGCAGCAAGATAAATAGCGGGTTGAATAATGCCGGCGGCGCTGGCGCGAACGGATAAAACTAAATATTTAAGCTGTCTGGTCGGTTGCTAAGTGATTATCTGCCTGCTGTGGCTATTTTTTGTAGGTTCGTAAATATTGTCTGAGATATAGATTTTTACCAAGGTAAATCGCCGTTTACTTTAGGTGTTAAAAATAAATAATTAAATAATATTAGCTTTTAAGATTAGCTGTTCGGATGATGCGTTTTGATGATATTCCGAAAATTATGGCGTCTTATGGCTGATAAGATGGTCTCGATGCGTCTTCTATGGAATTTGCTTGAGTGTTAGTTCGTTTCGGCACCTGTTGGCGGTAAAAAATATTTTCAAATAGAAATTTTTCCTATTTATAGTAATTGCGGCATATGCCGTAAAATCGGCCAAAAGTGCGGTATTTAAAATAGTTATTTAACACAGTATGGATAGTGTTGCCGAGTTGGTTTGTGGTGCGACAATTTGCCTCATTGAAACTCTGTAAATCTCGGTGGAAACTTCGCGCCGACTCCGATGGAGTCAGTGGGAGTGTTAGAGTTATTTAATCGCTTGGCGGCCAAATTAATAATCGCCAATTTATGCTTGATTTGGAAATTAAATTTTTCAGTCAAAACAAAGGAGAAAAAATGAATATCCGCAACAAAAAGCATTTAAGCCTGTTTGCGCTGAGCGCGATTTCCGTCACGTTAATTTCAGTGGGTGCCAATGTGACCGACGAGCAGGCATCGCCCCCTGAAAACTCAAAGTATCCATCAGAATTATGAACAAAATTACGCAAAAGATTTGCATTTGTTAAAACAGGATCAGCGGTTCAGGGATAGAAAATGCAGGTATAAAACTAATCTGGAGCTTGATACTGATCAAGAGTTTTGTACCCAAAGTAGGCGCAGTAATGGTATGCGCGATATTAATCGCCAATCCTGCAATGGGTTTGTCGTCCTCGGTAGTTTATGAGCAAACCTAAATAGTTAATCCATTTATCAGGAAAAATTAATGAAAAACGTCAATCTAAAAATGATCAAAGCCGGACTTTTTACCTTAACCGGATTGTCTAGCGCTCTGTTGGCTTTCGATGCAAGTGCGGTTTGCGGTGGGTCGGCATCCGTTACCTTGAACAAGGGTGTTTTAGCTTCAATGCAAGGGGACTCTACAAAACGCATACCTGCTGGTTCAGTCATTTCTCCAGTCCCTTCAAACAGCGATACCGGCACCGGCGCATGGTCAACTTATGGCAACCGCTACATCTATCTGAATGCCTTTATCGAAGAAAGAACCGGCGCAACACCTTCACCCTCCACATGGAATTATTCAAGCACGGTCCCGTCCAATACCGTCCCTACCACTAACGCGCCTGGTGCAAACGGCGATGCGGCAGGAACCGACTATTACGGCCCTTATAGCCTGCCCGTGGTATGCGCAACCTCGGCGACGCCTAACTACACTTCGACGTTTAAAGTTGGTAATACCGTTTCAAACTACAGCGGCGTTACGGGAACAGGTAATATTGGATTGGCTGGGGTGTTCAAATTTCGCAGCTCATTTCAAAATCCAACCCTATCTTTAAGAATGGGTAAACTCAGGCTTACCAAAGTAGGTACAGACTGGGAGCTATGGGATGATCATAATGGGCTGAGTTTCCTCAAGCTTACTGAAGTTAACTATGTTCATACCGCGGCAACTAAAACCGTCACCCTGAAAGCCAACCTTCGTTTTGCCGATGCCGTTGATAACTGGGCCAACCCTTCGTCTGCCAACACCACCGATTGGGGACGATGCTACCGGGGGACGCCAAACAGTGCTCCATGCGCTGCACCCGATGGCGGCACAGGCACTTGGTGGATCACTTCCGGCCTAAATTCAACGGATAATGCGCTAATGATGGGTCCCGGCACCGGCCTTACCACGCCAACAGGTACAGGTGTATTAACAGGGCTTGTTCCCAATGCCTATAAAACTTCAGCAGGCGCAACCCCTACTGGTTCAGAGGCACTTGCTTTAGTCGGTAGAATCTCTGTGACATATACCTACAACTAAAAGTCTATTGATTAAGTTTTACATAGACTGCGGTTGATCGATAAATTGAAACCACTTGAGTGAATTAGCAAAACACCTCGGGTGGTTTCAGTTTTAAAGCGCGGTAGTTTGAGGTTACCGCGAGTGAAGCCCAATAATTCGAAGCTGCAAATGTTGGGGGTTCGCAAACTCACCCACCACCTGCAAAAATCCACCATACCTGCAGCTAGCCAAGCCTGATTTATTTTCAATAATTTTTAATTAGCTTTAAATTCATTGCACCCTTTTTGTCCATCTTAGTTTAAAAGGAAAATTGACTATGCCATCAACAAAATCCGTTAAAAAACACGCATTATTAGTTTTGATAAATTCGCTGCTACTATCCACGCAAGTTTTCTCCTCAACAGTATTCGAACCCACTTATTTCCCTCCAGGGTTTATAGGCGGGGAAGCGCGTTTGACCTATGACCGCCAAGCCTGGGCCACCATGATGCCGAGGTGGTCTCGAACCAATATCCATGGTATCCCCATAGAGGGGTCTGAAGGACCGACGTCGGATACCAAGGGCAATCGTTTTTTATATCCGCAGCTATTTTTGGATCATAACTCGCCTACCGCCATTAAGCGTTCGGAGCTTGCCTCGGAGGCGCGTATAGCCAATGGCACAGCCGATCCGGAAGCCGTGGCGCAATGGCGTATCTACAATCAAGATGATTGGGTGCCTCTGGATCAACCGCCAGGCGGCTTTACCATGCAAGTCGATGATTTGCGAGCAGGGGTCTGGTGGCCTGAAAGATCCGGTTGGGTACCCAGCAGTTATAATCCCTATCCGGGCGAGGAAACGCCTTTAACAATCGGCCTGGGCGGCTCACTGCGCCTGCACAGCGATTTTATCGCACCGGGCGCTTCGCTGTGGTTTGCCAGCCTGGATATCCGCCTGCAACAAGATCGGATGACTCAGGAATACAAATGGTACATCGGTAGCAGTGGCGGCGTGGCGCCTGGAAGCATATTTGAACTAATCAACCCGGTGTTCGGCGTCGATCCGACAACGGGCTATACGACCTTAAGCGCGGATTACAAATGGGGCGCGTCTCAATGGAGTAATTTTTTTAGATTCGGTGCCGAACCTGGAGATATCACCGAAAAAGTGCTAGGGCATATTTCGATGAATCTCGGCGCGGAAACGGCACCGGTGCCGGTGCCGGCAGCCGTGTGGTTATTCGGAAGCGCCTTGGCGGGCTGGCTGGGTTTTAAACGCCGTATCGCACTACCGGCTTGATGGACGTTTTTAGTGGCTTGGAGCAGGCGGCAATGGACGCAGCACGCCTGCTTCGGCGAGATACCGTTCGTTTGCGAAGCTTCGCGGGAGTCTTTGAAAATTATGCCTAATTCCAAAATTTTATCTCTGTCTCTCCTGATGGCGGCATTCGGTGCCGGGTATTGCGTTCGCGGAATTGATTTTGCAGACGAAGCAAGTCTCACGAATCAAAGCGCCTCGGAGCCCACGACACCGTCCCCGCTCGCCGCGAACCGCAAAAGCGAGCAATCGGGCAAAACTTCACGGCTGGCAGCATCGGCCTCCGGCATTCGCCTTTCAGAACAGGCCGTAAACCGTGGTGCCGCTGTTTCTCGGACTCAGGCTTTACCCATGGCTGAGACTGAAGCAGCCCCTCGGGACACGCATGAATTATTGGGGGCTTTGGACGCCAAACTGGCGCAAAATCCGGATATGGACGCTTTGCGCAATAGCCCGGAATTCCAGCAACTCATCGCGCATTTACAAAGCGATCCGGCTGCGCGCAGTCAAGTCATTTCCCAATTCCTGCATGCCAGCGGCACAGATTTAGGCAACACCTTGAGCGAAATATTGGCCATGTCCGGCGGCGTAGAAGTGATGCCGGAGCTTAAAGACGCGGCTTCGCAACTCCTGCGCGACGGCAACGACGAGCAACGCTTGAATGCCTTGCAGTTGATAGGCGGCGCGGCCGGCAACGATCCTAAACTTCGCTCGCAAGTCATAGACATGCTGCACAAGGTTGCCGATAGCGATCCCCGGCTGGTCAGTGCGGCGATTTCCAGTTTAAATCGGCAAGGCGTCTCCACCCGCACCGAGCATCAGGACGTGATTCGAGCGGTTTCGCCGCTGGCCGCCAGTGCCGATCCCGAAGTGCGCCGCAATAGCTTACAAGTTCTGACTCAATGGACCGGCAAAGACCAGTCCACGCTGGAAATTTTTACCAAAGCCGCGCGGGATTCCGATACCGGCGTGCGCAGCTTGGCGGTATCGGCGCTGGGTAACGGCAGCTTTAGTTACGAAAATGTCCGCGATTCCTTGTTAGCTGTGCTCCAAAACCCGAGCGAAGACCTAAAAGTCCAAGCCGCCGCTCAACAGGCCCTTTCGAGTTTTCCATTGGACGAACAAGCGCTCAAAATTTATCAGGAGTACATGGCAAGCGTTAAAACGGAAGGAGGCAGCGCAAGCGGCGCTTTTAATTGAAGTCACGGCTGACTGGGCAGTTACCCTGCTTGAAGTAGTGGCGGGTTGGAATCACGGGAGCAAGGGCAGACCGATGCCGACGATCCGAATTATTAAGGGTATCTGGCTGCCGGCGCTCCGGCTCAAGCCAATTTGGGTTTCAACTAAACCATATTCCGAACCAATTCCGCTTCCTGATCGTGGCTGATTCAAGCCGCTCCGGCGCGGCGGGCACCAATCTTCATTTCATCCGCCTGATCCTCCTCCCGATCGCCAAGCTGCAGTGTTGGCCATAGATGCCGGGCAGCCGGCTTGGCGAAAAATTCCCTGAGATCGGATTCCGATATTTCGGCAGCAGCCAGGAAAGGTTGCTCTCCAATTGCGATGCGGAAAGGTCTTATCGTCCGCTTCGATGCTCGGGCTGGCTGAAAACGATCGCGGTTTTTGAGCTATGTGATTTGACTCAAAAAAATTACGCCAAAACACCCATTTTTCTCGCTAGATATGTTAGCGGCCGGTTACGCCGCTGAGCGGGGCCGATTTGCCGGTTCAAGCCCGGTTAGCTTAGTCGGTTTTTAATTAAATAAATTTAATTAAATCAATATATTGAGTTTTATGTGCCGATTTATGCTGCTACAGAAATTCCGGGTGGCATTCTAGTTGCTTTATGTAAAAGCATCATACTTATCTCTAGCAAGCACAATGACGTTATCAGCCCCGGAAACTCTGGCCGGAATCTCGGCTTGGCAAGCGCAACAGCGTGGCGATGCGACCGCTTTCGTGTTCGAAGACTGTCGTTCGACGTTTGGTCAGTTCGACCGGCATGCCAATCAAGTTGCTGCCGGATTAGTCGCCGAGGGGATTATGCCGCAAGCTCGGGTTGCGGTTTTGGCCAAGGACAGTATCGACAGCTATCAAATTTTATTTGGCTGCGCCAAGGCGCGGGCGGTGCTGATCGGGATTAACTGGCGCCTGTCCGCGGCGGAAAGCGTTTATATCCTGCAAAACGGCGAAGTCGAAATAGTGTTTGTGGCTAAAGATTTTCTCGAACGTGTTGCCGCGGCAAAACACGCACTGCCGCGGCTGCGCACAATTGTCGTGTTAGACGCGGAACTGGGCGGATACCCAAGTTTTCAGGGCTGGCGGGACCGGTTTCCGCCAACGCCGCCGGCTTTGCAGCCTCGTCCGGAAGATGTGGTGGTGCAAATGTATACCAGCGGTACCACCGGCCATCCGAAAGGGGTGCAGTTGCAAAATGATGCGTTCTTCAGGCTGATGCGGGGCATGCGCGAACGAGGCGACCTTTGGATGGATCTGAATCCGGAAGACCGGCTGTTGATATCGTTGCCGCAATTCCATATGGGCGGGATCTGGTGGGCGATACAGGGATTCATTGCCGGCGCGCAAGGCATTGTCATCGACACCTTTGTGGCCTGGAAAGTGTTGGAATTGATCGAGCGCCACCGGATCAGCAAAGTGCCGATGGTGCCGGCCATGATTCAGACCACGCTGGCGGAACCGACCTGCGATAGCACGGATTTGTCGTCGGTAAAGGGCTTTCTCTACGGCGGCTCGCCGATCGCGCCGGCCTTGCTGAAAAAGGCGATGGCGCGTTTCGGTTGCGGCTTTTTCCAAATCTACGGCATGACCGAAACCGGCAATATGGCGGTTTGTTTACGCCCCGAGGACCATGAGCCGGCAAACCTCAAGCGTTTGGAATCTGCCGGCCGGGCTTTGCCGGGGGTGGAGCTGCGGGTGATCGACGCCGAAGGCCGTTGCCTGCCGCCGCTGGCGATAGGCGAGATCTGCATCAAGTCGCCGGCCAATATGGCCGGATATTGGAACAATCCGGCGGCAACGCGGGAATGTCTGTCCGCCGACGGTTGGGTCCGCACCGGCGATGCCGGTTATCTAGACGACCAGGGCTATTTGTTTATCTGCGACCGGCTCAAGGACATGATCATTTACGGCGGCGAGAACATCTATCCGGCCGAAATCGAAGCTGCGCTATGCGAGCACGACGGCGTCGCCGAGGCGGCGGTTATCGGCGTCCCGGACGAACGTTGGGGCGAAGTCGTTAAGGCGTTTGTGGTGTTGCGACCGGGTTGGACGATCAAGCCGCGAGAATTGATCAATTTTACCCGCCAGCGCATTGCCGACTTCAAAGCGCCGAAATCGATCGACTTTCTGGAAAAGCTGCCTCGGAATCCAAGCGGAAAAATATTGAAGCGGGAATTGAGGACGCCTTACTGGACCGCACAATCCCGGCAAGTCAATTAGGCCACGCCCGCTATTGGCGGCCGACTTGGATTGCAGGGCCAAATCGGTAGCGTCGTGCGCCAGTCGACACCTGCCGGGAGTACCACAACCCACCACCATCACTGGAGCTTATAGGAGTGCCTGAATGAGCGTTGAAACCATCGAAATCGAAGTGATCGAGTCTAAACCCGGCAAAATCGGTGCCGAAATCCGCGGCCTGGACATAAACGCCTTGTCCGCCGAAGCGCCTGAACTCGGGATGATTCGGAGTCTGATCTACCGCAATAAACTGGTCGTGTTGCGTAACCAGGAACTGGACGAAGCCAAGTATGTGGCATTCGCCCGTAAACTGGGCCGGCCGCAGGTTTATTTCCAACCGCAGTACCACCATCCGAATTACCCCGAAATTTTTGTTTCGTCCAACGTGCCGGATCAAAACGGCAACAAAATCGGCGTGTCCGGTACCGGAAAATATTGGCATACCGATTGTGCTTTCGAAAAACATCCTTTGTCGTTTACCTCGGTTTATCCCTTGGTATTTCCGAAAATGTCGCGGGAAACTTCGTACATCGATATGGTGCAGGTGTTGAAAAATCTGCCGTCGCAATTAAAACAATATGTCGACGCCAAAACCTATATTCACGCCGGCCAACTCAGGTATAAGGTTCAGGCCAGCGATATCGATAAATCGCTGGCGGAGTTACTCGAGCGCATCAATGCCGAAGTACCTCCGGTCGAACATCCGGCCGTCATTCAACATCCGGTAACCGGGGAATTCTCGTTGTATATCAGTAGCGGTTTTACGATAAAAATCGCCGGACTGGACCATGAAGAAAATCAAATGGCGCTGAAGGCATTATTCGATTTTATCGAGCGGCCCGAGCACGTGCATACCCATTATTGGGAAGAGGGCGATTTAATCATTTGGGATAACCGTTCGGTGATTCATAAGGCCTCGGGGGTTAAGCCGGGCGAGACCAGCAAAATGTATCGGGTTGGTATTTACGACGATTTGCCTTTTTACGTTGGTATCGGCAATTGACGTTCGAGAATATCTTGCCGGTAATACTGTTTACTTTTGGCGAAATTATTGAAATTGGAATAAGCGAATGACTACTGAAACTTCAGGCCTGGAAATTAAAGAAGCAAGGCCCGGTAATATCGGCGCCGAAATTATTGGATTGGATGTTAACGAATTGTCTGACCATGCGCCGGAGTTAGCGCTGATAAGGCAGTTGATTTATAAAAACAAACTGGTGGTGTTGCGCGGTCAAGAATTGACGGCGGAACGTTATGTGGCGTTCACCCGCAAACTGGGTCGGCCGCAAGTGTATTTTCAGCCGCAGTACCATCATCCCGACCATGCCGAGATCTTCGTCTCGTCCAACGTGATTGAGGCGGACGGCAAAAAGCTTGGCGTGGCGGGCACCGGGCGCTACTGGCACACCGATTGCGCGTTCGAACCCCACCCGCTGTCTTTCACGTCGGTCTATCCCTTGGTATTCCCGAAATCCGCCCGGGAAACGTCTTATATCGACATGGCCGCGGTATACGCAAAATTGCCGGCCGAATTAAAAGCCTATGTCGAAACGGCAAGCGCCGTTCACGAAGGCAAACTGCGTTACAAAGTTCAAGCGTCGGATATCGACAAGTCGTTGGCCGAGTTACTCGACCGGATCCATAACGAAGTACCGCCGGTTATTCATCCGGCGGTGATACAGCATCCGGTCACAGGCGAAAAGATTCTCTATATCAGTAGCGGTTTTACCACCAAATTGGCCGGTTTAACTTACGAAGAAAATCAAAAGGTAATGCAGGCCTTATTCGACTTCGCCGAGCAGCCGGAACATATTCATACGCATTATTGGGAGGAGGGCGATTTGATTATCTGGGATAACCGGCCGTTGGTGCATAAAGCCTCTTCGGTAAAACCGGGCGAGAAAAGCAAGAGCTATCGCATCGGTATTTACGACGACTTACCTTTTTATGTAGGAATAAACTCATGAGTGCAATTACTGAATTAGCGGAATGCGACGCGCTGACGTTAACCGATATCGAAGGTTCCTTCGTCAATCAGGTATTGTCGCCGTATCGGCAGCACTGCCAATATCTGAAGAAGGCTTATTTTCAGCAGCAAGAAGGGCTGGGATTACAAGGTATGTTGATGAACGGCGAGTTTTCGATTCCGGAATCCTGCTATATCGACGATACCGGACATTTTAACGCCGTCGAATACAATATTTGTTACAACCAAATCGCTTATGTTCATTTGGGATATTGCATCAAGCACGGATTAATTCCGGAGTTAAACGAATACGAGCCGGATTCTTTTTTCGAGAAGCAGTTGTCCAACTTTCTAATTGCGAATTTAAATTCCAGCTATCAAAGCTTTATTAACGCCAAACGGTTTTACGGAACCTTCGGCATTAGTTTGGTGAAGAAAACCTCTCGCTGCACGTTTTTGAAGACGTTCTGCCATTTTCACGACGACAAGCTTGGCAAATCCAAAGGCGAGGTAACCTTGGCGGTGTTACGCCCGGATGCTTGACGGAGCGCCGATTCCGCACATCGATTTTGCGCCAACTATCCATAGTTTTTGACTCTATTCAGACCACGATGGGGACGGATATACAGTTTGCGGACGCCTACTGCGAAACGCATGAAGCATTCAGCGTGTTAGACCGGCTTGCCCAAGCGCAGCCGGATTTGCGCCGACGCATCTTGATCGATTTTATCCGCGGTTTGCTGGTCGAGTTTTTGGAATTGGACGATCCCGACGATGTCGCCGACGACCGGAACTTTGGCGAACTCGGCGCAGACTCCATGCAGGCGGTCGACTTTAAAGTGGAACTGGAACAGCGCTTGCACTGCGCGTTGCGGTCGACCGTGCTATTCGATTATCCGCGTTTGGACTTGCTTGCGGATTATTTGCTTGCGGAGGTGTTGGACTTGGCGGCGGTGGCTACGGACTGCCGGCCTGTGACTGTGTCGGCGGCATTGGTGGCGCAACCGCAGCCGGCGCGAGCCGCCATGACGATTGCCGTGGTCGGCATGGCCGGGATTTTCCCGGAAGCCGAAAATGCCGCTGCGTTGTGGCAAAAGGTGGTGTCCGGGGTGCCGTTGCAGGTCTCGGGCCGGTCGGAGGTGCCGGAACTTGCCTATGGCCGAATCGACCTTGGCAAGCGGCAAGCGCCGGAGGCATTGCCGATCTCGGAAGCCGAGTATGCAGCCTTGCCGCGGCAGGAGCAATTGCTGTATCGATGTATCGCGGACGCTTTGCTGGAGTATCGGCTCGACCTTGCAGCATTGGCGAAAACTCCGACCGCGGTTTTCATCGGCTGCCGGGAAACGTTGCCGACGGCGGACGTGGCGTATCGGATTCCGCTAGCCAACAAAATTTCGTTTCGGCTGAACCTGAAAGGGCCGAGCGAGACGGTCAATTCCTTTTGCACCAGCGTCTACCTGGCCTTGCACCGGGCGGTGCAAAGTTTGCGGGCCGGGGAATGCCGGCAGGCGATTGTCGGCGGCGTCAACCTGATCGCTGCGGACGAATTCGCTCAGGCGGCGCGACAGGGACTTTACCGCGATATTCTCAGCCGCGACAACCAGACCAAAAGTTTCGGCGCTACCGCCAACGGTTATCTGCGTAGCGAAGGCGGCGGCGTGTTGATCCTGAAACCCTTGGCCGATGCCGAGCAGGATGGCAACCGCATTTTGGGCGTAGTCAAAGGGTCGGCGGTTTACCACGGCGGCCGCGGCTATTCGTTCGAGGCGCCGAATCCGCAAGGGCTTAAGGAAGTGATTCGATTGAGCCTCGCCAATGCCGGCTGCAGCGCCGACTCGATCGATTACGTCGAGGCGCACGGTATCGGCAATCCGATGGCCGATGCGTTGGAATTGGGCGCCGTCGACCAAAGCTACCGGCAAGCCAGCGCCGATTCCGGCAAACGCTGGCACGTCAGCAGCGTAAAACCCAGCATCGGCCACCCGGAAGCTGCTTCCGGGATGGCATCGATTATCAAAGTGTTAAAAGCTTTCGAGCACGGTCTGTTGCCCGGTATCGCCGGTCTCGATGCGGTCAATAGCGATTTGGCCGCCGGGCATGCGTTGATTCTGCAACGCCAGGGCCGGCCTTGGCCGAGTTCCGATCAGCCGAAACGCGCGGCCCTGAACAGCTATGCCATCGGCGGGGTAAACGCCCATGTCGTTCTGGAGGAATACCGGGCCGACGCCGCGGTTGCCGCCAGCGGCATCGCGCAGCGCGCAGCGCGGGCCTCCGATCGGCCCTTGGCGGAGTGGGGACTCGATCCGTCCAGCGCCGCGGTGCTAGCCGAGTTGGTTCAAGACATTTTTAAGCTGGAGCTGGGCTCGCTCGACTTGGCGCTTTCACTGATCGATTACGGTTTCGATTCCATCGACGTGGTGCAGTTCGTCGGCCGTTTGAACGAGGCGCTGGGGTTGGACATCAAATTCAGCCAGGTGCTGGGTGTCGACGACTTTGCCGGGTTTTTCGCGCTGTTGGCGCTGAAACTGCAGCAAAAAACGCCGGCCGGCAGCGCCGGCTCAAGCGGGGAGACGCCGGGTTTGGCCGATGCCGCTATCTGCGGTCCGTTGTCGGAGGTGCAAAAGGGTCTGTGGTACGTCAATCAACTGGCGCCGGAGTCGATCGCGTTTAACGTGCCGTTGACGTTTAAAGTCTCAGGCAACGTCGATGCCGCCTTATTGCAGCAAGCGCTTGCGGCGATGCTGGCCGAGTACCCCATGCTTACCGTGGCGCTCGAGGCCGACAGCGAGACCGGCGCTTGCGTGCAGCGGATTCGGCCGGTCGCAGCATGTATCAACTGTCACGAAATGCGACTGGAATCGGCGGCGGTGCTGGACGCCTGCTTGTGGGAATTGTTGCGGCAGCCTTTCGATTTGTCCAAGGACGCGCCGGTCAGGCTGTATGCGATCGATGCGGCCGAGGCCGGGACTTACGTCTATTTCGTCATTCACCACATTGTGTTCGACGGCACCTCCGGGGCCTTGTTTATCGCCGCGTTCTGGCAGAAATATCACGCCTTACGGGCCGGTGCGACCTTGGTTTGCCGCGCTCCCGATCTGGCGTTTCTGGATTTTGTCGATTGGGAACGGCGCTATCTGGCCGGCGCTGACGGGGCGGCAGACGCACGCTGGTGGCGTGAATTATTGGCCGATCGAGCGGCGACCTTGAATCTGCCTTACGATTATTTGCCGCAAGCCAGTTTGTCGGCCGCCGGTATCGGTTGTCAAAAGTTCAGGCTGGACGGTGCCGAGCTGGCAGCCCTGAAGCGCTTGGCGACGCGTGGTAAAACCAGCTTGGCGGTGTTGTTCCTGGCGCTGTTTCAAGTTTTTCTATACAAGCTGACCCGGCACGCGGCGCCGGCGGTGACGACGCCGGTACGCGGGCGGCCCAAATCGGCCTACGAACACAGTATCGGTTGTTACATCAACGTCATGGTCGTACCGTGCCAAGTGCAGCCGACAGCTTCCTTCAATCAGTTAATGCAGCAAGCCCGGCGCCGGTTTTTCGAGTGCCTGGACCATGCGCACTATCCGTTTCCCAGGCTGTTGTCGGACTTGGGCTTGCATTTGGCCAATCCCCAGGAAAACCCGTTTCCGGTGTCCTACACCTACCAGAATTTTTTCGACGAGCTGTTACATAACGCCGACGCGCTGCAGGGCGTCGAGACTTTGTACGAGGTGTTTCAGCAAACCGAGGACAATTACACGCTCGAAATTTACGATTTCAGGCACAGCCTGCAAATCAACATCAAGTACAAGCGCAGCTTGTTCGACGATGCCAGCGTTGTCCGGCACTTGGCCTGTTTCAAACAGTTAATGGCCGGTGTGGTTGCCAATCCGGATCAAGCCGTCAGCGCCATCGAAATCCTGCCGGCGGCCGAAAAGCAACGTCTGTTGACCGGGTTCAATGCGACGCAGACGGTCGCGGTTCCCGCCGCTTGCCTGCACCAGCTATTCGTCCGCCAGGCGTTGAAAACCCCGGAACAGGTGGCCGTGATCGGCGAGGAGAGTTCGCTCAGCTACCGGGAGCTGCACGAGCAAAGCGACCGGCTGGCCGTTTATCTGCAACAGCTTGGCGTCCAGGCCGATACCCTCGTGGCGGTGTGTCTGCGCCGTTCGCCGCTGATGCTGGTCGGCCTGCTGGGCATCCTCAAGGCCGGCGGCGCCTATCTGCCGCTGGACGCCAACACCCCAAGCGAACGCGGCAAACGGCTGCTGGCGGACAGCGGCGCCAAACTGATATTGACCGAAGCGGCGCTGGAGCCGGCTGCCGGCGAGATGACCCAGGGCCTGGACCTGCCACGGGTTGCCGTGGACCGGGACTGGCCGCGGATCGCCCAAATCGACGAGCCGCCGCGGCAATTGGCGCGTCCCGAGCATCTGGCCTATGTCATCTACACCTCCGGTTCCAGCGGCCGGCCCAAAGGCGTCATGGTCGAGCACCGCAACGTCGTCAATCACAACCTGGCCGTCATCGCCGCCTACCAACTCAGCGGCAGCGACCGGGTGCTGCAATTTTCGACCATAGGCTTCGATATTTTCGTGGAAGAAGTGTTTCCGACCCTGCTCAGCGGCGGTGCGGTGGTGATGATGGACGGCGAACGCTTTACCGACGCCGGCTACCTGAAAAGCGTGGTGCAGCGGCAGCGGGTCAGCCTGATCAACCTGCCCACCGCCTACTGGCATACGCTGGTGGAGCAAGACTTCAGCGACACCGCGTTAAGCCGGGTGGTGATCGGTGGCGAAAAAGCCGAAGCGCAAAAGTATCGGGTCTGGCGGCAACGCAACCCGAATATCCGGGTCATCAACAGCTACGGCCCGACCGAAACCACCGTCATCGCCACGCTGTACCCCATCGAAGCGGCCGTCGCCGCCGACCAGCCGATCCCGCTGGGTCGGCCGCTGGCCAACACCCAAGTCTACGTCCTGGACAGCGACCTGCAACCGGTCCCGATCGGCGTACCCGGCGAATTGCACATTGCCGGCGCCGGTGTTGCCCGCGGCTATCTCAACCAGCCCGAATTGACCGCCGAGAAATTCATCGCCAACCCCTTCGGTCCGGGCCGGCTGTACAAGACCGGCGACTTGGTACGCTGGCGCGACGACGGCCAGTTGCTGTTCATCGGCCGGCAAGACCAGCAAGTGAAGATTCGCGGCTTTCGAGTCGAGCTCGGCGAAATCGAGCAGGCCTTGCTGTTGCATCCGAACATTCGCCACGCCGTGGTCGTTGCCCGGGAATTTGCCGGGGGCAAGCAGTTGGTTGCCTATTTCCAGGCCGGGATAGCGCTCGAGACGGCGGAATTGATCGCTTATTTGCGCCAGCGCTTGCCCGATTACATGGTGCCCGCCGCCTGGGTGGCGTTGGCGCAAATGCCGTTGACCGATAACGGCAAGGTCGATCGCAAAGCGTTGCTGGCGCTGCCGGTCGAGCGCTCGGCAGAGGCGGGTTACGTCGCGCCGAGCAACGCCATCGAGGCCACTTTGGCCGACATTTGGCAGGACGTATTGGGTATCGGCCGGATCGGGATTCAGGACAATTTTTTCGCGTTGGGCGGCCATTCCTTGTTGGCGATCCAAATCGTGTTGCGGGCCAAGGCGGCGTTGGGTGTCGAACTGGCGCTAAGTACTTTGTTCGAGGCGGCGGACATTCAACAACTGGCCGTGGCGATTGCGAACTGCGGCCGCGCCCCGGCCGAAGATTCGTTGGCTAACTATCTGAAACATCTGGAGGCATTCGTTGTTTAACGGCATACGGCATCGGTGGTGCGATTCGGTTTCTGATCGCAGCCTGGGATTCATCCAATTCGCGGCAGCAAGTCCATGTTGAGCGAGTTGATCGCTAACGGCGCGCGCTTGACCGGGTCGCCGGCCGGAGATTTGTGCGTCGAAGCCGGCGCCGGCGTGCTGACCGATGCGGTGAAGTCCGCGCTAAAGGCGGAGAAGGCCGGGGTTCTCAGCTATCTGGCCGGCGACAAGATCGCCTGTCAATCGTTTTCGCAGGAGCGCTTGTGGTTTCTGGACCGGCTGGGTTTCGGCGGCCAATACCATGTGCCGGGTTTGGGCAAGATCGAAGGGCCGCTGGATATCGGCGCGTTGGCCAAGGCGCTGGATTTTATTTACGCCCGGCACGAAGCCTTGCGCACCAATTTTTCGGTGCTGGACAACACGCCGTTGCAACGAATCCGGCCGGCGGCGGCAGTCGCCATCGAGCAACACGATCTCAGCCGGTTTAGCGGCGAACTGCAACGTCGCGAACAAAAACAGCGGCTGCAAAGCTTTATCGAGCAGCCATTCAATCTGGAGACTTCCGCACTATTCAGGGCGATGCTGCTGCGCCTGGCCGCGGAAACCCACATCCTGGCCTTGTGCTTACATCACATCGTGACCGACGGCTGGTCGATGCGGGTGTTATTGAACGATCTGGCGGCAGCCTACGCCGCGTTTGTCGAAGGTAAACCGCCCGCGTTGCCGACCTTGCCGGTCGATTACGCCCAGTATGCCGGTTGGGAGCGGGAAACCCACACGGATGCCAAACTGACGCGCGAACTGGCTTACTGGCAACGCCAGTTATCCGGTTACCAGAATCTTGTGATGCCGTTGGATTTTGCGCGTCCGGCCAGCGCCAGCGGGCGCGGCGCTTACCTCCAGTTCGAGTTGAGTTCGGAGCAGGGCAAATTGGTTAAACAAGCGGCCAGAACGCGCAAAACCACTCCGTTCACCTTGTTTATGGCCGCGGTCTATCTGCTGTTAAAAAAATACAGCGGCCAACACGACATTTGCTTGGGCATGCCGGTGGCCAACCGCAATCAGCGCGAAATCGAAGCTGTGGTCGGTTTTTTCGTCAATACCGTGGTGATGCGGATTAACCCGCTGGAACAAACCGGTTTGACGGTGAACGCCTTGCTCGAGCAGGTTCACACCGTGATTGTCGAAGGCCAGGAAAACCAGCAGGTGCCGATCGAGAAGATTTTCGATTTGCTGCAACCGGAGCGCGATTTAAGCCGCAGCCCCTTGTTTCAAGTCCTGATCAATTACACCCCGCTTCGGCTCAGCGGCTTACCGTTCGGCAATTGCCGCCTGGAGCCCTTGTTCGATTTCGAGATCAATGAAGCGAAGTTCGAGTTGACCTTCACCTATAACGAATTCGAAGACGAGCATGCGCTGATCGGGATCGAATACGCCGCCGATCTGTATCGGCCGCAGACGGTGCAGCGGATGGCGGAGCATCTGACCAGCATCATGCGCTACCTGGTCGAGTCGCCGCACGGAATGCTTGCGGAACTGGAGCTGCTGGACGCGGACGAGCAGCGCAAGATACTGGACGACTGGAGCCGGACGGCCGGTAAGCCGGTCCCGGATGCCTGCCTCCACGACCTATTCATCCGCCAAGCCTTGAAAACCCCCGAGCAAGTGGCGGTGATCGGCGAGGATAGGTCGCTCAGCTACCGGGAACTGCATGAGCAAAGCGACCGGCTGGCCGTCTATCTGCAACAGCTAGGCGTCCAGGCCGATACCCTCGTGGCGGTGTGTCTGCGCCGCTCGCCGTTGATGCTGGTCGGCTTACTGGGCATCCTCAAGGCCGGCGGCGCCTATCTGCCGCTGGACGCCAATACCCACGCCGAACGTAGCAAAGCCTTGCTGTCGGACAGCGGCGTCCGACTGCTGTTGACCGAAGCCGGCCTGGTCGAAGGCTTGCGTGAGATCCGCACCGGTCCGGCGATTCAGACCGTGGCGCTGGATAGCGACTGGCCGTTGATCGCCCAAAGCACCGGGCAACCGCGTCCCAGCGCGGCTCCCGAGCATCTGGCCTATGTGATCTATACCTCCGGTTCCACCGGTCAGCCCAAAGGGGTGATGGTCGAACACCGCAACGTGGTCAACCACAATCTGGCCGCGATAGCCGCCTACCGTCTCGGTGAGCGCGACCGGGTGTTGCAGTTTTCCACGATCAGCTTCGACATCTTCGTCGAGGAAGTGTTTCCGACGCTGCTCAGCGGCGGCGCGGTGGTGATGATGGACGGCGAGCGTTTCACCGATGTGGCTTACTTAAAAAGCCTGCTGCAACGCCACCGAGTCAGTCTGATCAACCTGCCCACCGCCTACTGGCATACCCTGGTGGAGCAAGACTTCAGCGACACCGCGCTGAGCCGGGTGGTGATCGGCGGCGAAAAAGCCGAAGCGCAAAAGTATCGGGCCTGGCGGCAACGCAACCCGAACATCGCGGTGATCAACACCTACGGCCCGACCGAAACCACCGTCATTTCGCTGCTGCACCCGATAGACCCGGCCCACGATCCCGACCAAGCGATACCGCTCGGCAAGCCGCTGGCCAACACCCAAGTCTACGTGCTGGACAGCGCACTCAAACCGGTGCCGATCGGCGTGCCGGGCGAACTGCACATCGCCGGTGCCGGCGTCGCTCGCGGCTATCTGAATCAGCCCGAATTGACCGCCGAGAAATTCATCGCCAACCCGTTCGGGGCCGGCAAACTGTATAAAACCGGCGATCTGGTGCGCTGGCTGGACGACGGCAACCTGGCCTTTATCGGCCGCCGCGACCATCAGGTCAAGATTCGCGGCTTTCGGGTGGAATTGGGCGAGGTCGAAAGCGCGTTGGCCGAGCATCCGGCGGTTCGCTTGGCCGTCGTCATCGTCAGCGAACGCCAAGGCAACAAACAATTGTTGGCGTTTTATACCCACGCCGGCCAACCGCCCGAGCAAGAAGTCTTGAAGGCTTTTCTGCGCCAAACCTTGCCCGACTACATGGTGCCGCTGGCGGTGCTGGCACTTGATACCCTGCCGATGACGCCGGGCGGCAAAATCGACCGTAAGGCACTGGCACAGCAAGCCGAGAGTTGGCTGGCGGGGCGCGGGGATTTCAGCCCGCCGCGCGGCCAACTGGAGCAACAACTGGCCGAAATTTGGCGGGCGCTGTTGAACGTCGAGCGGGTCGGCGTGAACGACAATTTTTTTGAATTGGGCGGCCACTCCTTGCTGACCGTGCAACTGATCAGCCGGATTAATGCCATTCTCCCCGACAGCTCGCTGAATCTTGCCGATATTTTCAAATATCCGACGATAAAAGCCTTGACCGATTACCTAGAGCGCCCGCTGGAAAAACTGACCAATTCAGCGTATTTGCTCAATCTGCGCTCGGGGATTCCGACGTTTATCGTGCCGGGCATGCCCGGCTTGAGCGACGGCTATTTCGAACTGGCGGAGTGCCTGAAGCGGGAAGGGCCGGTTTACGGCTTGCAAATGAAAGGCTATAGCGACGAGCCGCCGGCGACAACGGTCGAGGACATGGCCGCGCACAATATCGCCCAGATCGAACGCGTCTGGCCGCAAGGCCGGATCAATTTGTACGCGCACAGTTACGGCGGCACCGTGGTCTACGAAATGCTGCGCCAGTTGCAAGACTCGGCCTACGAAATCGGCGAAGTGGTGTTGATCGATAGCGGTTTGTTGCTGCGGCAAAGCAGCGTGGACAAGGCCTCGGTCAAGGCATTCTGCAACTTCATGCTGACGAACGCCGGAATTTCGCCCGAGCCCTATCGCGGCGCGATCGCCGAAATTTTAAAAACCAAGCCCTACGCGGAGTGGAAAGACTGCTTTGCGTCATTATTGGCGGACATCATTCCGAATCTGGACGCCGGGCATTTTCGGAAAATCTGGCAAGTGACCGAGGCGTCGATTACCGCCCGTTACCGTTACACCGCCAAGTTGCCGTATCGGGTGACGCTGGTGATCGCGGAAGGCAGTAAAGGCTGGTTGGCGGCCAACGAGTGGAACGATTATTTTCAAGCCGTCAATGTGATCAAGGCCAAGGGCGAACACTTCTCGGTGGTCAAGCAGCCGTATTGCGCGGCGTGGTTGCGAGAGCTGAATCCCGAAGCGGCGGCTCAGTCGTCAATGCTCGCCGCGCCGCCGCCGGCCGAGCCGGACCAGACTAGCAGTCTGCTGAGCGTCAGAGGCTTGGAGAAACACTATGGCGAAGTGGCGGCGGTCGCCGGCGTCAGTTTCGAGCTGCAAGCCGGGACGTGCTTCGGCTTGCTGGGACCGAACGGCGCCGGCAAAACCTCTACGCTGGAAATGCTGGAGGGCATACTCAAACCGAGCAAAGGCGACATCCTGTTTCGCGGCAAACCGATCGATAGACGCTACAGCCAGCACATCGGGATTCAGTTTCAACATACCGCACTGCCGGAAACCTTGACGGTGAAGGAATGCTTGCAACTGTTTCAGAAGCTTTACCCGCGTAGTCTGCCGCTGGAAGACATCGTCGAAGCCTGTGCTCTGCAAGATTATCTCAACCGCGATTCCCGCAAGCTGTCCGGCGGCCAGCGGCAACGCTTGTTGCTGGGCATCGCCTTGATCAACGATCCGGACATTTTGTTTCTGGACGAACCCACCACCGGTCTGGACCCGCAATCGCGCCACAACTTCTGGAGCTTGATTCGGTACATCAAACAGCGCGGCAAGACCATCGTCCTGACCACGCATTACATGGAGGAAGCCGAGCAGCTTTGCGACGAAATCGCGATCATGGATCAAGGTCGGATCATCGTCCAGGACACGCCGGAGAACCTATTGCAGGAATATTTCGACGGCGTGCTGATCCGCCTGCCGCGGGCCAGCGGGTTGGCGGAGCTTCCAGGCTTGCCGTTCGCGGTGAGTGGCGGCGACGAAACGGTGGAGTTTGTTACCGCCAACGTGGAAGCGGCGATCGCCCAACTGACTCGGCTGAATGTGCCGTTGGCAGGCTTGACGGTCGCCACGCCGAATCTGGAAAACCTGTTTCTTAAATTAACCGGCCACTCATTGAGAAGTTGAGATGAAGCATTTTTTGGCATTGCTAACAGCCCGCAATACCGAATTGATCCGCGACAAAGCCACCTGGGTCTGGAATTTCGTGTTTCCGGTGGTGTTGATCGTCGGCATCGCGGCGATATTCGACGACAAGGATACCGCGCTGTTCAAAGTGGGCGTGGTCGGCGAAGCCAGCTCGCCGATCGCCGCATTCAAGACCACCCAATATTTGCAATTTATAGACTACCCCGAGCTGGATAAGGCGCTAGCCAAACTGCAGCACCACCAGTTGGACATGGTGGTCCGGGGTGGCTCGGAAGACGGTTACTGGATCAACGACAGTGCCGCGCAAGGCTACCTGTTGGAAAAAATCCTATTGGCCGGCGATCAAACTACGACCTGGAAAAAGCAAGTGGTTTCCGGGCGGCAGGTGCGCTACCTCGACTGGGTTTTGCCTGGCATTCTAGCCATCAACATCATGCACAGCAGTCTGTTCGGCGTCGGTTTCACCATCGTCAGATACCGTAAAAACGGCGTGCTTAAACGCTTGAAAGCCTCGCCGGTCAACGCCTTCGAATTCCTGTCGGCGCAAGTCGCCAGCCGGTTGGCGATGTTGATGCTGGCGATTGTGCTGCAATTTGTGGCGATGCACGCCTTGTTCGATTTTTTAGTCCAGGGCGCTTTTGCGCTGTTGGTGCTGATTGCGGTACTCGGTTCGGTAACCCTAATCAGCCTCGGCTTGTTGATGGCGAGCAGGACCAGTAGCGAAGAGTTGGCCTTGGGCATCCTGAACCTGCTGACCTTGCCGATGATTTTGCTGTCCGGGGTCTGGTTTTCGCTGGAAGGCGCGCCGGCGCTGTTGCAGAACCTGACGCTGATTTTCCCGCTGACCCACATGCTGCAAGCCGCGCGGGCCGTGATGATAGACGGCGCCGGTTTGCGCGAAATTGCACCGGCGTTATTGACGCTGGCGGCAATGACGCTGCTGTTTCTGACCAGCGCTGCGCTGCGCTTCAGATGGGTGGAAGAGTAGCACCCGGAATCGCGTCAATTCCGGCGGCGACGCGGGATTTCACGCGGCGATTGCGTGAGATAACTTAGTTTTCGAGGGCCGGCGCCGGATTCGCCGTGCCAAGCCTTGTTATTCAAGGCGAATCAGATTTGGCCTAGTGTTTGCTCGTCGCTAATTGATTCGAAAACCCGACTTTAATCTGCCTTCGCGGCCTTTCCGTTGCAGCGTCGCTACGCCGCAACTCCGCCTGCGTTTTGTGAGGAGATCGTCGGGAGCTCGAGTTATTGGGAGGAATTGCTGGAAGCTCAGGAAGTAATCGTTCGCGGAAGCAGCGATGCCGCAAGGATTGCGGCGCAACGCCACACCCGCCGCGAGGCGGAGCCGGAAAGCCACGGGTCTTGGAACAAGACGGCCGGGTTACCGGCGGGCAAGGTTTGCCGATAGACACGGCGTCGGCCGCGTCGATTTACAAACTTGGAACCCGCCGCATAACTTAACCATCGATAAATCTACAAGGAAAAACCATGTATCTATTTAAAAAACATAGCCACAAATTGGCCTCGGCCGGCGTTCTGGCAATCGGTCTATTCGGCGGACTGTTGACAACAACCGATGCCAACGCGGCTCTTGTTAGCGGCGTGGCGAATTTAACAATCGACAATTCCGCCTTTACTTCGGCTGTACCAGGTGCCGAAGGTTGGTATATCGCTAACTTTTGGGATAAAAACCATAACGCCACGCCGATCACTCTGGATACAACCGGAGGTGTCGCGCTGAGCCAGACCGGAACCTTCAGCGTGTCGTTGGCGGTTAATAGCAATACTTCGACCATCAACTACGGGGCCGCTCGCAAGCAACAAGCCACGACGATGGACGCCGGCAACACCGCGGCCGGGCAAATCGGCTTGAGCGGTGCTTTCCGGATGGAGCCGGCGGCTGGCGGCACCTATCTCAATCCCGCCGATTTCTTTTTGAAAAAAACCGCCGGTCAATGGGACATCTATACCTACAGCAGCGGCTTTGGCCAACCGGCGCTGTTCCGTTTGGTCAATGCCTCGGAATCGGTTAACGCCAACGGCGAGTTATCGCTGAGCGGCGACGTGTATTTCACGGCTCAATCCTTTTCCTGGAACTTGCTGTTGAATGGTAGCCAGTCGGTCAAGCTGGGCACTTTCAGTCTGGCGCCATCGGCAGTGCCGGTACCGGCGGCCGTTTGGCTATTCGGCAGCGGATTGTTGGGGCTATTGGGTTCAGCGCGCGGAAAAATCAGATTGTCCGCCTAAGCCGCCAGCCGGCACCGTCGTCGATCTGCCCGGCAATATCGGCGGTGCCGATCCAATTTATCCCAGCCGCCAGTTACACCGGTTCAAACCCGGCGTCGGATGTAGCGCCGAGCGTTGAACGCTTCCGCCAGCAATGGCGCGATGCGCCTGGGATTTTCAGTTAGGGCCGGTATTGAAATCACCTCTAAAACAAGGAAACAAAATGAAATCTTTAAACGTTGTCGTGATCGCCGCATCGCTGCTCGCGACATCCGCGCACGCCGCCACCGTGTCCGGCGGTTCGTTGATCCTCAACCTGGACCGGAACGCGTTCGCTGCCGGAATCGACTTGGATAACACGCCGGCGCCGTCGATTTATGTAGAAGAGTATTTCGACGCTTCGGCGGCTTCGAAAACATTTGCCCAGTTGCGCGACTCCAACACGCCGGTCGATCTCACGAACTATGCGGCGAACGAAATCTCCGCAATCGGTCTTGAGTTCACCGTCAACGGCGCAAGCGTCGCACCCAATCCGACCAATCGGCACAACAGCCCGACGACTTTTAGCTTCGATCCCAATAACATCGCCGCCACCGCGACCGGAAACATCGGCTTGGCCGGCGGGATGCGTTATCGAGTCGATGTCGATCCACCGACCAACAGAGTCTTAATGGCCGATATGATCCTGGCATATAACCCGGCGGAGCAGCAAAAAACGCCGGAAAGTTCGGCGTGGGTGATCTATAACCAAGTCGGTTTTTCCGCCGTCGCTTTCGAATTGTTCGACGTGACAACGCAGTTAACCGGCAATGTTCTGACCTTGAACGGCAGTTTGGGGTATGGCTGGGGCTTCGATCATCTGGGCGCCGAAGTCGCTAGAGCCGCCAACGCCCGCATCGGCACCTTCAGTTTTCAAACCACGGTAGTCCCGCTGCCTGCCGCGGTCTGGATGTTCCTGAGCGGCGCACTCGGATTGGGCGCGGCCGGCTATCGGAAAAAAGCCGCTTGATGCGGATGTCGATAAACGAACGGCTGGGTTATTCCGAGTCGTTCATCGGCGTTGTTACGGCCTGAGCGTAGCCATCGCCGCGCATGATCTCGATCTTGTCAGCGCCGCCCGCCGCCGTGCACTTGAAGGCGCAGTCGTCCTTGCGCGGTTTGCCGTTGGCTTGGCACCAACGGGCGTAGAGGTTGTTCATCTGCATGGCTACGCGGTCGGCGTGCAGGTCGCGGGTGCAGAAGATGATGACCTTTTGCTCAGGCCCGCCGTTGTCGCACAGTAGTTGGAACAGGTCTTCACACATTTTGGGCGTGCGCAGATTGATGAAGAGTTCGTCGTCGAAGTCCTTGCCGATGTATTCGGCTTTGGTTAAGTCTGCTTCGGTGAGCGGTTTACCGGTTTTGATGTTGCGCGCCGGAGCTGATGATTTCCTCGCGGGTAAACACGCGGGCATCGATGTCGGCCTTGCGCTTGATGATTTCGCAGGCGGCAAGATAGCCGTCCTCCTGCGCCTGTGCCAGCGTGTATTCGTACGCCGGTTCGCCAAAGTATTCGATGTTGTGCGCGGTGATGGCATCGTCTGTGGCGATGGCGGTTTCCAGGTCCTTGGATTTCTTGTCGTGTTTGGGGGGCAGCTTGCGCGGCGCGGCGGTGAGGCTTAACTTAACGGCATTGGTATTTGGGTGGGGACTACCTAATAAATCATTTTATAGATTGATTTTAAAATAAAAAATATCTTTATAAAAAATAACATGTCCCCCCCAAATATGCCCCCAATTTAATTATTCACCTGGGTAAAAAACACCTAAATTCTTGTCGCAGTTATACAGTGTTTTTCTCATAACGCATTCCAGCCCCTGACACTCTGCTGCCAAACATGCTGAAAAATCTCTTCGGCGACGTGTTCTTTATCGTCGGCGGTATAGGGCGGTTCGGGCAGGTGTTGATAGACGTGGTCTACGATGAAGGATTTGACCTCGGCCTGCGTCTGCTGCTTTTCGGTCCAATGTTCCAGTGGTTTGATCAGGCGCAGGATTTCATCCAATAAGTCCTTGCTGGCCTGTTTGACCGTTTCCCGATCTTTCGGCGTCAAATCGCCGCGCCGGATCAAATCGAAAACCGCCAGCTGTTCTTCGGTCAAGCCTTCTGCCACCGTTCGCTGCTGTTCGGCATCCAGACCGTTGATCAAGTCCATCACCTGGGCAAAGGTTTCCTCGATCGTGATGCGGTCTTTGTCGCGGTTATAGTCGGCGATGATTTGCTGATATTTCTTGTAATAGTCCATGCGCATCGGGTTGTTCGCCAGCATTTGGGCCAGCTTCTTTTCCAGGATGTCGAAGATATCCTGGAGCGCCGTGGCTTTGCGTTTGACCTTCTGGGCGAACTCGTCGCGCAGTTTTTCCAGGTCGATATTGCTCAAGTCATACTGTTTGGCTTCGACGTGATCATCGCCGCCGGCATCGGCCTGAATGGCTGCATTGACAATCCGATACAACTCTTTCAATAACTTGCTGACGTCAGCGGTATCGCGCTTTTCTGACAATTTCTTGTAAATTGCTTCAAGGTTGTCATGCCGTTCGGCATAGGCAAATACCGAAGGCTCCATCAACAACGCTTTGAATCGGCTGAACACCACCCGCGCCAGAATTTCGAAGCGGCGGCGGCATTCGTCGGGTGACATAACCGATTCCGGCGCTTTTGAGCCGGCATAAATACAATCCACGGCATCGCGCAGCGCTTGAATGCGGTCAAAGCCCTTGGCGCCAATCAAGGCATTCGGTTCGAAGCCCAAATTGCGCAAAAACAGTTCGGTTACCTCAATCGCTTCCAGCAAAGCTGCAACCTGCTGCTCGATTGGCGCGACGACGTCTTCTTCGCCATTTCCGGCATCGCCCAAGGCATATTGCGCCAAGGCTTCGCGCAGGGCTTTCAGCATGCCGTTGTAATCCACGATCAAGCCAAAATCCTTGCCGGGATAACAACGATTGGCGCGGGCAATGGCCTGCATCAACGAATGCGCCTTCATCGGCTTATCGATATACAACGACGACAAACATTCCACGTCAAAACCGGTCAGCCACATATTGCAGACAATGGCGACGCGAAACGGATGTTTCGGGTCTTTGAAGGCGCTCTCCACATCCACCCGCTTGCCGTCGGGCGTTTCAAAGCCTTGCTTCATGCGCGCCCGGTGCGGTTTGATGTCGAAGCCCCATTTCTCGAAGTCGGTCACTTCATTTTGCGCTTCACTGATGATGATCTCGATAATGGTCGATTCGATCCAGTCGGCTTTGGCCAGCAGTCTATCCCGTTGCGCATACAACTGCTGCCGGGTTTCGGTATCCTGGGTTTGTTCGATCAACACTTGCTTGGCGTCCGCCTCGCTGCGAACTGCCTCGGCCTTGGCCTGCCACAAGGGCTCGATAAACTGGAACATCCGCGCACAGGTGATTTTATCGATGCACACCAGTAGGGTTTTGCCAGATTCCCAGCGAGCCGTGCAATGTTCGACAAAATCGGTCGCCACTTTAAGCAAACGATCATCGGCGGTAATCACCTCGTAATCCTTGCCCAACAGTTTTTCCAATAGCGCTTCCTGATCCGGGTTGAGTTCGGCCTTTTCGATGGCCTCGGCAATCTTGTCGTTCAAATCCAGTTTGGTCAGTTTCAGCTTTTCGCCGCGATTTTCGTAAACCAGCTTGACCGTCGCTCCGTCCTCTTCGCTGCGCTTGAAGTCGTAGCGCGACACATAGCCGCCAAAAATGCGTTTGGTCAATTCGTCATAGTTGAATAACGGCGTACCGGTAAAGCCGATAAACGCCGCATTCGGCAACGCCAACCGCATATTGCGCGCCAGTTTGCCTGCTTGGGTGCGATGCGCCTCGTCGGAAATCACGATGATGTCGTCACGTTCGCTATACGGCTTGTTCGGGTCGACATCCTGATTGAATTTGTGGATTAGACTAAACACATAGCGATGGTTCTGTTTCAGCAAGGTTTGTAAATCCTTGCCGGATGTCGCTCGCGGCGTGTTGTCATCGACAATGCCACAGCCAACGAAGGTGCGGTAAATCTGGCTATCCAGATCGTTGCGGTCGGTCATCAGTACAAAGGTAAAATTGCCCGGAATCGTGCGCCGCACCTTTTCGGCAAAAAACGCCATCGAATACGACTTGCCGCTGCCCTGGGTATGCCATACCACGCCCAGCTTGCCCAAATCCGGATGCGCGCGCTCGATGATATTCAGCGACTGGGTTTTATGATTCTGATAGGCCAAGGCCATGCCTTCAGCCGCCTTCAATTCCGGCTTATGCTCCAACGCCGCTGGCTTGGTTTTGCCGCGAACCGGCAATTCGACCACGCGATGCTGCAAACGCTTCTCGGGCGGAAATTCCAGCTTCAACGCCTCTTGCCGGGCGGCGGATGCCACCGCCAAGTTCACGCCCAACACCTGATGATTACGCGCCACCACCTTACGCACCGCGCCGGGTTTGCTGGCGTCGAACAGCACAAAGTTTTCGACCAAATCCAGCAAACGGTCTTTGGCCAGCATGCCCTGCAACAAGCGCTCGCCATCCACTTTGCCCACGTCGCCTTCCTCCAGTCGTTTCCATTCGGCGAAATGTTCCCACTCGCTGGTAATCGAGCCGTAGCGCGCCTTGTCGCCGTTGCTGACCACCAAAAACGCATTATGGTGAAAGGCGTGGGCAATCACGCTCTCGTTCAGGTAATCGCGTAAATTGCCGTCAAAACCGGCGCGGATGTTTTTGTACACCGCCTTCAACTCAAAAAACACCAGCGGCAGGCCATTGACAAAGCACACCAAATCCGCGCGGCGGTTGTAATGCGGCGACCGCAAGCCGGTAATTTTCAGCTCACGCACCACTAAAAAGCGATTGTTGGGACCGTGCGGCTGTTTGAAATCGATGACTTGCGCATGCCGATGTTGCAACTGGCCGCGCTGGTCGCGAAAGCTGACCGGTACGCCGTCGCGAATCAACTTGTAAAAGTGGCGATTGTGCTGAATCAGCGGGCGGGAAAAATCGGTTTGGGTCAGTTGGCCGATGGCGTCTTCGATGGCCAGGGGCGGCAACTCCGGGTTCAGTCGTTCTAACGCGGCGCGTAAATCGCGCGCCAGCACCACCTCTTTTTCGTTACTGCGTCCCAATGTACCATTTGGTCCAAACGTTTCCTGATTCCAGGCATAAACGCTATCCCAACCCAACGCAGTTTCCAGATAATCCGCAAAGGTTTGTTGCACCAGGCGGTCTTCGCTATTAATGTCGGTATAGGCCATCGTCCTTTAGCTCACGGTTTAGTTTACATTTGGCTCATTATCACGGACATGCTTCAGCAAAATTTTGCTTAAAAACAGCAGCTTATTTAATTGTTTGATATGGATTTGGCTCACTGTATGGCTCATTTTCGTTTGATTCGATTCATTTTGAGCCAAATGAACAGACTCATAGACACTCAGCGCAGTTGCTTTGTATCGCCTGCGTTCCCAAACTGCCGAAACGTTCTCTAGCAGCACTATGGAATGCCCGCAATTTACCGTTGGTCGGACATAATTCCATATCGGCGAATCGTTCCAATGCATCGCGTGAATCAAGTAGGTTGTCGATTTCTCGCTCCAATTCCTCTAGCCAATGACGTCGGCGATTGACCAAAAGCGGGGCGTTCAGATTGAGGATTGCGATGCTGTAACGCGCTTTTCTGGCTTCGCTGCTTGATAAGCCTAACGAAGGCGACACGGTCCCATCCGAAGCGTAATGAAAAAACCGACGGGAATCAGGTCTCAACGGATGAACAAAGCCCGTGTTGGAGTAACGATTAAGACGGAAATGACCACCAAATACATCCTGCCGGCCAAGATTGCGCACTTTGGCATCGTCAATGGCTGACAGCACCAAATTGCCATGATCGAATGTACGGCCTGGATTTTTCGATTTAGGTTCGACATGATCTAAGTGCATTCCAAGGTCGTTTTGATCCAAGACGGTTTCACTGTATGCACACAAACCAAATTGTTCGAACAGACAAATATCGCGAGTCTTATCCTTACGTCGAAAACTTTCCCAAGCCTTTGTTGCGGCCTTAGATGTCAGTGGTGGATTAGAATGTCGACGACGTAACCAACGATCGACGGTCTGTTTGCTAATCCCCCTCATTGTTCCAAGACCTGCCTGCGTCGTATGATCATTTCCGCCCGCACCAGCGATGGGTAATCTCGGCCCAGTGCTTCTTCCAAATCTCGACGCAACATGGCGGCATCATCTGATCGCCAATCGCCTTGTTCAACGATGGCGAGATAATGTCGGAGTTTCTCGCTTTCCGGTAACTCCGGTTCAGGTGAAACCGCCATGACGGCTTGCAATACATCGGAATTACTGCGTCCATAAGTATCGGCCAACGGAATAGCCGCGACATCCTCGCCTTCAAGATTTTCCTCCAGCAACCTGACATGCTCCCGCCGGACGGTCGAAATGACTTGCGGACTATGCGTTGTGACAACAAACTGGACTTCTGGAAAAGCTGTAGTCAAGTACTGCAATACCGCCTGTTGCCATTCCGGGTGGAGATGCATATCCACTTCATCGATCAAAACCAGACCGGGCGTCTTAAGGGCGGCTTCACGACCGAAATCCGCATTAAGGCGTACCATCCGATAGGCAATGTCCGCTACCAGACCGATCATATTGCGCACCCCGTCCGAAAGCTGATCGACCTCTAAAACGCCGTATTTGGGATGCTCCATGACCACGGCGTCGTGACTAAAACTGTAGCGTAAGTTCTGCCAGCCACTAACACGAAGACAGGTGTCCACCGCCTGACGAATCGCGAAAATTAACGGTGAGTAAACCGTGTCTATGTGTTCATAATGACTGCCGAGACGTTCTCGCTGCTGATTACGTATATCGGAATCGGCACGGGCTGCGTAGCGAAACCAATCGACAAAAAACTTATAACTCGATGCGGGGTCCAGGCAATCCTGATAACCCGAAGTACGTGAGTAAAATTCGCTTTCAAAAACCTTTTTCTCGGTTTTCTTCTTCTGGTTCCACAGACGCCCCGTCCCATAATAGGCAATGAGTGGTAATACAACCGATTGCTTATTGGTGACGGCTTGTTGCATCCGATTGGCAATTGCGGTGAGCAGTTTGGCCTCTTTTCGAGTGGTATCTGATTTCGGCGTATTGCGATGGCGCGCCCACGCTATAAACTCGCCATCGACATAGCCCTCCGCCAGGATTGCAGAGGGGTATTGAGGTTCCATTTCCCTTATTTCATAACGCGTTAAACGCAAACGCACGTCAGCCTGATCAATGCCTTTGCCTTTACCGGTATAAAAACCGCCTACATAGGTGCCGAAAGCAGTGGCGATGGCATCCAGTACCGTGGTTTTACCTGCACCGTTTCGGGCAATCAAAACCGTCAATCGTTCATCCAAATCAATTTGCAGATGCGAGAAGCAGCGGTAATTGCTTAATGTTATTTGCTGGAGCCAAAAGCGGTGCGGCGTAGCTGTCAAACTGGCGTCTGTCATTGAAAACTCTCTCTTGTTCACGGCAGTGATCATACCTCTAATTCCCCGCTCATCAGGCGGGGTAATAACAGGTCGCGGGCGGTGCGGAGTTTTTGGTTGGCAAAGCTCAATGCCTTCAATTGATCCAGAATTGGAACTATGACTTCATTAAAACTGCTAAGAATGCCTTCTGATGGGACAGCGACGGGAAATTGTTGCATTTGCTTCCAGTCTGCTCTTGGCATCTTTGAGCCTTCCTTCATTTCCTGGGCTGTGGTTGCCACGAATTCATCGCTTGATACAGTCATCAAAAGCAATGGTCTGGCATTTTCTTGGTTTGCTCGAATCACGATAGCGTCAGAAGAAACGATGCCATCTATCAGCGCAAAACCGACTTTATGGAAATACGGGCGAATTTTACCGAACAAAATTTCCCCCTCGCGGAATCGATGTTTACTGCTGGAAACATCAGTTGCGAACCCCCAGTCGTTGAGAGTAATGGATCGGCGCGGCATGTGTTCCAAGCCGATATAGGGGGTATCTGGTTCCACAGAATCGGGCATGACCTGTTCCCGAATTTCTACGCAGAGGTCGCCCAAAACATGTGCATGCCACCCAACCGGCAGGCCATCAACAATGCGGGTATGCTCGTGGCCGGGAAAGCGCAGGCGGACGAACCATTCGCGGTACAACAGCCGCGCCGACTCTTCCAGCAGCGCCATGCGGCGGCGGTTGTTTTCGATTAGGTCGTCGTAAGCTGACAAAACATTAACAATTTTTTGTTGGATGCCAATCGCTGGTAAGGGTATAGAAAAATTATCTAAAATAGGCTTTGTTAAATATTGAGTTGCTGCACCAATAGAAATTGATTGAAAATGGGCTAGGGCCTCTATAAGAGAAAAATATAGAAATCGAGTAGAAAGTACATTTTTATCAAGAGACTCAATAACATAGGTTCTCTGATAAGCATTGAATAACCCCTTATAATATTTAAGAGGAAAAATTCCAGCCGCATTATTTCCACCAAGTAACACCGCTTCAGTATCAAATGCTGCTTTGTCGATCCGATAGGTTTCTTGTGCGCACGTAAAAAATGGAAACTCCCCGTGCGCCACTGCAGCATTTGAATCTAGCTTCCCTGTCTTGAAACTGCATATTTCCACAAGTTTTCGATTAGGCCAGCTCATGCAACTAAATCATCAAAGTTAAATTGAATTTTAGTTGCTAGATCAAAAGCTTCCTTATTTAAATCCGCCAATTCCAAATGAATATCTCGCATCGCCTGTTCGAAGTCGAAATCCTCATCGACTTCCTGCGGCGCGACGCCGACATAACGGCCTGGCGTCAAACTCCAGTCGGCGGCGGCGATGTCGGCGCGGCTGATGGCTTTGCATAAGCCCGGCACGGCGACGAATTCAGCTTGCGGGAAACGCTCGATCAGCCAGGTGGCATGGCGCTGGAAATAGCGCACTTGCTTGAGGCGTTCGACGGCTTCGTGGCGGGCGGCATCCAGTTGTTTGCGGGCTTTGGCGATGTCGCGGCTGTTCCAGTTTTCGTGCTCTTTTGCCGCCAGTTCCTTTTCGCATAAGTCCAGCGTGCGGCCGGCGATTTTGCAGGCGTGTTCGATGGCGTGGATCAGACGGCGGCTTTGTTCGGCCAACGCTTTCAGGCTGCGGTCGTGAAAGTCGGTGGCCCCCGGCATATCGGCCGCGATGCAATCGGCGTGGTGTTGCGCGTCGGCGATGGCGCGTTCGAAGCCGGCTATCCGTTCCGCCGGATCGTTGGTCGGGTCGCGATAATCGGCCAGGGCTTCGCGGTGAGCAACGTCCACGTTATCCGGCAGGGTGTCGAGAAACGGCTGCATGCGTTGGCGCAAATCCCGGTAGGCGGCGGAAAATGCCGCCAGCGGTTCGCTGGCGGTTTCGCCGTCGTTAGCCCGAAAGCAGGTATAGGCCGCGATCAGGGCGGCATTGAGGTGGTTGAACACCAAGTCGATGAAACGTTGATTTTCGCCGCGATACAGCCAGACGATGGCGGTCAGGTTGGCAAGTTGTTCCGGACTGAAGTCGTAAATCTTGCGGGTGACTTTGCGGTAGACGTTGCGGGCATCCAGCATCAACACGGTGTCTTGGCGTTCGACAGGCTTTCCTTTATCGAAAAACCACAGTTCGCAGGGTACGGTGCGGGTGTAAAAGAAGTTGGAGCGGATGGCGACCATCACGTCGACGTCGCCGGTTTCGACCAGTTTGCGGCGGATTTCCGCTTCGGCATGGCCGGCGCTGCTGGCTTGCGACGACATGACGAAACCGGCGCGCCCCTTGGCGTTGAGGTAGCTGTGAAAGTAGGAAATCCACAAGTAATTGCCGTTGGAGACGGTTTCCTTGTTTTTGGTTTTCTCGCCGTCGGCTTTGGTTGGACCGGTTTTGCCCTTGGTGGTGCCGGGCAAGCCAAACGGCAGACGGCAATCGCCCTTGATGCGCTCGGCATCGACCTTATCGACGTTGAACGGCGGATTGGCCATCACGAAATCGCAATTACCCCACAGCGGCCGGCCGTCGGCCAGACTATGCACGTCGTCATAAAACGAGTTGGCTTCGACAATATGGCCTTCCAGGCCATGCACGGCCAGATTCATTTTGGCCAGGCGGATGGTGGTGGCGGTTTTTTCCTGACCGTAAAACGTCACCCGTTTCATGGTCTCGTAGCCTTCGTGTTCGATGAAATGGCTGGATTGCACGAACATGCCGCCGGAGCCGCACGCCAAATCCAGCACCACGCCGTGGTCGGGTTCGATGACGTTGACGATCAGTTGCACTTGCGATGGCGGGGTGAAAAACTCGCCATTGTCCTGCGCTCCCTGGATGGCGAATTTCATCAGAAAATATTCGTAAATCCGCCCGAACACGTCGCCGGAGGCGGTGCGCAAGGCTTCGCTGTCGAAGATGCGCAGCAGGTCTTCCAGCAGCGTGTCGTCGAAGATGTGGTAATCCTTGGGCAATTGACCGGCTAGCGGTTCAAAGTCGGCTTCGATGGCCTGCATGGCTTCGGTCAAGGCTTGGCTGAGCTTGGCGCCGGACGGCAGTTGCAAGAGGTAATCGTATTGCGCGGTTGCCGGCAGCATCAAGGCCCGGCGTTTCACGAAATCTTCCTGCCGCAACGGCCGATTCGGCATTTTGCCGGTCGCCTGGTCATCCTGAATTTGCTGTAGCGCGGCTCGGTAGCGGTTGCTGGCGTGGCGCAAGAAAATCACGCCCAGCACCGGCATGCAGTATTCGCTGGAGGTTAATTTGGAGTTGGCGCGCAACTGGTCGGCGGCTTCCCACAGGCTGGCTTCGATTTTGCTGATGTTTTGTAAGGCGTTGGCAGTCATTGCTCGGTTATGGTTGGTATTCCAACCGGCGATTTTAAACGCGAATGCAGTTGGCGGCCTGCAATTGTTGCCTGAAGGTAAATATACTCGCCCTCAGTATCCCTTTTGCAATTCTTTATCCACACACGGTTTAAGCTATCGGCCCAACAATTCTTCGATGGCATCGAAGCGTGTTCTTATCGATTTGAACCCCAAGATAAGGCTTTGGTTAACGTGATCACAATAGCGAATATGCTTGAGTACGAGTCGGTTGTAGGTGCGCCAATGCATGCCTTTGGGCTTTCCTCTGCTCGGATTGGCTATCCCAGGCATCCAGCCAAGTTTCTGCCGAATTTTTCCGGCGCCAAGATAACCTCGGTCGCCTTTCGATTCTTTTTGACTGGCGTATTTCAATTAATAACAATGCCGGCAAGCGAAGTATTTTCCGCCTAAGAAAAGTATCGCTACCCGGCGGCCACAGCCCACAGCCGGGCAAGTGAACCAATAACGCACACCGCCATAATGGCAGGGCGTGGTTTGCAGTCGAACCGGATAATCCAGCGGCTCCCAACTTTCAGAACCAGGCGCGCGATACTTGTAGATCAGACGCAAGTACCCATTCACGCGCCACGACTTCAAAGGTTTCGGCGTCGGCAATTTGAGCCGCTTTCATGGACTTGCGGGTTTCGCCAGGATCAACCCCATCAGACAGCAATTTACGGGCATCATCCCGCTTGGTGCGAGCTTTCCCTAAGCCGATTTCAGGATAAACACCAAAGGCCAGTCGTTTTTCTTTGCGCCCGAAGCGGTATTTCATAGCGCCAGTATTTAGCGCCGTTAGGCATCACTTCCAGACACAGCCTTTTTCATCGGCCAATTTGTAAGCCTTCTCTTTGGGCTTGGCATTTTTGCATTTGGGATCGGTGAGCATAATCGTCTGCCCCCGGATATGCACCCAAAAACACTTGGATGTGGGGGCATTTTTTCGGGCGTCGTTGGATTAAATATAAACGAAAAAGCCCGCATTTAGCGGGCTTCGTGGATGTTACTGAACTACATTGGATGGTAAATTGGTGGAGGTGGGGGGAATTGAACCCCCGTCCGCAAGCACTCCGCCACAAGCTCTACATGCTTATCCCGCGCTTTTAATTTAACTGTTGACTACCCGTCGGGCCAAGAGGATCAACAGCGATTTCGATTGGATTTAGCGCTTCAGGCTCCGAACTAAGCCCTGGCGCGATCTTATGTAATATGATCCCTGAGCGTCCCCGAAAGGACTCCAGACGCATAAGTACATCTGGTCAGAGAAGTGGTGCAGGTTTTAAGCTGCTAAGGCCACTGAGTAGTTTTCGTCGTTTGCGAATACTTGTTTTCAGTAGGTTTTACGAGCTGTACTGTGCTCGGCATGCACCTGAGGTTTTGCTACCCACGTCGAAGCCATGTCACCCCCGGAACCTTCATTCTATCAAATCGATAAAAGAATTGCTGCGTAAGATGGGTGCTGATCCGATTGGTTCAAGCCGTTTGCGCTTCAAGCCAGGCTCTTGATTTTTACTCGAATGGCCGACATTTCATTTCTCGATGATCGGGCCCGGAGGAGGGTGGTCCGCATTTGCCGATTGTCCACCCGTTCGCTATCGGTTATAAGAACCCTGCCTAGCTGAGTTTGGCGGCTTCAGTCACTGGAGGCGTGGCGTGCAATACAAAGATTATTACCAGATTTTGGGCGTCGGCCGCGATGCGGCTTTGGCCGATATCAAAAAGGCCTATCGTAAATTGGCCCGTAAATACCATCCGGACATTTCCAAAGAGCCGGATGCCGAAGCGCGGATGAAGGAAGTCAACGAGGCATATGCCGTCTTGTCCGACACCGAGAAACGCGCGGCCTACGATCAACTCGGCCGCGGTTACCGGTCCGGCCAGGAGTTTCATCCGCCGCCGAACTGGGACGCCGGCTTCGAGTTTTCCAGCGGCGATACGGCCGATTTCGGCGATTTTTTCAGCCAGTTGTTCGGCCGCATGGGCGCGCGCGGCCGCGGCGGTCCGTTCGAAGCTCACGCCGGTAGTTTTCAGGCCCAGGGCGAGGATCATCATGCCAAAGTGTTGCTCGACATTGAGGATGCTTTCCGGGGCGCCACTCGTCAGATCAGTTTGCGGGTGCCGGCGATGGATGCCGGCGGCCACGTTACACTGAACACCCGCACCTTGAATGTCAAAATCCCCAGGGGCGTCTACGAAGGCCAGATCATTCGCCTGGCCGGTCAGGGCTCGCCGGGCGTGGGCCACGGCAAGTCCGGCGACCTGTTGCTGGAAGTCCATTTCAATCCGAATCCGCAACTGCGCGTCGATGGTAACAATCTGCATATGACTTTGGCGGTGACGCCATGGGAAGCGGCACTCGGCGCGGTGTTGCCGGTCAATTTGTTCGAGACCGGGTTGAAAGTGCGGATTCCGGAGGGTACTCAGAGCGGCCAGCAATTGAGGGTGCGCGGCAAGGGTATCCCCAGCGCGACGCCCGGCGATTTGCTGCTGGATATACACGTGGTTCTGCCGCCGGCCAACACCGCCAAAGCCAGAGAACTTTACCAAACCATGGCGCGCGAATTGGCTTTCGATCCGCGCGCCGCACACGGGAGCTGAGCCATGTCTGGATCGTTGACCGCTATCGCCATAGACGCCATTCTTGAAGAGCACGGCCTGACGTTACGGCAACTTGCCGCGTTGGCCGCGGTGGATCACGAATGGATCAGCCACCACGTTGCGGAGGGCTTGCTGACGCCAAGCCGACACGGCGAAGAGTGGCGTTTCTCCAGTGCCACGCTGCTGCGGGTAAAGCGTATCGCTAACATCGAGCGCCAGTTCGAGGCGATACCGGAACTGGCCGCGCTGGTCGCCGACATGCAGGAAGAAATCGACGACCTGCGGCGCCGTCTCCGCCGCGCCGGCTTGGAGTAGCCATGAATCATGCTATTCGCCGCAGCCATCGCTGGCTGAATCGGCTGCAAACCGTTTTATTGGTTGCCGCGTTGTTGGGTATTTGCGCGCTGGCCGGCAGTTTGTTATTCGGCGACGACGGTATCTGGATGGCCCTGGCGGCGGCCGGCTTCGGTTTGTTGATTACACCCAGCACCGCTTGGCGTCTGACCTTGAGTTTCTATCGGGCCCGGCCGATTTATCCGCAAGAAGCCCCGGTACTTTGGCAAATGCTGGAAACGCTGGCCGAACGTGCCGAACTGCCCAGCGTGCCGACGCCTTACTTCTTTCCCAGCCCGGTGATCAATGCGTTTGCGGTGGGTAGCCGGGAGCAATCGGCGATTGCGCTGAGCGACAGCCTGTTGCAGCGCCTATCGACCCGAGAACTGGCGGGTGTGTTGGCCCACGAAATCTCGCATATTGCCAACAACGATTTGCGGGTGATGAGTCTGGCTGATGCGGTTAGCCGCATCACTGCGGTGTTTGCGAGTTTAGGGCAATTGTTTCTACTGCTAAGTATTCCGGCCATGCTGTTTGCCGATGTCGTATTCGAGTTTAACTGGCCGGCGATACTGCTATTGTTGTTTTCGCCGCACTTGGCTCTGCTGGCGCAACTGGGCTTGTCCCGTACTCGCGAATACGACGCCGATTTGAATGCGGCCATGCTGACCGGCGACCCGCTGGGTTTGGCGCAAGCGCTGGCCCATATCGAACAAGCCAGCAAGGGCTGGCTGGCCGTGTTGTTTCCCGGTTGGGGCAATCCGGAACCGTCCTGGCTGCGCACCCATCCGCCGACCGAAGAACGGATTCGTCGGCTACAGGCTTTGGTGCCGGCGGCGCCGAGTCACTGGCTGGACTATGCACCGTTACTGGGTTACCGCGTAATTCCGGCACGGCGGGCGCCGCGCTGGCGAATCGGCGGTTTGTGGCGATAATTTCGATCGGCCTCTTGTTTTTAGCAGCACCGCCCTAAGTTTAAGCGGCAATCCCTTCGCCGCCGCGAAGGCTACCCGTCCCTATTCCGAGGCCAATATGAGCGAATCGATTCACCTAGCCTGCCCGCATTGCGCGGCCATCAACCGCCTGCCTGCCGCGCGGCTGGCTCAGCAGCCAAAATGCGGCCAATGCCATCAAGCGCTGTTTACCGGCCATCCGCTGGAATTGACCGCCGCCAATTTCGATAAACATCTGCGTTCGAGCGAGATACCGCTGCTGGTGGATTTTTGGGCGGCTTGGTGCGGACCCTGCCGGATGATGGCGCCGGCCTTTGCCCAGGCGGCCGGCTTATTGGAACCGACGATGCGCCTGGGAAAAATCGACACCGAAGCCCAGGCCGAGTTGAGCGCGCATTACCAGATCCGCAGCATCCCGACGCTGATGTTGTTCAAGGGCGGCCGCGAAATTGCCCGCCAGGCCGGGGCGATGTCAGCCCAAGACATCGTGCGCTGGGCAAAAAGTCACGCTTGAACTGATTTGTTACGGCAATTGTTTCAGCGGAATTTGAAAACGTTGCCGGGCAATGTCGCCAATCCGGCCGCTGTAACGGCTCAAATACAAATCCCGGCCGCAGACGTGCGGTAAAGCCGAACAGCGGCCTGTCACCGCAAATCGCTCGCCGGCCAAACGAAAGGTCAGCGGTACGCAATCGTCCCGCAAAATCGGCCCTGCCACCTGCAAGTCGAGGCGTTGTTCGAAGTGTTCGTAAAGCAGCGTATCGGCTTCCAAGCTCAGCTCGGCCAGCACGACGCGGTCGTCGTCACCAATGCTGCCGAATATCGTGCAACGGCATTCGCGCAGGTCATCCAGTAAGCATTCCGCCAACTTTGCCAGTGTCGGCCGGCCGGAGATTGCTGCCCGTAGAGTTTCCAAGCCATGGTACTGTCTCATAAGCTTTGCCGATGGCGTCGATAGGGGTTTGCCATTAAAATAGCGCACTAACCTTTGCATGCAAACAGGCCGCGCGCCCCGGATAATTGATGACCGATTATAAACTGACCCACCTGAAACAGCTCGAAGCCGAAAGTATCCACATCATCCGCGAAGTGGCAGCGGAATTCGAAAAGCCCGTCATGCTGTATTCCATCGGCAAGGACTCGGCGGTCATGCTGCATCTGACCCGCAAAGCCTTCTTTCCCGGCAAACCGCCGTTTCCGTTGTTGCACGTCGATACCACCTGGAAATTCCGGGAAATGATTGAGTTTCGGAACAACATGGCCAAAGATCTGGGCTGGGATTTGATCGTCCACATCAACCAGGAAGGCGTCGCGCAAGGCATCGGCCCGTTCACCCATGGCAGTAAGAAGCATACCGACGTGATGAAAACCGACTCGCTGAAACAGGCCTTGAACAAATACCAGTTCGACGCCGCTTTCGGCGGTGCCCGCCGCGACGAGGAAAAATCCCGCGCCAAGGAGCGGGTTTACTCGTTTCGCGACAAGAACCACCGCTGGGACCCAAAAAACCAGCGCCCGGAGCTTTGGAACATCTACAACGGCAAGATCGACAAGGGCGAATCGATTCGGGTATTCCCGCTATCCAACTGGACTGAATTGGATATCTGGCAATACATCCATCTGGAAAACATCCCAATCGTCCCGCTGTACTTCGCCAAGGAGCGCCCGGTGGTCAATAAGGATGGCATGCTGATCATGGTCGACGACGACCGCATGCCGATCGGCCCCGAAGACAAAGTTGAAATGAAAATGGTGCGCTTCCGCACCCTGGGCTGTTACCCACTGACCGGCGCCGTCGAATCGACCGCAACGACGTTGCCGGAGATCATTCAGGAAATGTTGCTGACCACCACGTCCGAGCGTCAGGGTCGCTTGATCGACCACGATCAGGCCGGGTCTATGGAACAGAAGAAGCGGGAAGGGTATTTTTAAAAGGAAACCTTGCCAACCAGCAAAACTCGGTGGAGGCTTTCATGCAACTGCACGAAGAAATCCAACAGCACCTCGTGAATCTCGAACCCGGCCTGCAAGCCGAGGTACTGGATTTCGTGCTGTTTCTGGAAGAAAAACAAAAGAAGCAACAGGCTGGCCAGCGCGTGACTGAAGCACAAGCCCTGCAAATTCATCAGCAGTTAATGAGCCAGTACGCCGATGCGTTTGCTAAGCTGGCCCAATAGATGGCCGAGTTGTTTTTCATCTCGAAAGCACTGGCGTTACAGATACATCGTCAACAGATAGAACGCTTTGGCGGTGCTTTGGGTATTCGAGACGAAGCGCTGTTGGAATCGGCGCTTGGTGCGGCACGACAGACTTGGCACTACAGCGGCGATATATTTCAGACCGCCGCTCAATATTGCTATTCGCTAGCCAACAACCATCCGTTTCTGGACGGCAACAAGCGGGTAGCGGCCGCCAGCATGCTGGTGTTTCTGGTCGCCAACCAAAAACAACCAACGATGGACAACACTCAGTTTTACGACTGGGTTATTAGTACGGCAACCCGGCAAGTCAGTCGCGAAGAACTGGCTGACTTTTTAAAACAGCATTGCGCGTAATACAACTTTCGAACAAATTTAGGCATTCAGGAAACCCATGTCCCATCAATCCGACCTCATCGCCACCGACATCAACGCCTACTTGGCGCAACACGAACGCAAGGAGTTGCTGCGGTTTTTGACCTGCGGTAACGTCGACGACGGCAAGAGCACACTGATCGGCCGCTTGTTGCACGACTCGAAGATGATCTACGAAGACCAGTTGGCCGCCGTACAGGCCGACAGCGTCAAGTCCGGCACCACCGGCGCCGGCAAGATCGACTTGGCTTTGTTGGTCGACGGCCTGCAAGCGGAGCGCGAGCAAGGCATTACCATTGATGTCGCTTACCGTTATTTCTCGACCTCGACCCGCAAATTCATCATCGCCGACACCCCCGGCCACGAGCAATACACGCGCAACATGGCCACCGGCGCCTCGACCTGCGATTTGGCGGTGATCCTGATCGACGCCCGTTACGGCGTGCAAACCCAGACCAAACGCCACAGTTTCATCGCCTCGCTGCTGGGCATCAAGCATATCATCGTCGCGGTCAACAAGATGGACTTGGTCGGCTACAGCCAGGAAACCTTTGAAAAGATTCGCGACGACTACATGGCTTTCGTCAAACATTTGGATCTGCACGACATCCATTTCATTCCGATGTCGGCTTTGGACGGCGACAACGTCGTCAACCCCAGCGCCAATATGCCTTGGTTCAGCGGCCTGCCGATGATGGAATTGCTGAACAGTATCGAAATCGCCAGCGACCATAATTTCGACGACGCCCGCTTTCCGGTGCAGTACGTCAACCGGCCGAATCTGGATTTCCGGGGCTTCTGCGGCACCGTTGCGTCGGGTATTTTTCATCAAGGCGATACGATTACCGCGCTGCCGTCCGGCAAAACCAGCACGATTAAATCGATCGTGACTTTCGACGGCGATTTGGAACAAGCTTTCGCTGGCATGGCCGTAACCTTGACGCTGAACGACGAGATCGACATCAGCCGCGGCGACGTCATCCTGGGCCAGCAACAAACCACACCCAGCGTCGCCGATAAATTCAAGGCCAACATTGTCTGGATGACCGAACAAGCCATGTTGCCCGGTCGCCAGTACGTGATCAAGCTGGCCACCCGCAGCGTGTCCGGTTCGGTGGCGACGATTCACCACCGCATCGACGTCAACACCTTGGAACACCACGACGCCGATGAATTGAAACTGAACGAAATCGGCCTGTGCACCGTGGCGGTCAACGCGCCGGTGGTGTTCGAACCCTATAAGCGCAATAAAGCCACCGGCTCGTTCATCATCATCGACCGTTTGACCAACGTCACCGTTGGCGCCGGCATGATCGTCGGCGATGCCAGCAAGGACGAATGGGCGCCGGTCACTGCTGAGGAACGCGCCAGCCGCTTCGGCCAAACCGCCACCATCGTCGCGCTGACTGGCGCGGACGCCAAAACCATGGCCTACCACTTGGAGCGTCGCCTGTTCGACACCGGCCACGCCGCAACGGTATTGGAGCAAGCCGATTCGGCACTGGCCGCCGCGATTAAAAACGCTGGTTTGATCTGCTTGGCGGTAGGTTTGGCAGCCGATGCCGCCGATTTGGCCTTCGACGCCGATCAAATGAGCGTCGACGACATTTACGGCGCATTGAAACAGCGCGAAGTGGTGCGTTAAATCCGTTTGCCGCCAGGTCTTGCGGCCTGGCGGTTTCCGGCGGCGAGTTTGCCACTCAACCACCTGTAACCAGCACACGGGTATCGACTGACGATGAAAGCCCAGCCCAAACAACCGCAACCGGCGGAATTACAGGCCATCCATCAACTGTACCAGGCCGGCCAAATCCCGTTGGCGGAAATCAAGGCGCAAGGCTTGCTGAGCGCATTCCCCAAATCTCTGCCTTTACTGAATCTGCTGGGCATGTGCCAACAGGTGCAGGGCAAGTTGCGCGAGGCGGCGGCCAGCTTCCGCAAGATGATCGCCATCGATCCCAATATTGCCGAAATCCATTTCAACCTCGGCGCGATTTATACCCAACTCAACGACGCCAAAGGCGCCATCGCCGCTTACCGTAAGGCTCTGCAAATCAAGCCCGATCTGACCGTTGCGCATTTCAATTTGGGCGCGCTGTTGCAGCAGCAAAACCAATGGCAGGATGCGGCCAAGCATTATCGAACGGCCGTCGAGCAACAACCCGGTTATTACCAGGCTTGGGCCAATTGGGGCGCGGTGCTGCAAACGCTTGGCGACCTGAAAGCGGCCGAGCAGTGTTACCGCAAAGCCCTGGAGATTAATGCCGATGGATTGGGCTATTTCAATCTCGGCACCAATCTTTACGACCAGGGCGCGCACGGCCAAGCCATCGACGCTTTCAAAGCAGCGTTGCGGCTGGATTCGCAATTCGCCGATGCCTGGAACGACCTGGGTGAAATTTACCGCGACCAAGGCAACATGGAGGAAGCGGTACGTTGTTACCGCGCCGCGCTGCAAGCCAATCCCGAGCACGGCCGTGCCAATTACAATCTGGGCGAGAGTTATTGTTTGGGAGGCCAGTTCGAACAGGCGATCCCTTGCTTCTCGGCGTCGGATTTCGCCGACGCTCAAGAGCGGGTGTTGCTGTGTTTGTATAAAACCAGTCAATTCGACGCATTCAAACAGCGCCTGGATGAATTGATCGGCCAAGACCGCCACAACTCGGTATTGCTGGGCAGTTTGGCGACCCACTACGCCACCAATTTCCGGCAATCCGAGGTGTACGGCTACTGTCGCGATCCGATGGCGTTCGTTCAGCACACCCGGATAGCCGAACTGACGGAACCCGGCAGCGCCTTGCTGAACCAATTGCTGGATGACGTCAAACACCTGGCCATCGCCGAGCGCAAGCAGGGCCGTTTGTATTACGGCATGCAGTCGGCAGGAAATTTGTTACAGCGGCCGGAAGCCTCGTTTCAGCAGTTGGCGACACTGATCCGCGCCAAGGTCAAAGCCTACCAACAACACTTTGCCGGGAGTAATGACGCGTTGATTCGTTTGTTTCCCAAATCGCTGGAATTCGCCAGCTCCTGGTATTTGCGCATGGACCAGGGCGGCTATCTGACCTCACACATCCACGAAGAAGGCTGGATTAGCGGTTGCGTTTATTTGCAACTACCGGACAAATGCAACAACCATGAAGGCAGTTTCGAATACGGTACCGACGGCGATGACTACCCGCGGCTGCACGACGACTTTCCGACCCAAATCGTCGATCAACAAGTCGGCGATCTGGTGTTATTTCCATCTTCGTTGTTTCATCGCACAATTCCATTCAATTCCGACCAGGAACGAATTTGTATTGCATTTGACATTAAGCCGGATAGATAGGATTTAGAGTCTTGAAGCTACTGCAGGCGAAAACAAATCGTTTGCGGATACGGCTTGTTTTAGGTGGGGCAGGTGGGGGGCTTTTTGAGCAGTTCAGTCAGGGCGCGGGCAAAATATTGGCCGGTGACTGGATTGGAACAAAGGCTTGACTTTCAAGAGTATGGTGGGGTGAACGATGGGGCTCGAACCCACGACAACCGGAATCACAATCCGGGGCTCTACCAACTGAGCTACGCTCACCATTATGATGATTTTTGCGATGGCACGCTTGGCAGGACTCGAACCTGCGACCCTCGGCTTAGAAGGCCGATGCTCTATCCGGCTGAGCTACAAGCGCAAATCTTGGTCGGGGTAGAGAGATTCGAACTCCCGACATTCTGCTCCCAAAGCAGACGCGCTACCAGACTGCGCTATACCCCGAATTGACCTTCTTTTTATCCCCGAAGAGCCTTGGCGCTTCAGAAAGATCGCCATCATAGGCTGTTATTCGAAGCGCGTCAACCACTTTTTAAATTAAGCCGGCTTTGCCTGTTTCCGATTCTCGGCGATATTGCAAAAAACTCATGCCGAAAAAAGTAGTAACTTTTTGAAATAAATGGTTTTATCGGCTATTCGGCTACAAATTCCAGAGCATCGACTTTTTGGAATCCTCTCGGCAGAGATGCGCCGCGATTTGCGCGATTGCCGGCATACTGTTCGATATCGATTTTCTTCAATGTAACAAAACGTTTGCCGGAGACCACCTTCAGCTCGCCGTCCGCCGAAATCGCCGTGACAGCGACTACGGCATCCTTACCGCTCGCCAAATCGGCGGTTGGGATTTGAATCAGCTTATTGCCTTTGCCTTTGGCCAGTTCCGGTAAATCCTGGACCGGGAAGATCAGCAGCCGCCCCTGTAACGTCGCTACTGCCAGCAAATCTCGTTCGGCCGGAATCGGAGTCGGGGTCAACACTTTGGATTTGTCCGGAACCGACAATACCGCCTTGCCGGCCTTGTTTTTACTGTACAGCTCTTTCAACTGCACCCGAAAGCCGTAACCGGCGCTGCTGCCCATCAAGACCCAGTCGTCCGCTTGCCCGGTGAATACAGCGGTAAACAGACTGCCCGGCGGCGGATTCAGGCGGCCGGTCAAGGGTTCGCCCTGGCTGCGTGCCGACGGTAAATCGTGCGTCGTGACGGTATAGACCCGGCCGGTCGAATCCATTACGTAGGCCGGTTGCGTGGTGCGGCCCTTGGCGGACGACAGGTAGCCGTCGCCGGCGCGGTAACTCAAACCTTCGGCTTCGATATCGTAGCCCTTGGCTGCTCTGATCCAGCCCTTTTGCGACAGGATCACGGTGACCGGTTCGTTGGCGATCAGTTCGGTGGTGTCCAGCGCTTGTGCCGCTTCGCGCTCCATGATCGGCGAGCGGCGGGCATCGCCGTATTTTTCGGCATCGCGTTCGATTTCCTTTCTAATCAACCGATTCAACAAATGCGCGGAGCCCAGGGTTTTCTCCAACGCCTGGCGTTCCTGTTCCAGTTCGTCCTGCTCGCCGCGAATCTTCATTTCCTCCAGTTTGGCCAGATGGCGTAGCTTCAACTCCAAAATGGCTTCGGCTTGGACATCGGTCAACCCGAACCTCGCCATCAACACCGGTTTGGGATGGTCTTCGTGGCGGATGATGGCGATGACTTCGTCGATGTTCAGGTAGGCGATCAACAAGCCTTCCAGAATATGCAAGCGCGCCAACACCTTGTCCAAACGGTATTGCAAACGTCGGCGCACGGTTTCGGTCCGGAAGGTAATCCACTCGGTCAGGATTTGCCGCAGATTTTTCACTTGCGGCTTACCGTTCAGGCCGATCATGTTCAGATTGACCCGGTAGTTTTTCTCCAGGTCGGTGGTGGCGAATAGATGCGACATCACCGCGTCGACGTCGGTACGCTTGGTTTTGGGAATGATCAGCAGTCGGGTCGGGTTCTCGTGGTCGGACTCGTCGCGCAAGTCCTCGATCATCGGCAGTTTTTTTGCCAGCATTTGCGCGGCTATCTGCTCCAGCAACTTGGCGCCGGAGACTTGGTGAGGCAGCGCGGTGATGACAATGTTGCCGTCTTCGACTTCGTATTTGGCCCGCATCTTCACCGAGCCGTTGCCGGTGGTGTAAAGCCTTTGAATGTCGGCGGCCGGGGTGACGATTTCGGCGTCGGTCGGGAAATCCGGGCCTTTGATGTGTGCCAACAAACCTTCCAGCGGCGTTTCCGGTTCGTCCAGCAGTTGCAGCACGGCGGCAGCGACTTCGCGCAAATTATGCGGCGGAATGTCGGTGGCCATGCCGACGGCGATGCCGGTGGTGCCGTTCAGCAGCACGTTGGGCAGGCGCGCCGGCAGCAAGGCCGGTTCCTGCAATGTGCCGTCGAAATTGTCGACCCAATCCACCGTACCCTGGCCCAACTCGCTGAGCAAGGTTTGGGCGTACGCGGTCAGCCTCGATTCGGTGTAACGCATTGCCGCGAACGATTTCGGATCGTCCGGCGAACCCCAGTTGCCCTGGCCGTCGATCAGCGGGTAGCGATAGGAAAAATCCTGTGCCATCAACACCATCGCTTCGTAACAGGCCGAATCGCCGTGCGGGTGGTATTTACCCAGCACGTCACCGACGGTACGGGCCGACTTTTTGTATTTGGCCAGTGCGGTCAGGCCCAGCTCGGACATTGCGTAAACGATCCGGCGTTGCACCGGTTTCAGGCCGTCGCCGATATGCGGCAGGGCCCGGTCCAAAATCACATACATCGAGTAATCGAGGTAGGCTTTTTCGGTGAAATCTTTTAAAGGGAGTTGTTCGAAGTTTTCTTGTGCACCCATGAATTGCTGACTTTCCTTGGAATGAGGCTCGGGACGGCGAATTTGCGGCCGCTACCATACCACACCGGCGCTACTTTGAACCGGCAATCGAATCCCACAGCATGATGCGTGGGGTGGGGTTAACCGCCGAGTTCGGCGATCCTGCGCTGCAGAAAACGCCGCTCCGGCTCTTGTTTTGCCAAGGCCAGCGCTTTTTGGTAGGCACTTAGCGCCGAATCGGCACGGCCCAGACGGCGTAATAAATCGGCGCGGGCGGCATGGGCCAGATGGTAGTCGACCAAATCGCCAGCGGCGAGGATGGCGTCGATCAAAGCCAGGCCGGCAGCGGGGCTGTCGCGCATTGCAACGGCAACCGCGCGGTTCAATGCGACGACAGGCGACGGCGCCAGCTTCAGCAACACCTCGTATAACCCGGCGATTTGCCGCCAGTCGGTAGCGGCTGCTTCGCTTGCGCCGGCATGCACCGCCGCAATAGCGGCTTGTAGGCTGTAGACGCCGAAACCCGGCTGGCGCAAGGCCTGTTCCACACGTCGCAGGCCCTCGGTGATCAATTCGCGATTCCATAACCGCCGGTCCTGGTCTTCCAGCAAAACCAGTTCGCCATCGGCGCCGCTACGAGCCGCCCGGCGCGACTCGTGCAACAGCATCAATGCCAACAAGCCTTGTACTTCGGCTTCCGGCAATAATTCGAGCAATAGCCGGCCCAGCCGAATCGCTTCCGCCGACAAGTCGGGACGGTTAAGTTCCGGGCCGGACGACGCCGAATAGCCTTCGTTGAATACCAGATAAACCACCTGCAGCACCGGCGGCAAGCGCTCGGCCAGCTCGTCGGGTTCCGGCGCCCGGTACGGAATATTGGCATCGCGGATTTTGGTCTTGGCGCGGACGATGCGTTGTGCCAAGGTCGGCGTCGGCAACAAAAAAGCGCGGGCGATTTCCTCGGTGGCCAAACCGCAGACTTCGCGCAGCGTCAGCGCGACCTGGGCTTCGGCCGCCAGCGCCGGGTGACAGCAGGTAAAAATCAGCCGCAGCCGGTCGTCCTCCAGGCCGTCGCCATCCGGATCGGGCGGGGCCGATTCGGTTTCGGCAATATCGGCCATGTCTGCGTGTAAGTCGTAGCGGCTTTGCCGGCGCAGTTTGTCGACGCCTTTGAAGCGGCCGGTGGATACCAGCCAGGCGCGCGGATTTTGCGGAATGCCGTCGCTCGGCCATTGCTCCAATGCGCTACGAAACGCATCGTGCAGCGCTTCCTCGGCGACGTCGAAATCGCCGAGCAGCCGAATCAATGTCGCAAACACTCGCCGCGATTCGGAGCGGTAAAGCGCATCGATATGGGTGCGGACGGCTGCGGCGGTTTCGGCGGTCGGCTTCATGGCTGTTGACGATTCGGATTTCGCATATCGGCTGTAAAGGGCGTAGGCAGTATGGCGATTGGTGCTACATGCTACCAAACCAAGTCAGTGGATTTGGCAAAATCTGGCCGCGGCCGGTTTTGTCCGGACCGGGTCAGGTTGGCGCGGGGGAATTGGGAGTGGCTGAAAAATAGCGCCTCCGGCCATCGCGGCCGGAGGCGCTTACGATATTAACGGTGTTGGCGATTGTGCCGGCCACGGTGGCCGCAAGATTCGATATTGCTGCCGGTATTGGTCGACGCATCCCGCGCGGCGACGCCGGTGTCCGGAAAGTCGGTAAACAAGCCGTCCACGCCCAAGTCGTAGTAATAGGTCATTTCCGCTTGCGGATCGGCAAAGCCGTAACCGCTGGCGTCGTTGCGGAAAGTCCAGGTATGGACTTTCAAGCCTTTGTCGTGGGCCATTTCCAATACGCCGGTGCTGCCGTCGACCCGGCGGTCGTTGAGGTTGACCACGCCGTCGTTGTTGCGGTCGACGTTATCCGCCACGGTTTTCACCAGATAGGGTTTCCACGGCCCGATTGCGTCGGCGTAGGATTTAACAAAATCCAGTCCGTCCTCGCTCAACAGGTCGGCAAAGGTGCGCGAGTCGCCGGCTTTGACAAAGTCGTAGGGTTGTTTGTACGGCGGTACCAACGAGATCGAGCCGTCGGCATTGACGTCGTCGGCATCGATCAATTGCACCAGATTGATTTCGGTTTTCTTGCTCAGGTATTGCAGATTGCCGACTTCGAACGACTGGATGAAGACCGGTGCGCATTCGCTGTTGCCGTATTCGGCGTGCAATTTGGCAAGCAGCCGATTTTCGAAGTAATGGCGGCCGAATTGGCGACGGCCGCCGGTGTTGCGCAAATCGGCGTGGTAGGTGGAGTGTTTGATTTCCGGATAAATGCCGATGGTGCGGCCGCTCAGGCGCGATTGGCGTTTGGCCAGGGTGATGACTTCGTCCAGCGTTGGAATTTCATATAGGCCGTTGAATTCCTGCGGGCGGCTGGCGCGGGGCTGCACGGCGCGCAGGGTTTTGATCTCGGCCAGGGTAAAGTCGCTGGCGAACCAGTCTTCCACTTCGACGCCGTCCAGCATGCGCTTGGTTTTGCGGGCGGCGAATTCGGGGTGGCTGGCCACGTCAGTGGTGGCGCCTATCATCGGTTCGTGGCGAGCGATCATTTTGCCGTCCTTGGTCAAGACCAAATCCGGTTCGATGAAGTCGGCGCCCAACTCGATGGCTTTGGCGTAACCTTCCAGCGTGTGCTCCGGCAAATAACCGGACGCGCCGCGATGGCCGATCACCAGCGGCGCCTGGTTACGCGGCTGGTGGTGGGGATGTTTGAAATCGGCATCGGCAAATGCTGGCAAGGCAAAACTGGCGGCTAGGGCCAACGGTAGTAGTAAGGCGTAAGATTTTGGCATGGTTGGTTCCTTAAAGTAATCCGGTAACAAAGTTAAAACCGAAGTGGCCGGACGACGAAGCGTCCGGCTCCGGTGTTAGTCGCGATCCCAGGCGTATTTGCGGTCGCGGTCGGTTTGCGTCGGCAAGGTTTTGCTGAACACGACCGCGCCGTTCAGGTCTTTCAATTGCACGGTCATGGCCCGGCTGCGTTGATCGATATCGACCTGGCCGAAGAATTGCAGCCCGGCGTAGGGCGACAGGTTGGCCTGACCTGCCGGTGGCGCCTTGCTGAAGACCACTTGCGGGCCGAAAGTGCCGTCAGTGCTGTTGGGGCCGAACGAGCCAGCGTTCAACGGGCCGGAGACGAATTCCCAGAACGGCAGGAAGTCCTTGCTGGCGGCTTTGGCGGGATCGTAAAAATGGGCGGCGGCGTAGTGCACGTCGGCGGTCAGCCAGACGATGTTTTTGATCCGCTCATCCTTGATGAATTTCAGCAAACGGGCGATTTCCAGTTCGCGGCCGGCGGCCGGGCCGTGGTTGCCGTTGGCGATCGCTTCCCAGCGCGGCGTGCCGTCCGGCAATTGGCCGTCGCCGATGTTCAAGCCGATCGGCATGTCGGCGGAAATGACTTTCCAGGTCGCATCCGAGTTTGCCAGTTCCTCTTGCAGCCAGGCCAATTGCTCTTCGCCCAGAAATGCGGTGTCCAGGCTTTCGTTGGTTTGCAGATTGGCGGTGTTGGGGCCGCGGTAGCTGCGCATATCGATCACAAATACGTCCAGCAATTTACCGTAGGACAGTTTGCGGTAAACCCGCTCGGACTCTTCGGCGCCGTGCGGACGCAGTGGAGCGTACTCGTGGAAAGCCTGGGTGGCTCTGGCGATCAGGGTTGGGATGTTTTTCTCGGTATAACGGGCGTCGCTGCTCAAGTCTTTGGCGTCGGACCAATTGTTGACCACCTCGTGGTCGTCCCATTGCCAGATTTGCGGCACTTCGGCATTAAAGCGGCGCACATTCGCGTCCAGCAGGTTGTACTTGTAACGGCCGCGGAATTCGTTCAAGGTCTCGGCCACTTTGCTGACTTCCGGCGTGACCAGATTGGTCCAAACCTGGCCGTTCTCTGCTACCCGGCTTTCCGGGATTGGCCCGTCCGAATAGACGCTGTCGCCGCTTTCGATGAAAAATTGCGGCCGCACCTGGCGCATCGCTTCGTAAATTTTCATGCCGCCGAAGCTTTCGTTGATGCCCCAGCCTTGGCCGGCGATATCACCGCCCCAGACGAAACGGATGTTGTCGCGTTTGCCCAGGGTATGGAATTTGCCGTTCACCGCTTCGCTTTTATTGCGGGCATTGGACAGGTCTTGGAACCAGACCTTGACGTAAACGTCCTTACCGGGCTCCAGTCCTGTCAAATCCTGGCGCGCGGTGAAATCGGACTCGGCCGTCGCATGCGGGCCGCGGATCAGCACCGAGTCGATAAATTGCGGATTGTAGGCGTACTCGACGAACATTCGCGCCGGGCGGTCGGCACGGCTCCAAATGATGGCACGGCCCGGCGCCAAATCGCCGATCTGTATGCCTTGGGCCATTTGCGGCACGTCGGCGGTTTCGGCGTGGGCCGGTAGTAATCCGGCAAGACTCAAGGCCAAAGCCAGCGGGGTAAAGCGGAATTTACGGAAATGTCGCATTCGAAAGGCTCCCAAGCGGTTTGATAAGCCGCGGATTATAGGAAGCTCGGGATGACAGGACGGTTAAGGTCCGGTTACAGGAAGATTGCAATGTGGTGACCGTGGAGCAAGCGTCTGCGCGTTAGGCCCGCGCTTGCTGGAAGGCGGCGGTTTTTGTGAACTAAATCTCCTTACGGCATGGTTGTTGCTTATGGTAATTTTTCACTTTCACTTTTTATTTCAATTAGTTACGATTGATCTATCATATTTCGGTCTTAAATCGGCGAGCGATGGTTGGCGGCGGTGACGCCGCCGAAGCGGCCATTGTCGGCAGTGGCGGAGATATGCTGCCAAGCAGGGAATGCACACAATAACTATAAACAACGAGGTAGGAAGCATGATCAGACCCGGAAACACGCGGCGCGGAGCCCGTTCCAAAAAATTGAATCGCCTGCTGACGATTCCGACATCCCATATTTGCGAGTTGGTACGCTGGGTCTTGGAATCCGGCGGCGTACCTTACCGCGAACAAGGCAGCGCGCCGGTATTGCATTTGCTGCCGTTTCGACTGGCCGGTGGCGGCGGCCAGGCCATGCCGGTGTTCGTCAGCAGCGAGGCGACGTTGGATAACTGGCGCGACATCGTCGGATACGTCGACGCCCGCTTGCCTGCCGATCAGCGTCTGTTCCCGGCCGGTAACGCGGAGCGGCAAGCCACCGCTGAAGTACTGAGCAAACTGGATGCCCTGGGTCTGGCGACTCGCGATTACGCCTATTCGATGTTGCTGCCGCACCCGGAGATTTTGCTGCCAGCCTGGCGGCGGGGCATTGCGAGTTGGCAGCAAGCCATTCTGGAAAAAGCCTATCCGTATATCCGCGCGGCGATGCAGAAAAATCTGCCGGTCGGCAGCGAACACGTTCAACCCAACCGGACCAAAATCGAAACGCTATTCGGCGAATTCGATGCCTTGTTGAACGACGGCCGGGCTTATCTTGCCGGCGCAAAACCGGGAATTGCCGATTACGCTTTGGCAGCGCTGGCGGCGCCGGTGATTTTTCCGGACCAATACGGCGGCGAGTTTCCGGCCTTCGCCAGTTTGCCTGAAGAATATCAGGCGTTTTGCCGACAGTTGCGCGCTACCCGCAGCGGCGAACTGGCTTTGAAGATGTACCGCGAACACCGGCCGCCACGCCAGGCCGAGCTGGATCACCACCCGACCTCGACCACGCCGCAGAATCTGTTTTCGTACTATTTGGCGCGCGGTATCGCTCAATTGACCGGGGCCAAGGTACAGCGGCCATTGTTCGCCTGGTTGCGCGAGCACAAGCCGGTATTGGTGCTCGGCAAATACGGCATCGTCACCCGCGACGCCGACGTGCGCGAGACGCTGGCGCGCGATACCGAATTCACCATCGCCGAAATCAACGCACCGAACATGCAACGCCTGAACGGGCCGTTTTTCCTGGGCATGGACCGGTCCGAACAATACAGCCGCGAGCAGGGCGCATTGCGGCGGGTGATCCAGCCCAACGAAGCGGAGTTGATCCGCCGTATCGTCCGCAAACACTGCGACGAGCTGGTGCAAGCCGCGCTGCCGGTGGGCCGGATCGATATGGTGTCGCAACTGGCGCGGCCGGCGGCACGGCGCTTCATCAGCGATTACCTGGGCGTGCCGGGGCCGGACGAAGTGACGATGATGCGCTGGATGCGCTCGCTGTTTCACGATCTGTTCCTGAACTTGAGCAACAACCGCGCGATTCAGCAAACCGCCGAGCAATCCTTCCGGGAAATGGGGCCCTATCTGCTGAATCTGATTGCCGAGCGCCGGCAGCGTTTGCAAAACGGCGAGGTCTTCGAAGACTTTTTGTCCCGTCTGATCAAAATGGGCCTGGACGGCCAACACGACCTGGACGACGACGGTATGCGCCGCAATATTTCCGGCCTGATCGTCGGCGCGTTGGACACCACGTCGATGGCCAGTAGCTTGATCGTCGAACAATTGCTGGCCCAGCCGGAGGTCTTGGCCCGGGCCAAGCAAGCGGTCGATGACGAGGACAAATTACTGCATCTGTGCTTCGACGTGTTCCGCTTCAATACCATGGCTGCGGCGATGCGCCGCCACTGTAAACACGGTGCGGTAATCGGCGGCGTCAAGATTTCGCAAGGAACCGAAGTGTTTGCCTTCACCGCCTCGGCGATGTTCGACGAAAGCGCCTGGCCGGAACCGTTTAGCGTCCGCGACGACCGCGCGCTGGATCGCTATATGCACTTTGGCGACGGCATGCACCGCTGTTTCGGCGAGTACATCAACCGCATCCAGATTCCGTTGATAGTGGGCAGTTTGCTGAGACTGAACAATCTCAGGAAATGCGGGTGCCTGTTGTACGACGGTCCGTTCCCCGATCAGTTCGTGCTGGCGTTCGATCGGTAATTTCGACCAGACCATAATAATTCCAAGAGGACTTTGCTATGCAACAGAATCCGATGACCGTTATCACGGAAATTTTGCCGGACAAGCTGGAGGAGCTGAAAAGCTATCTGGAGCCGATCGGGCTGGATATCAAAAACAAGAAAAGCCGGGAGATATCCTTCGCCGCCTACGAGCATTTGCATTACTGCACTTTTTTCGTCATACCCGGCGATCATCCGTCGCCGGGCAGTTCGCCGGCACCGGCCTTGCTGGCGTTCGAGGCCAATATCGACGGCGAGGTCAAAGCTTTCGTCAACGAACTGATCGCGAAGAATCCGCAGTTCGTCAACAAGGTGTATAGCTGTTGCGCCGGTTATCCCGGCAGCGACGCCGGCCAGTTGGCGGCTTACTTGCTGGCCAACGACCAGGGCGCCAATGCGTTTTACGTCGCCCATCCCGGCCAGAACCGCAATACGATTTACCGGCAGCGCGAAATCCGCGGCCATATCCAAAAATTCATCGACGAAAACCGCAGCCAGTTGGTCGGCCAAAGCGAAGCGCAAATCCATGCCGCGGTGGTGCAGCACTTGAATACGGTGTATCCGGGCGGCATTCCCAAGATCGAGGCCCAGCCGTTCTTTACGCTCTATGGCGATAAAGTCTTCAATGCGCTGTTGGCGGTGGTCGGCATCGTCCTGGTCGGCGGCTTTTTCGGCTGGTTCGGGCCGTTTACCGAATTTTTGACGACCGCGGCCGTGTTGGGCGCAATCGCGTTCGGCGTCGTGCTGCGCTGGCATGAAATGCGCGACAAACAGGACGACAAACCTTGGGTGGTATCCGAGCAAATGCAGGCGATTCAGCGGGTCGAAGACCGCCAGTTGCAAAACCATTTGACCAGCGTGATCGAAATCAAGCCCGGTAATTTCCGGTTTTACACGTTGAAAGTGGTGTTGGCCGGCATCAATCTGGTCGCCAAATTGGTGGCGACCAAAGGCAATTTGAGCGGCATCGTCACCATCCATTTTGCGCGTTGGGTGATTCTGCCCGGCAATGCCGGCGGCCGCCGACGCCTGCTGTTCATGAGCAATTACGACGGCAGTTGGGAAAACTACCTGGGCGAATTCATCGACCACGCCAGCGTCGGTTTGACCGCGGTCTGGAGCAACACCCAGCAAGCCAAGGATAGAGGTTTTCCGGATACGCAATGGTTGGCCTTGCGCGGCGGTTCCCGCGACGAACAGCGTTTCAAAAACTTCGCCCGTAACAGCCAGTTGCCGGAATTGGTCTGGTACAGCGCCTATACCGATTTGTCGGTGAAAAACATTGATAACAACCGCCGCATCCATGGCGGTTTGTTCTCCACCGCCGATCTGGCCGCCTGGCTGAAATGCTTATAAGGAACTGAACCATGACAACGATAAAACTAGACGAAGTACAAGGCATCGTATTCAGCGGCTACAACAAATACATGGCCAATGCCAGCTATTATCTGCTCCGGATCGAGGATGCCGCCAAAACCAAAGCCTGGTTGAAAAATCTGGTCGCTAGCGGCCAGATCAGTCACGGCGCCGAAAAACCGGACGACACCACCGAAAACCGTCTGAACTTGGCGATCAGCTATCCCGGCTACTGCAAACTGGAGGCGGACGAGGCCAAACGCTACAGTTTCGAACTGTCGTTCCGGGAAGGGATGAATTCCGAACACCGTTCGGCCTTGCTCGGCGACCGCGGCCCCAACGACCCGGCGCAATGGAGTTGGGGCAACGGCAATAAGGAAGTCGATATTCTGCTGATTCTGTTTTCCAAGGATGATGCGATTCACGCCGCCAGTTGCAGCAGTTTCGAAAAAGGCTTAAAAGCGGCCGGCTTGAGTAAAATCGACCGTCTGGATGCCGGCGCCAAGGTGCAAAACCAGCACGGTTTCGTGCGGGAGCATTTCGGTTTTGCCGACGGTATTTCCGATCCGCTGGTCGACGGCTTTCCAACCGTGCCCGGCGCCGGCGAAATCGCGACCGGGGAGTTTCTATTGGGCTACCCGAACCAGTACGACGGCAAGAAGACCCAGATGCCGGTCAGCGAACAATTCGGCGCCAATGGTACCTACCTGGTGTTCCGCCAATTGAAACAGAACGTCGGCGAATTCTGGCAGTTCATTAACGACGAGGCGGCACGGCAGGGCATCGATCCGGAATATCTGGCCGCCAAGTTCGTCGGCCGCTGGAAAAGCGGTGCGGTGGTCGAGCCGGGGGAAAAGACCGATTCCAATAAAATCGACAACAGCTTTACCTTCGCTAACGACAAGGACGGCACCGGTTGCCCGTTCGGCTCGCACATTCGCCGCGCCAATCCGCGCGGGGTGGGTTTGGGCGAAAACGAGGCCGAATCGCTGAAAGTGGCCAACCGCCACCGCATCTTGCGCCGCGGCCGCAGCTACGGCAGCTTTCTGGAAGATCCGAGCCAGGACACCGGCAAGGACGAGCGCGGTCTGCTGTTCATCTGCCTGAACGCCAATATCGAACGCCAGTTCGAGTTCGTGCAACATACCTGGATCAACAATGTCAAATTTGCCGGCTTGTACGACGAAGACGACCCGCTGATCGGCAGCGCAGTGGAAACCGACCGCAAATTCACCATTCAGGACCAACCGTTACGGCGCCGGGTCTGCGGCTTCCAGCAGTTCGTCACGACCCGCGGCGGGGCTTATTTCTTCCTGCCCAGTCTGACGGCGTTGGCGATGCTGGCCAATACCTGATGACTTTTGGTTCGTGCCAACCGCGTTGTTCGCAGTAGCGTTTCCAGCCACGGCTCCCGTCAGCGCGGGAGCCAATTGCATCGGTCCGGCAAACCACCCCGAAAAATCAAGCTGCTAGTACCTGGCAACCGGTAATCCGCAGCTTTGCAGGGACCGATGCGACCTGCCTAGCCGCACTTCCTGGTGCTAGTGGTCACGCCAAGATCGACGGCTCTCGATAAATCATGCAAACTGGCTGAGACTGTTTTAAGCAGCGCCATTTCGGCAAGGAGTCAGAGCCATGAATACCGATCCCTGTACCTACGTGATTTTCGGCGCCACCGGCAATCTCGCCCGGCTGAAATTGATGCCCGGGTTTTATCATTTGCAACTGGAAAAAAAACTGCCGGACGACACCCGCATCCTGGCCGTCGGCCGGCGGCCGTGGGATCGGGCGACCTGGCTGGCCGAAGTAAAAACCTTGTTGCAGGAGCAGTCGAAAACGCCGCTGGACGAAGCCGAATTCGCCCGTTTCGCCGAACGCCTGGATTACCACCGTGGTGACCTGGACCAGGCCGAATGCTACCAAGCGCTGGCGGAAACCCTGGGCGGTCGCCCGCAATTTTCCCGCAATATCGCGTTTTATTTGGCGATCGGCCCCAGCGATTTCGGCAACGTGATCGAATCGCTGAGTAACGTCGGCCTGCTCAACGAAGAGTACGGCTGGCGCCGGGTCGTGATCGAAAAGCCGTTCGGTTACGATCTGGAGAGCGCGCAAGCGCTGCAAAAACGTCTGAACCGCTATCTGAGCGAGGACCAGATTTACCGGATCGACCACTATCTGGGCAAGGGCATGGTGCAGAACGTGCTGGTGTTCCGTTTCGCCAACGTGATGCTGGAGCCGTTGTGGAACCGCAATTACATCGATCACGTGCAGATTACCCATGCCGAAGAACTGGGCATCGGCAGTCGCGGCGACTATTACGACAGCGCCGGCGCGTTGCGCGATATGGTGCAAAGCCATTTGCTGCAATTATTGACCTTGGTGGCGATGGAGCCGCCGGTATCGATGGACGCCGAATCGCTACGCGACGAGAAAGTCAAAGTCCTGAAATCGATCCGGCCGATTCCGAAGTCGGCCGTGCATGCCCACGCCTTCCGCGGCCAATATGCCAAGGGCAACATCGGCGGTCAAAAAGTCCCGGCCTACCTGGAGGAACCCAATATCCCGACCGAAAGCACGACCGAGACTTACGCCGCTGTGAAATTGCTGATCGACAACTGGCGTTGGCGCGGCGTACCGTTTTATCTGCGGACCGGTAAGCGCATGGCCAAGGGCCAGTCGTCGATTTCGATTTGTTTCCGCCATCCGCCCTTGCAGTTTTTCCGCGACACCCAGGTGCAATGCATGACGCCGAACTGGGTATTGATGGGGATTCAGCCCGACGAATGCATCCGGATGGAAATGACCGTCAAAGAAGCCGGGCTGGAGATGCGCACCCGCACTACCAGCCTGGACGCCAGTTTCCGCCAACCCGACGAGCGTCGGGTCGACGCTTACGAGGACCTGTTGCTGGACGTCATGAAAGGCGATCGCTCGCTGTTCCTGCGCTTCGACGAAGTGGAGTATGCCTGGCGTATCGTCGATCCGATCCTGCAAAACTGGGCGATCGAACGCGACTATATCCCTACTTATCCGGCCGGTTCCTGGGGACCGGAAGAAAGCCGGCGTTTGTTCGAGAAAGAAGGCCAATACTGGCGCAGTTCGCTGTTGCCGGAGTGCCATCCATAGAGGGCTGTGCCCCATCTATTGTCAAATCCGTGATTGGCCTCATTTTGATCAGCAGGGCAGCATGATTGCGCTCCTGCTGATCAGACCGCAGTCCAGCTTAATTCAAGTGGCTTTCGATTCCTCATCCTGCGATTTCATATTCTATAATTTTCTCGACCGTATTCGGCGCCGAGTTAGCTTCAGGTCAGGGACATTGCGTTAAGTCAATGGTTTAGGACGTTTTTCGTCGGTTGTGATAACCGCCTTCAGCTTAATCACACAAAGCGGTTTGCCTCAAACCAAAGCGCAAGACGGACGCCGGAATTGCCTGCCGTTTTTTTACGAATTGACACGTGGTTGTCGGGGAACCAGTTCCATGGAGTCTGTATTTTCCGATCGACTTGACTTCCTCTGGCGCCACGTCCAACTTGCGTAGGTTTTGAATAGAGTTGTAGCTATTGGGGGTGCGATTGCTGGACCGGGTCAGGGCTCTAAGCCCAAACAGATTCGACGACATTAGGATGGGCCGGACGGGGCGCCGGGTGTTCCGAGTTACCTGAGTTGAAGAGGCAATATCGATGCCGTTGGCCTTAGAATTGGAACAGCGTTTTTCGCGGATGGCGGCCCATCTGCCGGGCTTTGTGTTTACCTTCCGCTTGTCGCGCGATGGCCGTTTCCGCTTTCCCTATGCGAGTAGCGGAATATGCGATTTATACGGTTTGCAAGCGGAGCAGGTGGCCGAGGACATGGCTCCGTTGCATGCTATGGCCCATCCGGATGACAGGGAAATGATCGAGGCCGCGTTGGCCAACTCGGCGAAACAGCGGGGGCTGTTTCACATCGAGTTTCGTATCATTCACCCCGACAAGGGAATCCGCTGGCTCGAAGCCAAGTCCGCGCCTGCCCCAGATCTGGGCCCCGAGGGTGAGATCGAGTGGCATGGCATCATGCTGGATATCACCGAGCGCAAGCAGATCGAACAGGCCTTGCAGTCCAGTCGGGTGGCGCTGGAAGAAGCCCAACGCATCGGTCATATTGGCAGTTGGGATGTCGATATCGTCAATGATGTGTTGACCTGGTCGGACGAGACCTTTCGTATCTGGGAAATCGACAAGACCCGGTTCGCAGCAACGTTCGAAGCCTTCGTCGACACGGTTCATCCCGACGACAGAGCGCGAGTGGTGCAGGTGTATAACGCATCGATTGTGCAACGGACGCACTATGAAGTCGAACATCGTTTGTTGTTCCCGGATGGTCGCGTCAAATACATCCTCGAACGCGGTCAGCCTTATTACGATGCCGACGGCAAGCCGGTGCGCTTTATCGGCACATCGCTCGATATCACTGAACGCAAGCACATCGAGAACACCCTGCAATTCATTGTGCAACGGCGTTGGCAGGCCGACGGCGAATCGTTTTTGTCCGCACTTGCACGTTACTTGGGCGAGACGCTGGCAATGGATTATGTAGTCGTCAACCGGTTGCTGAAAGGCTCGGGGATTGCCGAAACCGTAGCACTATACGCTAAGGGGGCTATGTTGCCCAATACCCAATACGACTTAAAAGGGACGCCTTGCGCCAACGTGATCGAGGGCGGTGCGTTGTGTTGTTACACGGAGCAGATACGGCGCCTGTTCCCGGAAGATGGATTGCTGGTTGAAATGGATGTCGAGAGCTATGTCGGTCTACCGCTGCTGGATTCCTCGGGCCAGGTGGTCGGTTTGATTGCCGCGATGGACGGCAAGCCGATGCACGACCTTGCCGGTGTGACCGCCTTGTTGCAACTGGTGGCGACCCGTGCGGCAGCCGAGCTGGAACGCGAGCAGTCGGAACGCCTGCTCAATGAGTCCCACCAATTTCTCGACAGGGTGATCGAAACGATCGCCGACCCGGTGTTCGTCAAAGACCGTGAGCATCGCTGGGTCAGGCTCAACCAGGCTTTTTGCGAGTTCATCGGCCAGCCGATGGACACCTTATTGGGGCAGCGCGATTGCGATTTTTTTTCCGCGCAAGAGGCCGCCGTATTCGGGATTAATGACGATGCGGTGTTCGCCAGCGGCGAGGAGAATGTCAGCGAGGTGACGTTTACCGACCGCGCAGGCAACGCCCATACCATCATCATCAAGAAAACCCGCTGCAACGACGAGCGTGGCCAACAGTTCCTGGTGGGTACCATCCTGGACATCACCGAGCGCAAACGACGCGAGCAAGAGCTGGCTCGCCTGCACTATGCCATCGATCGGGTCGAGGAATCGGTTTGTCTGATCGACGCCCATGCCCGCATCCGATACGTCAATGCGCACGCCTGCCAAGCACTGGGTTATAGCAAAGACGAAATGTTGGGCTTGAGCGTCCCGGATATCGACCCCAACTACCAGCATGCGATCTGGCCCGAACATTGGCGCGAGCTGCGGGAGAACGGCTCCTTGACGTTTGAGTCCTGCCACCAGACCAAGGACGGGCGGATGTTTCCGGTCGAGGTGGTCGCCAACTATTTCGAAGCCGACGGCCAAGGCTACAACATGGCGATGGTCCGTAACATCAGCGAACGCAAGCAGATGGAGTCTGCACTGGCCGAACGCCAACAAGAATTTCGCACACTGATCGAAAACTTGCCGACCTACGTGCTGCGTCTGGACTGGAGCTTGCACCACACCTACGTCAATCCGGCTTTCGTGGAAGCTGTCGATCTACCGGAAGCAGACATCCTGGGTTCGCATGTAACCGCATTCTGGCGGGCGACCAATGTGACGGTCGATGATTACATCGCCTTGTTGCGGCGGGTGTTGTCGTCCGGCAAACGTGAAGATGTGACGTTGGAATGGCGCAATAAGCAGGAGGTCTTGTACAGCCATCTGGTGCGTATCTCGCCGGAGTGTAATGCAAACGGGGAAATTCGCGGTTTGCTGGTGTTGGGTTTCGACATGACCAAACATCGACGGGAGCAACTGTTGGATATTGAACGTCGACGGGTGTTCGAGCGCATGGCTCAAAGCGGTGACCTGTGCGAGATACTCACCCAAATCGCACTCTATGTCGAGTCTGCTTGCCCCGGTTGTCGTTGTCGGATTCAATTGCTGGATCAAACTGGCAAGCGTTTGATTCAGGGGGTGGCGCCGTCGTTTTCCATTCCCTGCCCCGTGCATGGGCAAGGCGTGGCAGTGGGCGAGCCGGGTTGCGGCTGTGCCATGGTATTCGATCGGGCCGAGCCTTTGATCATAGAGGATATGCGCTTGGCCACGGCTTCCGAAAAGTGTCGCGCGTTTGCCGCGGCAACCGGAATGGTCTCCAGTTGGTCGGATCCGATTATCGGCTCTTCCGGCCAGCAATTGGGCGTCATCACCCTGTATCGCGGCCAACCCGGCGAGCCGAATGAATTGAACCTGGGACGACTGCGCTATGCCAGTCATTTGAGCGCTATCGCTATCGAGCGCAAGCGCATCGAAGAACAGATGCAACATCAGGCTAGCTACGACACTTTGACCGGATTGCCCAACCGGCGCATGTTTCGCGACCGCTTGCACGAAGAAATCGGCAAAGCCGCCCGTGGCGGCGAGAGTCTGGCTCTGCTATTTATCGATTTGGATCGTTTCAAGGAAGTCAACGACACGCTGGGTCACGAAATCGGCGATCTGTTATTAGTCGAAGCCGCCCAGCGGATTCGTGCCTCTGTTCGCGAAACCGACACTGTCGCTCGGTTGGGCGGGGACGAATTCATTGTCATCTTACCGCGGGTGGATGACATGTCGCACCTCGGTCGAATCGCGCAAAACATCGTCGGCGACATTAGCAAGCCATTCAGCTTGGATATACACACCGTGTACATTTCCGCCAGCATCGGGATTGCCGCTTATCCTTTCGATACAGTCAATGCCGACAGCTTGGTCGGTTGCGCCGACCAGGCCATGTATGCCGTCAAACAACAGGGGCGCAACGGTTTTAGCTTTTTCACGCCCGCCATGCAGCAACAAGCACAAAATCGCTTGCAACTTGCCAGTGATTTGCGCGAGGCCTGGGTCAAAAGCCAACTGCAAGTTCACTATCAACCGATTGTCGACATTGCCAGCGGCCTGATCGTCAAGGCCGAAGCGCTTCTGCGTTGGCGGCATCCGCAACGTGGAATGGTGCCGCCCGACCAATTCATCTCGATTGCCGAAGAAAACGGGCTGATCCACGACATCGGCGATTGGGTCTTTCGTCAGGCCGTGGAAACCGCCCGGTGTTGGAACGCCGACAGTCGGCTCATCCGGCAAATTAGCGTCAATTTGTCGCCGCGCCAGTTTATCAAGGGTGACTTTTATGTGTCTTGGCTGGCTGATTTGGCGCAAACCGGGCTCACGCCGGCACACATCGTCATCGAAATCACCGAGGGCTTATTGTTGGACGATCGTCCCGACATCCTGCAAATCATCAAACATCTGGGTCAGGTCGGCATGCAGGTGGCGTTAGACGACTTCGGCACCGGCTATTCGGCGATGGCTTACTTAAAAAGATTCCCCATCGACTACCTGAAGATCGATCGTTCGTTTGTGCGCGACCTGGAAAGCGATTCCAACGATCGTGCGATCGCCGAAGCGATTGTCGTGATGGCCCACAAGTTGGGTTTAAAAACCATTGCCGAAGGGGTGGAGACAGCGGGGCAGCGCGATCTTCTGGCGGCGGCCGGTTGCGACTTCGTGCAAGGCTATCTGTATGCCAAGCCCATGCCGGCCGAGGAATTATTGGCGTTTCCGCTGACGGCTTCCCACTTTTCATAAAAGTTTCATGGCAACCAGCCGCGGCCGGTAAGGATCGGAAGAATGCCGGCGCCTGGTGCAGCATGAAGGTCGGTATTAGCCTCGTTTTTCGTTACCGGAATGTCTTTTAAACCAACCGACACATGCTTAAATTCGCTAAACTGGACATCTAAGCAGCGGAGACCGTACTGATGACCGCAGAGCCGTTAAAGGAAGCTAACATCGCGCAAAATCGTGCCATTGCCCGCGCCTTGATCAGGCGCTACGCCGTGGCGTTGCTGTTGGTTGCTGCGTCGTCTACCGCCGCCTGGTTCAGTTTGCGCTTGGTGATTGCAGAGCAGCAAAGCACGGCCGCGATCGTTAATGTCAGCGGCCGCCAGCGTATGCTCAGTCAGCGTACTGCATTGTTTGCCAATTTGTTGGTAATGACGCCGCCGGCCGGCCGGCCGGGCCAGTTTGCAGGACGCTGTGGATTTGATGGAGCGTTCGCACCGGGCGCTGACGCTTGGCGATCCCGCCATGGGGTTGCCCGCCAACCATTCACCGACGGTAGAGGCCATGTATTTTGCCGGTGCCGACGGCGTCGACGCTCAGGTGAACCGTTACGTCGCCGCGGTTCGGCAGTTGTTGGAACTAAGCGACGACGCGTTGACGACAGACCACCCGTTGCTGTTGCAGATCACGCGTTCCGCGCCAACCACGCTGGTGTCGGCGCTGGACGGAATGGTCAAGCAGTATCAGGCCGAGGGCGAGGCCAATGTCAGGCGCATCGAAGCCACCGAAACGGCGGTTTGGCTGCTGACTTTAGTCTTGCTCGTGCTCGAAGCCGGGTTGATTTTTCAACCGTTTGCCAGCCATATCAAACGCGTGGTCGGCAAACTGCAATTGCTTGCCGACGAATTGCAACACCACCGGGACCATCTCGAAGAATTAGTGCGGCAACGTACCACGGAGTTGCAGAACAAAAGCGCGGAACTGGCGGAAAGCATGGAAAAGTTCCGCTTGATTAGCTCCGCGGCGCAGGATGCGATTGTCATCATCGGCAAGAATGCCGAGGTGGTGCACTGGAATCTGGCGGCGGAAAGAATTTTCGGTTACACCGAAACCGAAGCGCTGGGCCGAAATCTGCATGAGTTGATCGTGCCGTTACCGATGCGCGAGCTCGCGCATGCCGGTTACCGGACCTTCGAAAGCACCGGCCAGGGCATCATGATCGGTAAAACCCTGCAAACCATGTCGCTCAGAAAAAACGGGGACGAGTTTCCGATAGAGCTGTCGGTGTCGGCGATCAAATTGCAGAATAACTGGCATGCACTCAGCATTATTCGTGACGTTACTCAGCGGAAGGGCGACGAGGACAGTTTGCGCAGCAGCGAGGAGCAACTCAGATTTGTGTTGGAAGGCGCCGAATTGGGCTATTGGGATTGGAATATCAGCACCGGCGAAGTAATCCGTAATCCCCGCTGGGCGGAAATGTTGGGATACACTCACGAGGAAATCCGGCATACCACGCAACAATGGAGCGATTTCGTGCATCCGGACGACCGGGCGGCGGCGTGGCAGTCGATTCGCGATGTGATCGAAGGCCGGTCGCCGTCGCACAAGCTGGAATACCGTATGCTGCACAAGGACGGCAGTATTCGTTGGGTTTTGGACCAAGCCAAAGTCATGCAGCGCGATGTGGCCGGCAAACCGGTTCGGATGAGCGGCACTCATTCCGATATCACCGAACGCAAACGGCTGGAGGCGGAGCTGACCCGGCAGGCGCGTACCGACTATTTGACCGGTATCAGTAGCCGCGGGTATTTCTTGGAACAGGCCGAGCAGGAACTTGCCAGCGCGTTGCGTTACGGCAATCCGTTGACGATGTTGATGATGGACGTGGATTTCTTCAAACAAGTCAACGACATTCACGGCCACCGCGCCGGAGACGCAGTATTGAAAAAATTGGCGGACGTTTGCCGGGAGACCTTGCGCGAAGCGGACATCATCGGCCGGCTGGGCGGCGAGGAGTTCGCGATCCTGTTGCCGCAAACCGATAAGGGAAGCGCGGTCGAGGCGGCTGAGCGGCTGAAAGAGGCGCTCGGCACTGCGCAAGTCCCGCACGATGGCGGCAAGCCGCTGAGTTTTACCGTTTCGATCGGTGCGGCCGCCTTAACCGGCGGAGACGACAGCGTCGATGCGCTGCTGAATCGGGCCGATCAGGCGCTTTACCGAGCCAAGGAAAGCGGGCGCAATCGGGTCTGCGCAGCCGTTGACTAGCGCTCGATTCGACGCGGGCTTGGTTGGCAAGGCCCACCGTTCGAAGGTTTCGATCTGAGAGGCCGCGCGCGATAAGGGGCGGGGTATTCGGCCGATCGGGAAAATACTGCTTGACTCGCGCCGGTTAGGCATCCATACTCCCGCCAGCTCCAAAATTAAGATTTACCCTGCTGATTACCATTTCGATGCCGCTTCCACCGAAGCCGCAACTCGCTCTGATTTCATAAAGTAAGTTCCAATTTTACCGGCTACACCTGCCATCTAGGCAGTATTTCACATTTATCAAGGACTTACTCATGTCTACAATCACGACTGGCACCGTAAAATGGTTCAATTCCGATAAAGGCTTCGGCTTTATCGAGCAACAATCCGGCCCCGACGTTTTCGTTCATTTCAAAAACATCATCAACTCCGGCGGTTACAAAACTCTGGAAGAAAACCAAAAGGTCGAATTCAGCATCGGCCGTGGCCCTAAAGGCCTGCAAGCTGAAAACGTAAAAGTCATTTAATCGATGGCTCTGCAGGTTGCCGGTAGCTTACGCGGCAACCTGTATTCAATACCGAACCAATCCGCACGGACAACGAATCAACCAAGTTAAAGCGATATCGCCGGCTTTGTTGCCTCAACGTTTTGATTTTCCAGTGCCGCGCCAATGGTCTGGAAAGTTCGCCAATCCCGCCTCCGTTACGCGCTCTGCCCAAAGCAGCAGCCGCATACTGATCCCCCAACTCAGGACTCATTTTGAAAAGAATATTTGTCGGCAATCTGCCTAGCGACGCGACCGAATCCACTGTCACGGCCCTGTTCTCCGAATTCGGCAAGGTGCATTCCATCGAACTCGTCATCGATATGTTCAGCGGTAAATGCCGCGGCTTCGGTTACATAGGAATGGAAGGCCATGAAGCCAGAGCGGCGATTGCCAAACTCAGCGGCGTCCAATTCGGCGGCAATATGCTCAGAGTCGGCTTCGAAAGTGGCGGTGGCAAACAGGGTAGACGCCGTTAACCGCGACCCTATCCTGACACACGACTTCAAGCAGACACCGATGCCTCGGTGTCTTACCCTTTTGCCTAACCGGATGCTCCGGTTAGGGATTCCTTTTTTTCACGGGATTTCACTCCCGCACATCGAGAATTATTCATGCCATTTTCCAATCTCGGCTTGGCCGAGCCTTTAATCCGCGCCGTCCGCGAAGCCGGTTACAGCGCGGCGACGCCGATTCAACAACAAGCAATTCCGCTGGTGCTTTCGGGCCGCGACTTGCTCGCCGCCGCCCAAACCGGCACCGGCAAAACCGCCAGCTTTACCTTGCCGATTCTGCAGCGTTTGGCGACCAATCCCGGCGCCAGCCGCAATCGGCCGGTCAGGGCGCTGATACTGACGCCAACCCGCGAATTAGCAGCGCAAGTGGCCGAATCGGTCGCCAAGTACGGCGTTCATCAACAGCCGCGCTTGAAATCCGACGTCGTGTTCGGTGGCGTCAAAATCAATCCGCAGATGCTGCGCTTACGCGGTGGTGTCGATATCCTGACCGCGACCCCGGGGCGCTTGCTCGATTTGGTCGGCCAGAATGCCGTCAAACTGAATCAAGTTGAAATGCTGGTGCTGGACGAAGCCGACCGCATGCTGGACATGGGCTTCATCCGCGACATCAACAAAATTTTGGCCTTGCTGCCGAAAACCCGGCAGAACCTGCTGTTCTCCGCCACCTTTTCCGCCGACATTCGCCGATTGGCGCAAACGCTGCTGCGCAATCCGGCCCAAGTCGAAATCGCCGCCGAAAACGCCGCGGCCGACAGCGTCGAACAAATTGCCTATGCCGTGGAAAAACCGGCTAAGGCCGGGGTGCTGGCACATTTGATTAAAAGCAACGACTGGCGGCAAGTGTTGGTTTTTACCAGCACCAAACACAATGCCAACCGGCTGACCGAGAAATTGAACGCGGCCCAAATCAGTGCCAAGGCGATCCACGGCAATAAAAGCCAGGGCGCCCGTACCAGCGCCTTGGCCGACTTCAAAACCGGCGACATCCGGGTGTTGGTCGCGACCGATGTCGCCGCACGCGGCATCGACATCGCCAAACTGCCGCACGTGGTCAATTTCGAACTGCCGCGTTCCTCCGCCGACTATGTGCACCGCATCGGCCGCACCGGCCGGGCCGGGCGGAGCGGGCTTGCCGTGTCCCTGGTTGCAGCCGACGAACGCAGCGCGTTACGGCAAGTGGAAAAGCTGATCGGTAATAAAATCGCCTTCGGCTCGATTGCCGCTGCTGCCCCCGCTGCTCCTGCGGAAGCGAAGCCCGTTCGGCCGAGTTCCGCCGGAAAATAAGCGCCCTTCGCTTTTGGGATTGAATTTGCCTGAGCCGAAATATTAATTGGCTCAGGCAAAACCCGGTTGGAATCCAAGTCAACAGATCATCTGTTACAGGCCATTGTATGGCTGAAGCCCTTGGTCGCCGAGGCTTTCCCGGTGTTGGCGGCGCTACAAATGGTGGCGACCACCACTTTATCCAGCGGATTCGCGGTGTTGTAGAGCAAGTATAACGAGACCGGTTTTCAACAATGGTGGTCACCGCGTCCTGTCTGTAAAATAGCGCTCCAAGCTGAAACTACTAGCTTGACACTAACCAATGTCAGACAAGCCTAGAATGCCATCAGCGACTAAAGGAGACGTTCACCATGCAGCTAAACACCGCTAAACAAGAAGCCCTCGCCATCATTCAGCGTTTACCTGATACCGCCGACATGGAGGAAATTATGTACCGGCTCTATGTGCTGGAAAGCATTCGGCGCGGCCAAATGGACGCCGAACAGGGCAGAGCCCTACCCGCCGAACAGGTACTGAGAGATATTCAGGCCTGGTAAAGTGGACTAATAACGCATCGGCCCAGCTTCGTCATATTCACGACTATATTGCGCAGGATTCGCCGCTTTATGCCAAGCGGGTGGCTGCGCTGGTTAGTAAAACGATTGGCTTGGATAAACTGCCCCGTCTTGGACGTACGGTGCCAGAACTAAGCAACGAAGCTGTGCGTGAACTTTCGCTCTATTCTTACCGCATTCTTTACGAGATCAAAACTACCCATATCGAAGTGCTCGCGGTGATTCATAAGCGCCGCGATTTACAACCTGACGAGATTCTGCGCGAGCAGTAATATAAAACGGGGCGACTTCCGCCAAAATGGTAGGCATACGGTCGCCGGGTGCGATTTGTTAAAACATATTGGGCAATATGGCTACGCCTATTGTCAACCTAGCAATTGCGACTTACGGCCTTCGCACTCGAACAACTGGGCAATCGCTTTGAATGCGTGGCCAATCCCAGTGGCAGCGCCGCCGGCGCGCACCAACTGCTGGCGACAAGTCTTACAGTTGGCTGCTACCCGTTATACAAGGGATTGGCGGCATTCGCTCATTCGGCGCAGGCCGGGAGCAGGAATGATCCTTGCCGATGGTGCTTTTGGGTATCGGTGCCACGCGTTACCGCGGGATAGAGCTTCGTTTATCGCACCAGCCCATTGGGCATTTCGTTTGGCTTGGATGTCTCGGTGTTAGATTCGGCCCCGAATCGTGTACTCGTTTTTCCGCCCCCACAGCACGAACAGCGACAGACTTAATAAAACCAGGTTGATCGGCAACACGGCAAACTCACCACGCGACAAGTGAAATAACATCGCGCAAATCTGTAAAGTGGAACAGCCGGTAGCGGCCCAGACGGTTAAGCCGGGCTTTATACGGGTCAGCGCCGGGACAAGGATGCCGATCCCGCCCGCCAAGTCTATCAGCCCAATCACACGCACAAAGCTTTCCGGGGTAACGCCTGTCCACGGAATGGACACTGCGAGTTCGGCAATCGGTTGGGTAACTTTCATTGATCCGGCAGCGATATACACCAGTGCCAGCAGAACTTGCGCACCCCATAGCGTTACGTTCATCAGTTTGCCGGCGGGTTGGGGAATGACGGTTGTATTCATAGCAATGTTCTCTGCAAAAATTGGGAGGTCGTAGTCTAAGGCTTTCCTTTCATTGGATCATTCCCCATATAATTGATCTTGTCTTTCTCCTGAGGAAACAATTAATGGACAGACTTACCAGCATTCAAGTGTTTCTAAACGTCGTCGAATGCCGGAGCTTCGTCGCAGCGGCGGATCGAATGCAGATTTCCCCGGCAATGGCGAGCAAGCACGTAATGGCTTTGGAGCGTCATTTAGGTACCCGATTGTTAAATCGGACGAGTCGTAGCTTAAGTCTTACCGATGATGGCAGGCTTTATTTTGAGCAATGTCGTCACCTGCTGGATGGGCTAGAAGAGGTGGAGGCCAGTATCACTCAATCGAAATTTGTTCCGAAAGGCTTACTTCACCTCAGCGCACCGGTGTGGTTTGCCAACGCCACTTTCGTCGGCATTCTGGCCGATTTTCGTAAGCAATATCCGGAGGTGCGCTTCGATCTGGATATATCGGGGCGGTTCGTTAATCTGGTGGAAGAAGGTGTCGACCTTGCATTGCGGGTTTCGCAATCACTAGGCGACACCCTGATCGCCAGACCGGTCGGCTCGGTAACCTTCAACATGCTGGCGAGTCCAGATTATCTGCGACGTGCGGGAACCCCGACAACAGCGGCGGAATTGGTCGCTCATGACATGTTATGGTATTCCCTTCTCCCAACCGATTTGGGTAATTTGGGGTTTCCCTCCGTTAAAATAACTCCGGTTTTATCCAGTACCGATGAGTCCTTGTTGCGCTACGCGACTCTCCAGGGAATGGGCATCTCGGTGTTGCCCACCTGGCTCGCCGAAGAGGATATTCGCGCTGGCCGCTTAACGACGGTACTTTCCTCCAGTATGGATCGCCAAGTTAGCATCTATGGTGTCTACCCCTCACGAAAAAATCTGTCTTTCAAAGTGCGCGCATTCCTGGAGTTTCTCGCCCACGATCCGCGGATGAAAACTTAGATGGCACGTACTGCGGGTTTGTTCTGGGCTCAGGTCAAGCCTGTGCCAGCGCCGGCTTCAGCATCGAAGTCTTGCCGACCATGATGTCCACCGCCTTTAACAGGCGTTTGAATACCGAATCCTGGCAATAAGGGATGCCGTGGCGGGCGCACAGGGCTTTGACCTGCGGTTGCAACTTTTGGTATTGACTCAAAGGCAAATCCGGCCACAGGTGGTGCTCTATCTGGTAGTTCAGCCAGCCGTATAAAAAGTCGTTGGCGTTGGAGCCGGTCGGGTAGTTGACCGAACCCAGGATTTGCCGCAGATAGAACTCGCCTTTGCTGTGCGCTTTTTCGTCGAAGCCCATCACGTCGTCGCCGGCGTGGTTGGGGATCATCACCAGAAAGGTATGCATGTTGGTGAAAATTTCCGCCAGGATGGAATTCAACAATACGCTGGTGGCGGCCACCGTGCCGAGCGGCAGGAACAGCGCCGGCAGCAACAGGAAACGATATGCCGCGTAAGGCAAAATGCTTTGTAGCCACAGGCCGCGGCCTTGCGGGGTGAACAGGCTCCAGGCGCCGAGCCGGGTCATTTGCGGTGCCGGTTGGTGCTGATGGCGGGCCTGTTCCAGGCGCAATTCCTTGTGGGTACGCGGTGTGTAATAGCTCAGCTTCCAGACGCCGGAGAACAGCGCCACAATCACGTAACGCAACCACATCGGCAAGCCGGATTGGCGCAGCCATTGCATATTGTGCTGGGCGTTATTGGGGTCGGCAGTCTCGCCCAAACGGTAATGGTGCAGCACGTCGTGTTCGTGGTGCCAGCCGGCCGGCGTCATCCAGTCCGGCCAATCCAGAAACCGGCGCCAACCTTTGGCAAAGCCTTTGCTTTGGTAGCGCGGCTTAGCCTGCTTGATTTTGTCGTAGCCGCGATGCTGGATCGGATGCGCCACCTGGGTCCAGCGGGCAAAACTGCCCTGGCTGATCAACAGTGCCGACAGCGGGTTCGGTGCGATCCAGGCCGTAGCGTAGCCGAGCAGCGAACAGGCTTGGCCCCAGCGCTCCATCCGCTGCATGTGGCGGTAATCTTCAGGCCCCAGATCGGCCTGGGCTTGTCGGTAAAGTTGTTTGATATCGTGCGCAAGCTGGTCGCGGTCGACGTTGCGGTAACTGGATAAACTCAAAAGAACCTCGTGGGTACACTAGCGGCGGAAAATCCCAGTGATCAGATTCGCCGTCGACACTGTCCCTGCGTCGGTGCCAAAACGTAATCGGGGTTGAATGCCCTGAACGCGCTGGTAGCGTTGATGCGGAGTGGTGGATAACTTACGAAACACAACTGAGCCAATTGCCTGGCCGGGTCTGGAAGCGAATAACGACTTTGGTTCGCTATGTCGTTTTAATCGGACGCGCTTAACTCGATTCTCCGAGTTTTTAGCCCAGCAAGGCAGCCGGCAATTTTACTGCAAACGTCGGGAAAATATCTGAATTTGCTATATTCGGAGGTCAAAGCCGGTTCAAATCCGGCTCTGGCAAGGCTAGAGGGGAATACCGTCGCTCCGCGAATGCGGCGCGTGTCGGCTGGTGCTGCAGCCTCGATTGTTTGCGGTCAATCAGTCCGACCTATCGCCGCCGGCAATTGGCCGGCCAAATGCCTGTCCCACATGGCTTGATACAACGCTTCCAGATCTAGTGTGTAAGCCGCATTGTCGAATAAGGCGACCGATAAACGGTTTTGCTGCAGTTGCTGTCTGATTTCGGCCAGGCGTTGCGGATCGCTGCTGAGTGCCAGTGCCAACGCATAATAGGCATCCGCATCTTCGGCGATCAATTCTTCCAGATCCACCGCCCGCAATAAGCTGCCCGCCACCCGAGACGCGAAAGTGTCGCCGGTAAACGTCACCAGCGGTACGCCGACCCACAAGGCGTCGCTGGCCGTGGTATGGGCGTTGTAAGGTGCCGTATCCAACACCAGATCGGCCAGACTCAAGCGCGCCAAATGCTCGGGCTGCGGCGCCTCGTCGGCAAAAATCAGCCGCTCCGGCGATATGCCGCGCTGATAGGCTTCGTTGCGGAGCCGGCCTTTAGCCTGCGAGTTTTTCAGCAGCCACAGCACGCTGCCGGGAGTGTTGTATAGCAGCCGGCACCAAATATCGAAGGTCTCGGGCATGATTTTGTAAGCCTGGTTAAAGCAACAAAACACGAAGCCGTCGGCGGGCAGACCCTGTTCGGCTCGGCTGCTCGGTCGGCCGATCGCCACATCGCAGCCGTGCGGTTGATAGCTGCCGGGCATGCAAGCGAACGCTTCGCTGTAATCGCCGGCGCTGGTAGGTGGCGTTACATAATTATCGGTAATGATGTAATCGCAGAAATCGCCGCCCATCGTGCCCGGATAACCCAAATAATTCACCTGAATCGGCGCTGGACGGTAGGTCAGAATTTCGGTGCGGGTGCCGCGGGTATAGCCTTTTAAGTCGATCAGAATGTCGATCCGGTCCGCGTAAATCGCTTTGGCGCAGGCGGCGATGGACAATTCCCCGAGATCGATGAAACGGTCGAAACAGCGTTCCAGGCGCTGGCGCATGGTGCCGTCGTCGGCGGCGCCGTAGGAATAGGCGTAAAGTTCGAAACGGTCGCGATCGTGGGCTTCCAGCGTTTCGGCCAGCAGGTAGGCGGTGGCGTGTTCCTGAAAGTCGGCGGATAGGTAACCCAGGCGAATTTTGGCGCGCGGCAAGCGGTCGAAAATGAACTCTAAATTTGCCCGTTCCGCCGAGCTGGCGGCCAAGCGATCGGACATCCAGACATCGGCACATTGGCGCTGTTCGGCGGCAGTGAATCCGGTCAGGGATAACAAATGAAACGGCGAAATCCGGCTGGTTTCGCCGCCGGCGAGGCTGCTGCGGATTTTGTCCCGCCATTCGTCCAGCCGTTCCCATTCGCAGATGCTCCGGCTGCGATCGTAGTACTTCATCATCGGGATCCACTCCGGTATCGGCGGTCAGCCTGGAAAGGCCCGACGTGCAGTCCGGGGCTGTCTGGCATCCTACTCCGATTCACCGAAAATGCCGAGCAATTCCGCAGCAGTGCTCGAGTCCAGTTTGCGGCCGGCTGAATAGCCGGCGCGGTTGGCGCAAATGCGTATTTGCGGAAGTGCGTTACTGCGCCGGCTGAGAGTCGCCAGGCACCAATAAGCCTCGTAATGGTAGGCCGCCGGACGGCAGGTAGAACGCTATGCCAGCGGCTCGAATCCGCCGGCCGTCGCTGTGGCGCCAACGCTCGAAACCGGCTGCCACACAATCCGTTGTCCTTTGTTCGCCGGCTTCGGGCGGATTGCCAAGCATCTCGGTATAGTCCGGCAAGCCTTCTTGCAGCAGAATCAAGTGTATGCGCACGCGCGGAATCGGTGCGACGGGGTCCAAGCCGGCCTCGCGAAAATTTGCGCTGAAGATCTGGGGGCTGGATTTATCCGCGCTCGCCATGTCGGGCGTGAATTCGGCTGTGGCTGTCCTAGCGTCGGATTGCAGCCACGATAGCCGCAAATACGGCGGCGGCTCTTGCGCCGACCACATCAGATGAACGTCGTTGCCCTGTGTGCAGTAATCGGGGTGCTCGATATCGTATGCGGGCCAGTATCCGCCGAGACGTTGCTCGACGCGTTGCAAGCGGATGCCGGGTTCTGCCCGTAGCGATTGGGTGTATATCAGGCCGGCACCGGGCATCGTATAAGGCGTGACCGGCTCTACGTGATACGGCAGCGGTGGGTTGTCCGGCGGCAATTCCCGGCGCAAACCGATCTGACGGGCGGCGGCGTGCAATGGGTTTTGCGCCGCGAAATAGGCCGTCAACGGCACGGCTAGAATCGCCAAGCCGCTGAAACCCAGCGCAATGCTTTCGTTTCGGGAAAAACCGGGACTCACCAGGCTGCCGCAAACGATATGGCAACCGAACCAGAGCAACGGCGCCGCCGTGAACAGCGAGAGATAGAATACGGCAAGGCCTTCCATGCCGCTGACCGCTTGGGCCGGCAATACCAGAACGGCAAAGGTGAACGGTGCGGCAATCAGCGACGCGATCCGCACTGCCAGCCAACTGCCGGCTCGGCCGCGGCGGCCAAAAACCCGGCTTTCCAGCCAGAGCAGGATGACCACCGTTGCCGCCACTCCGGCCGTCGCCAGTACCCATTGGCGCCGTTCGGCCGGTGTGATTGCGTTCAGAATATCGAGAATTTGTGTCCAGTCCATATTGCAACCTCTAGTTGCCGGTGTTGACCAGGGACAGCAACGGCGAATTGGTTTGGTTCCGGCGAGTAGTGCCGGACGCGCGCTTTAACTTGGCGGCATTTAGGCGCTGGACAGGGGATTACGGTTTCGGATGCACTTCCACCCATTCGATGCGCGGGCCTTGCATTTCCTTGACCACGATTTCGAAATCGTTGAAAGCGATGCGTTCGCCGACATCGGGTATGTCGCGCAACTGCGCCAGAATCATGCCGCCGACGGAATCGACATCGTCCAGGTCCAATTCTTCGTTTTCGATGTCGACGCCGAGAATGCGCTCCAAGGAGAAGATCGGCAGGCTGCCCTTACCTAATAGGCTGCCGTCATCCTGCCGGGTCCAGTCGCTTTCCGATTGGCAGAATTCGTCGCGGATTTCACCGACTATCGCCGACAGCAGATTGTCCAGGGTGATGAAGCCCAACGGTTTTTGGCCTTTCTGGCCGATGACCGCAAAGTGGGGGGAGCCTTGGGTAAAGCGGCGGAATAGTTCCAATGCCGGCATGTGCGCGGAAATATGTAGAATCGGGCGCAGGTAGGCTTCCAGGTCGTGCAGCGGATCGCCTTTTTGCTGGGCCAGAAACAAATCCTTCAGGTGGATGATGCCTAACGCATCCATTCCGTTGCTGTCGAAGTACGGAAAGCGGCTGTAGCAACTGCTGGAAACGATTTCCAGCATTTCCTGCGGCGACTGGCCGCGTTGCAGTGCGGTGATTTCGTGGATCGGCCGCATCAAGTCAGAGACTTCCAGTTTGCCGAAATCCAGGGTTTTGGCTAACACCTTATATTCTTCGCCGGTAAAATTCTCGGCCGAGCGGGTGGAGCGCAGGATCAGTTTCAGTTCATCGGTGGAGTAATGGCTGTCGTGGTGGTGGCCCTCGCACAGCCCGCTCAAGCGCAAGACCAGGGTGGCGCTACCGTTCAGCAGCCAGATGGCCGGATACATCAACCAGTACAGCGCATATAGGGGCCCCGCGCTCCATAGGCCAATGCCTTCCGGATTGCGAATTGCCAGCGATTTGGGGGCTTGTTCGCCGACCACGATATGCAGGAACGAGATGGTGCAGAAGGCAAAGGCGAAAGAAATATTGTGGATTAATTCGGGCGAGGTGATTTGCAACTGATCGAACAAGGGTATCAGTAAATCGGCGAAGGCCGGTTCGCCGATCCAGCCCAGGCCCAGAGAGGCCAGCGTGATGCCGAGCTGGCAGGCCGATAAATAGGCGTCGAGTTGTTTGTGAACTTTGGCCAGAATCCGGCCTCGCCAGCCTTCGTTTTGTTCGATGGCTTTGATTCGGGTCTGCCGCAACTTTACCAGACTGAATTCCACGGCCACGAAAAAGCCGTTCAACAACACCAGCAGCAAGGCGCAGGCGACCAGAAAAACATTACTCATATACAGCTAAAGGATTACAACGGAAGATTCATTATACCGGTAATTGTGGGGTTTGCTTGACAGGCGTGGCGGCGGCCAAATGCCGGCCTAGTTTTAGCGGATGACGCGGCGCAGCAGACGTGCTGTAATCCGGGCTCTCGCCGGCCAAGCGATTCGCCGGCCGTTCTCAGGATAAACTTCTCGTCGTTTGGAGGAAGCCGTCATGCCCGGACAACGCCCTGGCCCCGTCTGTAACAGCAGAGGAAACGAAACCATAGACCAAGGTACCAGTTGTCGGGCGGTATCGCCGCGGCCGGGGCCGGTAGGTGCCTTCTCGGGGGCGGTCGGCATGGCGCCGAAGCCCATCAGTTTTGGCCGGTTGTGGGCCGGCTATCCGGACGAAGCGCCTTACCGCGACGGCAACGGCAACGTGCCTGTGGGGTATGAAAACCAATGCGCGATTTGCGCGATTAAAGTCAGCGCGGCATTGTACGCGGCGGGTGGCAAACTCGACGGTTTTACCGGGGCTACGGTCAGCGTTGGCGGCAACCGGTTAGCGATTCGGGCGCAGGAAATGGCGGACTGGCTGCAGACGGCTTCGGTTAAGGTGCTGCAAAGCCGGGGTGCCGATGTCACCGGTCAGGATTGGCAAAGCAAAATCAAGGGTAAGACCGGTATCGTCTATTTTCAGAATTATTGGTTGCGCCCCGGCGAAAAAACGCCTTCCGGCGACCATATCGATCTGTGGAACGGTAGCCGGCTGACGGCGTCCGGGTTTCAAGGGACGGTGGTGACCGTGTTGCGCTTCGGTTTGGGGGTGGCGTCCGGACCGGGTTTTTCCGATTTGAGTAAGTCGCAAAAGATTCTGTTTTGGGAGGTGCCGTGAGTTTGCGCTTTCTATCTCGCTTGGCCGGTGCCGGTTTGGCGGTCGGCTTGGGCGTGGGTTTGTGGCGCTATTGGACCGGAATCTGTAACGAGGCCTGTGCCGCGGAACGGGCGCTGATGATGATTTTGTTGAGTTTCCTGTTGCCGGCCGCGGCGTATTGGACCCTGCTGGTTTGGACCGCCGCCAGTCCGCGGCCGCGCGCACGGGTTTTTGCCGCGTTGTTGACCGGCATGTGTCTGGTGGCGTCTATCTGGTTGAGCGTTACCGGCTGATGCCGGCGGTTGGCGGCTTACTCGCGGTCGCCGATTTTCGGCAGCCGGTCGGCCAAGCCCATCGCGTGGCGGGCCAGCATTTGCTTGGCGAAGGGCAGGTGGTCCAATAAGGTCAGGCCGGCGTTGCGGACTGCGGCCAGCGGCAGGTTGCCGTTGGAGAAGATCTTGACCAAGTTGTCGGTGAAGCCGATGGTTCTGCCGTGGTCTTGCTGGCGCTGCCGGCTGTAGTTTTTCAGCATGCGGGCATCGCCGATATCGCCGTTATGCTGGTGTTGCTCGGTCAGCATTTCCGCTAGCAAGGCCACATCGCGGATGCCCAGGTTAAACCCTTGTCCGGCCACCGGGTGCAGTTGGTGAACGGCGTTGCCGATGATCACGGTACGGCCGGAGACCATGCTCTCGGCGCGAATCAGGCTGAGCGGAAACGCCCGGCGCGGCGCGGCCAATTTCAGTTCGCCCAGCCGATAGCCGAAGCAATCCTGCAGTTCGGCAAGAAATTCGCGGTCGTTGGCATTGAGCAGAGTTTCGGCTTGCTCGTGGCTGCGGGTCCAGACGACGGCCGATTGCTTGCCGGCTACCGGCAACAAGGCCAGCGGGCCGAACTCGGTGAAACGTTCGAAGGCGGTGTTGCGGTGTGGCAGCGCCGAATGCACGGTGGTGACCAGCGCGGTCTGGCCGTATTCGGTGACTTGCTGCGGAATTTCCAATAGTTTGCGTACCGTGGAATTGCCACCGTCGGCGCCGACCAGCAATTGCGCGCTGACGTTCAGCGAACTGCCGTCGTGCTGCTTCAAGCTGACGTTGACCGCATCGCGGCCCGACATCAATCCGGCGACCCGGGTCTGGTGCAGGCAAACGGTATCGGTTTTCTCGGCCAAGTCGGCCATGTGCTGTTCGATGTCGCGGGCGACGATCACATAACCCAGGGCATCGACGCCCTCGGTTTCGGCCGATAGCCGGGTTTTACCGAAATGGCCGCGGTCGGAAACGTGAATGTGTTTGATCGGAGTGGCTTTGTCGGCTACGCCGCGCCAGGCACCCAAGGCGTTCAATAACTCCACGGTGCCGGCTGCGAGGGCCAGTGCGCGGTCGCCGGCCGGCGAATTTCGCAACTGTTCGCGGCTGGCGGCTTCGACCAAAGCGATCTTCAATCCGCTGCGCTTCAGGGCCAGAGCCAGGCAGTTGCCGGCCAAACCGGCGCCGACGATGATCAGATCGAAGTCGTGTTGCATTGTCTAGCCCGTCATTAGCGCTTCGATGGCGTCTATCGACTTCGGTACTCCGCCGGTCAGTATCTCATGGCCGTCCTTGGTGACCAGCACGTCGTCCTCAATGCGGATGCCGATGCCGCGCCATTGTTTATCCACCGTTTCGCAGTCGGCGGCGACGTAGAGTCCCGGCTCCACGGTCAACACCATGCCGGGTTCCAGCAGGCGCCATTCGTCTTTGATTTTATAATCGCCGACGTCATGCACGTCCATCCCCAGCCAGTGGCCGATGCGGTGCATGTAGAACTGTTTGTACTTTTCGTCTTTGATCAGTTTTTTCACCCGACCCTTCAACAGTCCAAGCTCTACCAAACCCTTGGTCAAGGTTTCCACCGAAGCGTCGTGGGCCTTGTTCCACGGATTGCCGGGTTTGATCTCGGCCAAAGCCGCGGCTTGGGCATCCAACACCAACTGGTACAACAATCTTTGCGGTTCGCTAAATTTACCGGACACCGGGAAGGTGCGGGTGATGTCGGCGGCGTAATGGTCGCATTCGACGCCGGCGTCGATCAGCAGCAGGTCGCCTTTGTTGAGTTTGTCGTTATTTTCGGTGTAATGCAGCACGCAGGCGTTTCTGCCGCCGGCGACGATGGACGGGTAGGCCACTGCGCGCAAGCCATCTTGCACAAATTCGTGCATCAGTTCTGCTTCGACCTGGTATTCGTATAAACCCGGCTTGCAGGCCCGCATGGCCCGAACATGGGCCTTGGCCGAGACTTCGGCGGCGCGGCGCATCAATTTCAATTCCTCGGCGCTTTTGAACAAACGCATCTCGTGCAGGATGTGTTCCAGCGACACCAATTCGCCCGGTGCCGTGATACCGGAACGGGATTGCTTGCGAATGTTGTTGATCCATTCCATCAGCTTGTGGTCGAGATCGCTGTCCTTGCCCATCGGGTAGAACACCTTGCTCTTGTTTTCCAGCATGCCGGGCAGGATGTCGTCCAGATCGTCGATCGGAAACGAATCGTCGGCTTCGTAATGTTTGGTGGCACCTTCCAGGCCGGCATGGGCGCCTTCCCACAAGGCCTTTTTCTCGTCGAATTCGCGGCAGAACAGGATGTATTCGCCTTGTTCGCGGCCGGGAATAAACACGGCCATCGATTCGGCTTCGTTAAAGCCGGTCAGGTAGTAAAAGTCGCTATCTTGGCGGAATGGGTAATGCACGTCGCGGTTGCGGGTGCGGTGCGGGGCGCTGGCAATGATGGCGATATTGCCTTTGCCGATTTGTTTCATCAGGCTGGCGCGGCGCTTTTTGAATTCGCTCTGTTTCATCGGGGCGGCGGCTCAGTGAGTTTGTAGCGGGTTTTGTTCGGCGAACTGGTCGCGTACGGTAAATACGGCAGCGCGCACGTATTCGCGGATTTCGATTAGCGCGTTTTCGTCGTCTTCTTCGCCAAGGTCGCTGTCGATTTTAGTCAGTTCGATCATGTCCCGCATCACCTCGGCCGTGTCGCCCGGCCAGTCGGCGTCGGTTTGGGCGTAGCCTACGCCGAACAGAAATCCCTGGCACCAACAGCGCAGGGCTTCGACCTGTTCCGCCAATGCCTCGTCCTCGTCCGGCAGCAGCAAGTCGAACGCGAATTCGTCGTTTTGATTTTCCAGTAAAGTGCGGGTTTGTTCGAAGACGCCGCACAGCAGGTTCTTGTCTCCCTCTATCAATTGTTCAATCTCGGCAAACAATTCCCGGAGCCAGTTTTCCACGTCGGCTTTAATTTCGACGCAGAGCATGCCGGTAGCGACGCCGTGTGCCTCCGCGGCGCCGACGTCCGCGTCGTGTTGTTGCAGAATTTCGCTGATCGCGCTGTATGTCATTGGATACGTGTTTCCTGTCAAGGAGCTGTTCAAATACCTGGCTTATGCTAACATTCCTAGCCGAACGTGAGGATTATAACGTCATATCAGCCCATACTTCTGACTATGTCTCAACTCGAAAAAGATCCGTCTACCGAACTCGAAGCGCTGGAAAATAAACTGGATGTGCTGATCGCTCAGTTCAATCAAGTCAAAAATGAGAACAAGTCGTTGAAAGTCAAACAGGATGCCTTGGTTAAGGAGAAAGCCAAATTGCTGGAAAAAACCACGCTGGCCAAAGCCCGAGTCGAAGCGATGATCGCTCGCCTGAAAGCGATGGAACACGACTCATGAGTAAAGCCGTTCACCCCGTCTCGTTGAATATTCTGGACAAGGAATACAAGATCGCCTGTGCGCCGGACGAGAGAGATTCGTTGATTAGTTCCGCTCGCGAGCTCGACAAGCAAATGCGCAAGATCCGCGACACCGGTAAAGTCAGCGGGGCCGACCGAATTGCCGTGCTGGCGGCGTTGAATCTGGCTCACGATTGGGCTGCGGAAGCCCATAAGCCCACCGGCGACAGCGATATGGCGAATCGCTTGGCAGATTTGCGCATCAAAATAGAAAACGTTTTGGAAAACCCGTAAATCCGGTAAACTACAAGTCCAATCTCCTGCAGCGTTCGAGCAGTACTGGGTGTTTCCTGAACCTGCATTTGCCCCGGAAGCTTTTTACCCGTCATGGTGTGCATGCCTGTTCGTTCAGGAAGCCTGATTGGCGGGAATCGGTTTCCACTTGAACCTCCGGTTCAAGGACGAAAGTATCAGACGGCGCAGGCGGGAGATCTCTTTACCTTTCAAATCCCGCTCTTCTTCCCCCAAATAAAGTTTCGGATGGCGTTGGTGTTGCTGCGCCTATTGCGCCTGGGCGCCAGCCTCAAGACTGACCGATCCGCTCTCAGCTGCAATATCCAAGTGCCGCCGCGCGATGTGGCTTTCGTGATGAGCGCCACATATTTAAATTCAATTTGAAGTCGGTTTTTTATTATTCGGCCTATGTCTCGGAAATCCGGTTTTTTGTGCGGAAGCCTATGGTTTTTTGGTTGAAATATGCGAAATGTATTAAATAACGGAAGATCGGTACTGGCAGTAACTGAAGTTTTGGATTTTACTTAACTCACGTTGCCGCTTGAGGTGGCGAGAATGGATTTAACAGCGTTTTGGGTCGGACGTGTTTGCATATTAATTTATCGTAGGGTGGTCGCAATGAATGAATTTAAAAAAGACGTGTTTGTTGGCTTGGTTTCTTTCTCCGGCATACTGAGTTTTATTTTCGGGCAATTTATAATTTCAACCATGCTGTTCGGTATCGCGGCGCTTTCCAGCAACATGGTACTGGAAAGTCGCGCCAAGCTTGAAAGGTTTTAAAAGTTTCTCCATTTGGCGGAGATTCGCAGGTAGATATTCTAAATATTTGCTTGCTTTTGCTCCCGTATCGGCCCTCCGGTACGGGAGTTTTTTTATGCCAAATACCCTGGTACAGACAATTGCGAAGATAGTATTGCAATCACCGGTTCGGGCTGCCGGTTTTTTATTGCTTCCGTAAAAACTCCAGTTTATCTTTTATCTTTACTTCCAGGCCGCGTTCTACCGGAAAATAATAACGTTTGCCTTTTAAAGGTTCCGGTAAATAGTTTTCGCCGGCGGCATAGGCGTTTTTCTCGTCGTGAGCGTAACGGTACTCGGCGCCGTGTCCCAGTTCTTTCATGAGTTTGGTTGGCGCATTGCGCAAATGGATCGGCACCTCCAGCGAGCCGCTGGTTCGAGCATCGGCCATTGCCGCCTTATAAGCGACGTACACTGCATTGCTTTTCGGCGCACAGGCCAGATAGACGATGGCTTGCGCCAGCGACAACTCGCCTTCCGGACTGCCCAGGCGCTCGTAGGCGTGAGCGGCATTCAGCGCCAGTTCCAGGCCGCGCGGGTCGGCGTTGCCGATGTCTTCCGACGCCATCCGCACCACCCGGCGGGCGATGTACAACGGGTCGCAACCGCCGTCTATCATCCGGCAGAACCAGTACAATGCCGCGTCCGGGTCGGTGCCGCGCACCGATTTGTGCAGCGCGGAAATCTGGTCGTAGAAAATATCCCCGCCCTTGTCGAAACGAGCCGCATGGCCTTGCAAAACTTCGCCGATCACCTCGCGGTCGACGACTTCCCGGCCGTCCACGGTTTCCGCCAGGTCGGCGGCAATTTGCAGAATGTTAAGGCAGCGACGGGCGTCGCCGTCGGCCGCCTTCGCGATCATTGTCAGCACGTCGTCGCTGATTGCCAGTTTGCGCTTACCCAAACCGCGGGTTGGATCGGTCAACGCTTGGTGCAGAAGGTCCACCAAATCCTCGGCTTCGATGCTGCGCATCACGTAAACCCGCAGCCGCGACAGTAGCGCGTTGTTCAGTTCGAACGACGGATTTTCGGTGGTGGCGCCGAACAGGATGATCGTCCCGCTCTCGATCGGCGCCAGCAAGGAATCTTGCTGGCTTTTCGAGAAGCGGTGGATCTCGTCGATAAACACCACGGTGTTCAGATTCCGGCTGAGCTTGACCTCCTCGGCCTCGGCTACCGCGGCGCGGATTTCCTTGACCCCGGCCATTACCGCCGACAGTTCGATGAAATGGCAATGCGCGCTGGCGGCGATAATTTTCGCCAGCGTGGTCTTGCCAACGCCCGGCGGCCCCCAAAACACCAGCGAATGCGGCACGCCCTGGTCAATCGCGGCGCGGAGCGACTTGCCTTTCGCCAGCAAATGCTGCTGGCCGATGTATTGGTCCAGATTGGTCGGACGCATGCGGGCGGCCAACGGCGCGTGCGGATTGATGTCGAAGGCGGTCTGGTTCATGATCCGGTAAAACTGATAGGCAATGGCAGCATTTTTCTTTAAAATCGCCGGCCATTTTATTGATTCTCTGGCCGGATTGACATGGATTTAAAATTCTTAGATTTCGAACAGCCCATCGCCGAATTGCAAGCCAAAATCGAAGAGCTGCGCAAGGTGGAGCTGGACAATAATTTCGACATTTCCGAGACGCTGAAACAGCTCGAGCAAAAATGCGAAATGCTGACCGAGAGCATTTTCAGCAACCTGTCCGACTGGCAGATTTCGCAATTGTCCCGCCATCCTGGCCGTCCCTACACATTAGATTACGTCAATCTGATGTTCACCGACTTCCACGAACTGCACGGTGACCGGGCGTTTGCCGACGATCAGGCCATCGTCTGCGGCTTGGCGCGGCTGGAAGGTCAGCCGGTGGTGGTGATCGGCCATCAAAAAGGTCGCGACACCAAGGAAAAAATCCATCGCAACTTCGGCATGCCGCGTCCGGAGGGTTATCGCAAAGCCTTGCGGGTCATGAAGATGGCCGAGCGTTTCAAGTTGCCGATTATCTGTCTGATCGACACGCCGGGCGCCTATCCCGGCATTGGCGCTGAGGAGCGCGGCCAAAGCGAGGCGATTGCCCGCAATCTGTTCGAAATGTCCAAATTGCGCACGCCGATCATCTGCACGGTCATCGGCGAAGGCGGCTCCGGCGGCGCGCTGGCGATTGGCGTTGGCGACCGCTTGTTGATGCTGGAATACAGCACCTACGCGGTCATTTCGCCGGAAGGTTGTGCCTCGATTTTATGGAAAAGCGCCGACAAAGCCCAGTTGGCGGCGGAAGCCATGGGCATTACCTCCGACCGGGTGCGCGAGCAAGGCTTTTTGGACGAGGTGGTGCGTGAGCCGGTCGGCGGCGGTCACCGTAATTTTCAGAAGATTGCCGAAAATTTGCAGGAGGCGTTATTGAGGCACTTGGCGGAATTGAACCAGGAGGCGGCTGCCAACATGGATCAAATGCTGGAAAAACGCTACCAGCGGATCATGCGCTTTGGCTCCTACATTGAAGAGCCGGTTAAATAGTACGGCCACGTTCGTCCGTTTAGACAAAAGGCCGGCTGCGTTCGGCCTTTTTTTATGAATCCGAAAATCTCTAGTCTCGACCCGCGTCTGATCACTGCGCTATTGCCGCCGGATTGTCGAACGGTTTACGTGGCCTATAGCGGCGGTGTGGATTCGCATGTGTTGCTCCATTTGGCCGCAGTCGGAGCCGGACTACAAGAGCGCATTGTCGCCGTATACGTCAACCACGGTTTGCAAGCCAGCGCCGATGCGTGGGGCGAGCATTGCCGCCGCCAGTGTCTGGATTTGCGGGTGGCGTTTCAAATTGTCAAGGTCGATGCCGTTGCCCGAAACGGTGAAGGCCCCGAGGCGGCGGCGCGCGAAGCAAGGTACCGGGCTTTGCGTCCATTGTTGGAGGAGGGCGACGTGTTGTTGCTGGCGCAACATCGCGAGGACCAAGCGGAGACGTTGTTGCTGCAATTGTTCAGGGGGGCGGGGGTGGCCGGCTTGGCTGGTATGCCTGTCGATGCAGCATTTGGCCGCGGGCGTATGCTGCGGCCTTTTTTGGATGCGTCCAAAAAAGATATCTGCGACTATGCGCGCGCCAATCATCTGCAATGGGTGGATGATCCGAGTAACCAAAGCAGCGATTTCGATCGCAACTTTCTGCGCAATCAAATCCTGCCGATGTTGAAGCAGCGCTGGCCGGCGCTGGATAAAACAGTGGCGCGTTCGGCCGCGCATTGCGGCAAAGCCTCGCGGATGTTAGAGGATTGGGTAGGCCCGGTTTTGGCGGAAATGCTCGACCCTGAAAGCAAAAGTATCTGTCTTGCCGGTTTAAGCCGGCTCAGTGACTCGCAGCGCCGTTTTGTGTTGCGGAAGTGGCTGACCTCATTCGGGTTGAAGCCGCCGAGTGCCGCAGTGATCGATGCGCTGACGGCACAAGTCGCCAATCGCCAGGGTAAAACATCGGCGCCGCAGCTCCAAATTCAGGGGTATCATGTCCTCGGTTATCGGCAAAAATTGTTTTGCATCCCGGCGGCCGCGTTGGATAAATTCGCAGGTAGTTTGTTGTGGCCGAAACCGGATGCCCGGTTAGATTTGGGAAACGGCTATGGCTTGGTCAGGGCGGAAGCCTGTTCCGGAATCGCCAAGGCTCATTGGGACGGAGCCGAAGTGTCGGTAAATGCTCGAGTTGGCGGCGAAAAGCTCAAATTACCCGGACGTGCTGGGCATCATTGTCTGAAGAAGTTGTACCAGGAGGCGGCTATTCCGCCCTGGGAACGTGATCAGCGGCCGTTGCTCTATATAGACGGGCGTCTGGCGGCGGTAGCGGGCTTATGGGTCGCGGAATGGGCTTGGGCCAGCGGTGAGGCGGCTTGTTATCGAGTGGATTGGAAGGCCAGTCGCTGGCTTGATGATTCCGTTTTTTGACCAGGGGGTGGAGATGTTTCCGGATGTTCTGCAGAGTGCGATTGTCGGGATGATGGTGGCTATCCCGACCATCGTGGTTTATAAAAAGGCCGGTTTGCATCCGGCTTGGGCTGCGTTGGTATTTTTGCCGGTGTTCGGCTTGTTGTTGGTATTCTTGCAGTTGGCGTTCCAAGGATGGCCTAACCTGAAACAGGAGCGGTGACCATGGAATTGTTTTTTATCCTTTTGCCGGCCTACATTCTCTTCTGTCTTTGGCTGGGCAATCGCATTTTGCAAAAAGCCGGGTTCGACGGGCGTTGGGCGCTAGTGTTGCTGGTGCCGGTGGTGAACATCATCATGATTTGGGTGTTCGCATTCAGCTCCTGGCCGAATTTGCGGTCGGGCGCAAAGTTGGAATGATCGGGAGTTGCCGGCCTGTTAAGCAAAGTCGGCCTTCGGGTTCCGCTTTGGTGCTGTTTGGATTGATCGGGCTAATTTAGCGGCAAGCTGCGGCCAAAGCTGCTAAAATCGTCGTTTGTTTTGATCCTGCTATTCGCTAAACAGGGCGCAAATCCTTAATGACAAAATTCATCTTTATCACCGGCGGCGTGGTGTCTTCCTTGGGAAAAGGCATTGCCGCTTCATCGCTGGCGGCGATTCTGGAAGATCGCGGCCTGAAAGTCACCATCACCAAACTCGATCCTTACATCAATGTCGATCCCGGCACGATGAGCCCGTTCCAGCACGGAGAAGTGTTCGTCACCGAGGACGGCGCCGAAACCGACCTCGACCTGGGTCATTACGAGCGGTTTTTGAAAACCACGATGGCCAAGAAAAACAACTTCACCACCGGCCAGGTTTACGAGCAGGTTCTACGTAACGAACGTAAAGGTGAATACCTTGGCGCCACGGTGCAGGTCATTCCGCACATCACCGACGAAATCAAGCGCCGGGTGTTCGCCAGTGCCGAAGGCATGGACATCGGTATCATCGAAGTCGGCGGCACGGTCGGCGACATCGAGTCCCTGCCGTTTCTGGAAACCATCCGCCAAATGGGCGTGGAACTGGGCCGCGACCGCGCGGTGTTCATCCATTTGACGCTGGTGCCCTACATCAAGTCGGCCGGCGAACTGAAAACCAAGCCGACGCAGCACTCGGTCAAAGAATTACGCACCATCGGGATTCAGCCCGACATTCTGATCTGCCGCTCCGAGCAGCCGATTCCGGCCAGCGAGCGCCGCAAGATCGCTCTGTTCACCAACGTCAGCGAAAAAGCCGTGATTTCGGCGATCGACGCCGACACTATTTATCGCATCCCGCTGTTATTGCGCGAACAAGGCCTGGACGACCTGGTGGTGCATCAGTTGCGTCTCGATGTGCCGCCGGCCGATTTGACCGCTTGGGAAAAAGTCGTCGACGGCCTGACCCATCCGACCGACGAGGTGCAAATTGCTATCGTCGGTAAATACGTCGATCACACCGACGCCTATAAATCGCTGAATGAAGCGCTGTTGCACGCCGGTATCCATACCCGGCATAAGGTCGAAATCAAATACATCGACTCGGAAACCATCGAGCAGGAAGGCACGGCGCAATTGAAAGACGTCGACGCGATTCTGGTGCCGGGCGGTTTTGGCGAGCGTGGCGTCGAAGGCAAAATTTCCACCGTGCGTTTCGCCCGCGAGCACAAAATCCCTTACCTCGGCATCTGCCTGGGCATGCAATCGGCGGTGATCGAGTTCGCCAGAAACGTGGTTGGTTTGGAAGGCGCGCACAGTACCGAATTTTTGCCGAAAAGCCCGCATCCGGTGATTGGTTTGATTACCGAATGGATGGACGAAGCCGGCGAACTGGTGACCCGCGATGAAGATTCCGACATCGGCGGCACCATGCGCCTGGGCGCGCAGAAATGCCGGTTGAAGTCCGATTCGCTAGCCTTCGATGTGTATCAGAAGGATGTGATCACCGAGCGTCACCGCCACCGTTACGAATTCAACAACCAGTATTTGAAACAATTGGAAGCCGCCGGCATGCGTTTTTCCGGCAAATCGCTGGACGGTCGTTTGGTCGAGATCGTCGAATTGGCCGACCACCCGTGGTTCCTGGCTTGCCAGTTCCATCCCGAATTCACCTCGACGCCGCGCAACGGCCATCCGTTGTTTTCCGGTTTCGTCGAAGCGGCCGCCAAGCACAAACAGCATTCATCCGCATCCAATTAATCAAGGTCAAGCATGCAACTTTGCAATTTCGAAGTCGGACTCGACAAACCGTTATTTCTGATCGCCGGCACTTGCGTCATCGAAAGCGAACAAATGACGCTGGATACCGCCGGTAAACTCAAGGAAATCACCGACGAGCTCGGCATCCCCTTTATTTACAAATCCTCGTTCGACAAAGCCAATCGCTCGTCGATGAGCAGTTTCCGCGGCCTGGGCCTGGAAACTGGCTTGCAGATTCTGGAAAAGGTCAAGCAACAACTGAATGTGCCGGTGTTGACCGATGTGCACGAGGACACGCCGCTGGCCGAAGTTGCCGCCGTCGTCGACGTGATGCAAACCCCGGCTTTCCTGTGCCGGCAAACCAATTTCATCCAAAGTGTCGCCGCCCAAGGCATACCGGTCAATATCAAGAAAGGCCAGTTCATGGCGCCCTGGGACATGGGCAATGTGGTTGCCAAGGCCAAGGCTACCGGTAACGACAAGATCATGGTCTGCGAGCGCGGTGTCTCGTTCGGTTACAACAATCTGGTGTCCGATATGCGTTCGCTGGCAGTGATGCGCGACACTGAATGTCCGGTCGTGTTCGACGCCACCCACTCGGTACAGTTACCGGGCGGCCAGGGCAGTTGTTCCGGCGGCCAGCGCGAGCATGTGCCGGTGTTGGCGCGGGCGGCAGTGGCGGTCGGCGTTGCCGGCCTGTTCATGGAGACCCATCCGAAGCCGGAAGAAGCCCTGAGCGACGGCCCCAACTCCTGGCCGCTGCACCGGATGCAAGAATTGCTGGAAACCTTGATGACCATAGACCGCGTCGTTAAAGCTCAGGCCTTCATCGAAACCACCTTAGGCTGAAATAATTAATAACTAATCCATCCTTACCACGGAGCAAGCAAAGATCATGAGAATCGTTGATGTAAAAGCTAGAGAAGTTCTGGACTCGCGCGGCAACCCCAGCGTCGAAGCCGAAGTGTATTTGGATTCCGGCGTCGTCGGCAGCGCGATGGTGCCGTCAGGCGCCTCCACCGGCGAGCGCGAAGCCATCGAATTGCGCGACGGCGACAAAAACCGCTACCTGGGCAAAGGCGTCTTGAAAGCCGTCAATAACGTCAATACGGCATTAAAAGACGCTGTCGTGGGTATGCAAGCCGACGATCAAGCGGCGCTGGATCAAAAAATGATCGATCTGGACGGCACCAATGCGAAAAGCAACCTGGGCGCCAACGCCATCTTGGGCGTATCGATGGCCGCCGCCCGCGCTGCCGCGCAAGAAGCCGGCAAACCGTTGTACCAGTTCATGAACAAATCCGGCGAATTCATCCTGCCGGTGCCGATGATGAACATCATCAACGGCGGTTCGCACGCCGACAACAGTGTCGACCTGCAAGAATTCATGATTCTGCCGGTCGGCGCGCCAACCTTCCGCGAAGCGATCCGTTACGGCGCCGAAGTGTTTCATAACCTGGCCAAAGTGTTGAAAGGCAAAGGCTTGGCCACCACCGTCGGCGACGAAGGCGGTTTCGCGCCTAACCTGCGCTCCAACGAAGAAGCTATCGAAGTCATCCTGGAAGCGATCGAAAAAGCCGGTTACAAAGCGGGCCAAGACATCTACCTGGGTATGGACGCGGCCGCTTCCGAGTATTTCGAAAACGACAAATACTTCCTCTCCGCCGAAAACCGCAGCTTTACTTCCACCGAGATGGTCGATTTCCTGGCCGCCTGGGTTGATAAATATCCGATTATTTCGATTGAAGACGGTCTGGACGAAAACGACTGGGACGGTTGGAAATATCAAACCGAAAAACTGGGTAATCGCATTCAATTGGTCGGTGACGACTTGTTTGTGACCAACCCGGCCATTTTGAAAGAAGGCATCGAAAAAGGTATCGCCAACTCGATTTTGATCAAAGTCAATCAAATCGGCACCCTGACCGAGACCCTGGAAGCGATCAACATGGCTGGCGCGGCTGGCTACAGCGCCGTGGTTTCTCATCGCTCCGGCGAAACCGAAGACACCACCATTGCCGACTTGGTTGTTGCCACCGGCACCGGCCAAATCAAAACCGGTTCTTTGAGCCGCTCCGACCGCGTCGCCAAGTACAACCGTCTGATGAAAATCGAAGACGAGTTGGGTGCGAAAGCCCGCTATGCCGGCCGTAGCGCATTTAAAATGCTGAAATAAAAGCGTAGGTTGGGTTTACCCAAAGGGCATATAACGCGCTAGCCGTAACCCAACACGTCGGCTTTTAAGTTGGGTTACACCCTTAGCTACCGCTCAGGGTTAACCCAACCTACATTTTCGAGATAACGCCATCAAAACTCTGATCCTTGTCATCATTGTCCTGACGCTGCACTTCCAGTACCGGTTGTGGTTCGGCGATGCCAGTCTGTCGCAAATTCGCGAATATCGCGCGCGGTTGGAGGAATTGACTAAGGAAGCTCAAGAGAAAAAAGAGCGTAACGATACTTTGTATGCCGAGGTTAAAGACTTGCGCAAGGGTCTGGAAACCATCGAAGAACGCGCCCGCTACGAACTGGGCATGATCAAGGAAAACGAAACCTTCTTTCAAGTGCTTGAGTAGCTGCGCAAGTGAGCTAATCGCATGAGTCGGATTAAATTATTATGGCTCGTTTTGCTGTTACCGATACTAGTCATACTTTTTATTATTGGATGGATAATAATTGGCACTTATAGAGCTAATCATACCGACGAAATAGCCAGGGCTATACTTTTTGGCAAGCACGATAAGCAAGATTTTCAAGCGAATTTTCGCTCAATAGAAGAACAGAATTATGCTGTCATAAATGCGGCAATAAATACCCGATTTCCAAAGGGTAGCTCTCCGGAAAATGCAAAAGTATTTTTCGAAAAACTTGGGAGCACATGCGAAATTCGGTCAAACAAATCCATATTTTGCCATCTTCCCGAATCGGCAGGCCTTTGCATGTCCTTATGGATTGAAATAACAATCGATGTTGCAGAGGATGGTAGTTTGAAGAATATTTATGCCAAGCCCAACTCCTTGTATTGTTAAGCACAATTCCAATTCAATTTCAAAGAAAAACAATCATATAAATCGTGGCATTGAATAACCAATCCATCAAATGCTGGGCCGTCGTGCCCGCAGCCGGTGTCGGCAAACGCATGCAAGCCGATCGCCCCAAACAATATTTACCTCTCGCTGGCAAGACCGTAATAGAACATACCTTGAGTCGCTTGCTGACATCCGGCGCTTTTCAAAAAGTTGCCGTCGCAATTTCTTTGGAAGACCCGTACTGGCCGGAGCTGGAAATCTCCAAACATCCGGACGTGATTACCGCTCCCGGCGGCAAGGAACGCGCCGATTCGGTGTTGTCGGCTTTGAAAGCGTTGCAAGGCCTAGCTGAGGAAGACGATTGGGTGTTGGTCCACGATGCCGCAAGGCCGTGTTTGACCGCCGCCGATATTCATCTGCAAATCGACAGCCTGAAAGATGACGCCGTAGGTGGTATCCTGGCCTTGAGTTCGCACGACACACTGAAACACGTCGACGGCGATACCATTACTGCCACCATCGACCGCAAGCACGTCTGGCGGGCACTGACGCCGCAGATGTTCAAATACGGCATGCTGCGCGACGCGCTGCAACAGACCGAAGGCAATCCGGCCGTGACCGACGAGGCTAGTGCCCTGGAAATCCTGGGCTTCCAACCCAAGATCGTCGAAGGCCGCCCGGACAACATCAAAATCACCCGCCCGGAAGACCTGGCGTTGGCGCAATTCTATATGGAGCAACAAGCATGATTCGAGTCGGTATGGGCTACGACGTCCACCGTTTCAACGACGGCGACCACATCATTCTCGGCGGCGTCACCATTCCTTATGAAAAAGGCCTGGAAGCCCATTCCGACGGCGACGTGGTATTGCACGCGCTGGCGGATGCTATCCTGGGCGCGGCGGCGCTGGGCGACATCGGCAAGCATTTTCCGGATACCGACCCCGAATTCAAGGGCGCCGACAGCCGGGTGTTGTTGCGCCACGTTTACGGCATCGTTAAGGAAAAAGGCTACAAACTGGTCAACGCCGACGTCACCATCATCGCCCAGGCGCCGAAAATGCTGCCGCACGTCCCGGCCATGCGCGCCAACATCGCCGCCGACCTGGAAACCGACATCGACTTCATCAACGTCAAAGCCACCACCACCGAGAAGCTGGGCTTCGAGGGCCGTAAGGAAGGCATCGCGGTACAGGCGGTGGTGTTGATTGAGAAATAAGCTTGGCGGAATTTGATGCGGAACCGGATTTGTCTCCCTAATTTGAAATTGGCTTTTGTTGGATTGACGGCAATCTGCCTCTCATATTCAGCGTTGGCAGACGAAAAATTCGCCAAAACGTTATGTGGTGGGGCCTCTGTCGAAGTAAGCGCAGAGAGATTTCCGGATGCCAAGTTAGCCTTATCTAAAATAGTCCTCTCCGCCAGCTCCGGGAAAGAATCAATTCGTTTGGTTTTTGACAACACGGTCGACGGTCCAAAAGCAGCCGAGTACTTTTTTGCCGCTTGTCTAAAAGGAAAAGATCAACGTTCGTACATCGTTTTCCAAAATTATTGCGGCGGTTCCGGATGCCATGATTTGGACAACTTTGGCATTATCGATGCGGCGTCACTGCGCGTATTGTTGGCACCGTCGGATAACAATCATTCTCTTGCTGACCAAATTATCGGTCATCCCGTCCAGCCTCTTTTTGACTATAAGGAACGTTTTTTCTGAGCCGCTTGCCGTTAAATTTGGAATCAAGCGGTTTTGATTTAATTTGCGGGCCATACGCCCACGGCGGCCCATCCGGCATTGGCGAAATCAAAACCACTCCCGACGACTTCATCGTCGAAGAAATCCTTGGCTTCGAACCGGAAGGCTACGGCGAACATGTCTTTCTATTCATCGAAAAAATCGGCGAAAACACCGAATATGTCGCGCGCTTGCTGGCCCGCCATGCCGGCGTCCGTCAGCGCGATATCGGCTATGCCGGCCTGAAAGACCGCCATGGCCGCACCCGGCAATGGTTCAGCGTCTGGCTGCCGGGCAAAGACGATCCCGATTGGTCGGCGGTCGAATCGGAAACGCTAACAGTCCTGCAAGCGGTTCGCCATCCGCGCAAACTGAAGCGCGGCGTGTTGGTCGGCAACCGTTTCGAAATTCTGCTCCGCAACTGGCAGGGCGACCGCACGCAAACCGAATCCCAACTGCGGCAAATCCAAGCGCAAGGCTTCCCCAATTACTTCGGCCCGCAACGCTTCGGCCACCAAGGGCGCAACCTCGAGAAAGCTCTGACGCTGTTCGGCGGCGCCAAAATTAAACGCGAGCAAGCATCGATCTATCTGTCCGCTGCCCGTTCCTATTTGTTCAATCTGATCCTGGCCGAGCGCGTCCGCCAAGGCTGCTGGAACCGCGCTTTAGCCGGTGATGTGTTCAAGCTGGCGGCAAGCAATAGCGTGTTTGCCGACGAAGCGGCGGATGCCGGCCTGTCAGCGCGGGTGGTGGCCGGCGAGATTCATCCGACCGCCGTGCTGTACGGCAAATCCGGCTTGTTTGCCGTGGCCGATGCCGGCGAAATAGAACAATCGGTTTTAAACAATAATCCGCTATTGGTCGAGGGCTTGCGAGATCATGCGGATGCCGCCGACCGTCGGGCATTGCGGGCGATACCGGGCGAACTGCGCTGGAACTGGGAAAGCCAGGGCCTGCGGTTAGTTTTTTCGCTGCCGGCCGGCAGTTATGCTACGGCGTTAGTGAGGGAGTTGATCGGCTGCGACAACGCTGGAGATCTGTAAATTTCAAAGTAAATTGGACTTGGGTACAAGTGTTGGTAGGAATGTGATCTTAATCAATTTATAATCTGGAGCCGAAGCCGGACCGGTTCCACTATAAAAATAATCACTACCGACCCAATAACCCCATGCCCGATAGCCTGCAGAGTGTAGGACCTGCCAATCCCAAGTTTGACGATCCGCTATTGCTGGCACTGCTCTCGGTCTGCAAAATTCTGCATATTCCGCAAACCGAGACTGCGCTGGTGGCGGGTTTGCCGTTGCAGAATCATAAACTCACTCCGGAATTGTTCCAACGTGCCGCCGAGCGCGCCGGCTTGCGCAGCAGCCTGCTGCGTAGACCTTTGGCGCGGATTTCCAATCTGGTATTGCCGGTCGTACTGTTGCTGAAGGACGGCAACACCTGCGTTCTGGTTGGCAGGGAAGGCGATCGCTGTAGCGTCGTCGTGCCGGAAACCGAAAGCGGCGAAAAAATCGTCGATGCCGGCGAACTGGAGGCCTTGTACAGCGGTATGGCGTTCTTCGTGCAACTTAACCACCGCTTCGATGCCAGAAGCGAGGAATCCGCGCTGCCAAAAGCCAAGCATTGGTTTTGGGATGTTATCGCCAAGTCCTGGCCGATTTACGCTGAAGTGGTGGCGGCGTCGTTACTGGTGAATCTGTTCGCGTTAGCGACGCCGCTGTTTTTTATGAACGTTTACGATCGGGTGGTACCGAACCGCGCCTTGGAGACTCTGTGGGTGCTGGCGATCGGTATTTTGATTGTATTCGGTTTCGAATTGGCGATGAAATTGCTCCGCAGCTACTTTATAGATTCGGCCGGCAAGCGGGCCGATATCATCCTGTCCGCGACTATTTTCGAGAAACTGATGGGGTTACGGATGGAGGCCAAGCCGGCCTCGGTCGGCGGTTTTGCCAATAATCTGAGCGAATTCGAGTCGTTTCGCGAATTTTTAACCTCGGCGACCCTCGCAACCCTGATCGATCTGCCGTTTCTGGTACTGTTTTTGTTGATTATCTCCAGCATCGGCGGCCATCTGGCTTGGATTCCGTTCGGCATATTGCCGCTGGCGGTGTTGATCGGCGTCACCTTGCAAGCACCGTTGAAGGCTACGATTCAAGCCCTGTTTAAAGCCGGCGCCGAGAAAAACGCCTCGCTGGTCGAAGCGCTTACCAATCTGGAGACGATCAAAGCCGCCGGCGCCGAAGGTCAGTTGCAGGCGCGTTGGGAAAAAGGCATCGGCGAGATCGCACGCTTGGGTTTGAAGTCGCGGTTCTACTCCGGATTGGCGGTCAACTTAACCGCATTCTTTCAGCAATTGGCCTCGGTGATGGTGGTCGTGGCGGGCGTTTACCTGATTGCCGACGGCGATTTGACCACCGGCGGGCTGGTGGCTTGCACGATGTTGACCTCGCGCGCTTTGGCGCCGGTCGGCCAGGTCGCGGCACTGTTGACCCGCTATCATCAGGCGCGCGCGGCGCTGGATTCCTTGACCCGGATGATGGCATTGCCGGTCGAACGTGAAGCCGGGCGCGACTATTTGCATCGGCCGCGCTTTGCCGGCGATATCGAATTCAAAAACGTGGTGTTCAATTACCCGCAGCAGCCGGTCAACGCACTGGAAGGCGTCTCGTTCAAAATTAAAGCCGGCGAACGGGTCGGCGTCATCGGCCGCATCGGCTCCGGCAAGAGTACGCTGGAGCGCCTGATCCTAGGCCTTTACCAGGTCCGACAGGGGGCGGTATTGATCGACGGCACCGATATCCGCCAACTCGATCCGGCCGACTTGCGCCGCCAGATCGGTTATGTGCCGCAAGATATTTCGTTACTCTACGGCAGTGTCAAAGACAATATCACGCTCGGTTCCGGTTTCGCCGACGACCAACAAGTGTTGCGAGCGGCGCGGATTGCCGGCGTCGACGCGTTCGTGAACAAACATCCGGCCGGTTTCGATTTGCAGGTCGGCGAAGGTGGTGCCAATTTATCCGGCGGCCAGCGCCAGAGCATCGCATTGGCCAGAGCGCTGGTGTTGTCGCCGCCGATTTTCGTATTGGACGAACCGACCAATGCGATGGACAACAGTAGCGAGGAAGGTTTCAAACAGCGTTTTGCCGCCGAGCTCCAAGGCCAGACGCTGATTTTGGTCACGCATCGCATGTCGCTGTTGAGCTTGGTCGACCGGCTGATCGTAATGGATGGCGGCCATATCGTGGCTGACGGTCCGAAAGATCATGTGCTGGAAGCCTTGCGCCAGGGCCAGATCAAGGTTGCGGCATGACGCTGTTGCAGAAGATCGCCGCATGGCGGGCTGCCAAGCGTTACCGCGCCGAAGATCAGAATTTTCTGAACGACGTCAACGCGGCCAATCTGTACGAAGTGCCGCTGCAAGGCCACCTGATTCTGTGGCTGACGCTGGCTTTTGTGGTGATCGCCTTAATCTGGGCCGGGTTTGCTCCTATCGACGAAGTGACCCGCGGCCAGGGAAAAACCATTCCCTCCAGCCAGGTTCAGGTGGTGCAGAATCTGGAGGGCGGCATCGTTTCCGACATTCTGGTGCAGGAAGGACAACTGGTGGAAAAAGACCAGGTGCTGCTGCAATTGGACGAAGTCAGATTCGCCTCGTCGTTCAAGGAAACCAAACTGAAATATTACGAGCTGCTGGCCGCCACCGCGCGGCTGAATGCCGAAATCAACGGCACGCCGCTGCAGATCCCGGCCGACGTGGCAAAGCATGCACCGCAGATTGTCGAAAACGCCAAGCAATTGCTGCTGTCGCGGCAAAACGAACTCAAATCCAACAGCGATATCCTTGCCGAGCAAGTCCGGCAAAAAGAGCAGGAAATTGTCGAGCTGCAATCGAAGAGCGAGCAATTGGCTCGCAGCTACCACTTATTGCAGGACGAGGTAAAAATGTCGGAGCCGTTGGTGGCCGACGGCGCCATGTCGCAAGTGGAATTGCTCAGGCTGCAGCGCGCCGCCAACGATTTGAAGGGCGATTTGAATTCGGCCAATCTGGCGATACCGCGCTTGCGTTCGTCGTTGGACGAAGCGCGCAATAAACTGGCGGAAATCAAAATCCGCTACCGCACCGAAGCGTTGAAGGAGTTGAACGAAGTCAAGGCCGAACTGGACCGCACGTCGGAATCGGCAGTGGCGCTGGAAGACCGCGTCAGCCGCACCCGGGTGTTGTCGCCGGTGAAGGGCACGGTCAAACGCATCAAAGTGGCGACGGTCGGTGGCGTGATCCAGCCCGGCATGGATTTGCTGGAAATCGTGCCGGTGGAAGACCAACTCCTGATCGAAGCCAAAATCCGCCCGGCCGATATTGCTTTTCTTCACCCCGGACAACCAGCTGTGGTAAAACTAAGCGCGTACGATTTTTCGATATACGGCGGTCTGGATGCGACGTTGGAGCATATCAGCGCCGACAGCATTCCGGGTGAGCGCAAGGACGAGGAAAACTATTACTTGATCCGCTTGCGGACGGCAAGGAATTATCTGGAAAAAAACGGCCAACGTCTTGATATCATTGCCGGGATGACGGCGGAAGTCGATATTTTGACCGGCAAGAAAACCGTACTGGACTACCTGTTGAAACCGATATTGAAAGCCAGAGATCGGGCCTTCAGAGAACGATAACTTTAGACGATATTCATACTACTCACTGTGGCTAACATACTGATTTATTCCAATAACCCTCAGTTGACCGCGCAATGGACGCATGCGTTACTGGCTGAGTACAGTGTCAGTATGCTCCACAGCATTCGCAGCGATTTTCAGGCCGACGCCGTCATCTTTGATGCCAAAAAGCTGGACGAGGACGCCAGCCTGCTGACGGTTTTTGCCAATAAACGGACCCGCTTCTTGGTGATTGGTTCCGACTGGCCGGAAGAGAAGCAAATCAACATTTTGATCAACGGTGCAGCCGGTTATTGCGAGCAGGCGGAGGCGCCTGCTCTGTTGGCGCGGGCCGTTGCCAGCATCCTGGCTGGCGACATCTGGATCCGCCGGGCGCTGGTACCGAAAGTGATCGGCGCTCTGACCGGGGCTCGGCGAATGCAGTCGGCACCCGCCAGTACGGTGGATTGCGATCGAAAACTGCAGATGCTGGCCGCGTTGTCGGCCCGCGAATTGGAAGTGGCAAATATGATACGCCAGGGCGAAAGCAATAAACGCATCGCGTTGGCGTTGAATATATCGGAACGGACGGTGAAAGCCCATTTATCTTCGATTTTTAGGAAACTGGAAGTCGACGATAGATTGCGCTTGGCCATATTGTTGAAAGAGATCGATCAATATCAGAGAGGAACGTCATGAAACTTGCTTTGGGAATTGGCATCGGCGTAGCCATGCAGATGGGCTGTGTAACTGCGAGTCACGCATTGAGCTTGCAGCAATCGATACAAAAAGTTCTGGACGATAACCCGAAAATCCAGGCTGCCAAGTCGGAACGGCGTGCGGTCGAAGAGGAAATCGACCAGGCCAGGGCTGGCTACTTTCCCACCGTCGATGTGACAGCCGGTATCGGCTGGGAGGAGTCCAACAATCCGACCACCCGCGGCCGCGGCGACGGCTCAGTGTTTTACCATCGCGAAGAAGGCGCGATTCAAGTCAGGCAAATGCTGTTCGACGGCTTGGCGACGCCGAACGAAGTCGAACGTCAGGAAAAGCGCACCGATTCGCGTGCTTATACCGTATTCGGCCAATCCGAAATCACCGCGCTGGAAGGCGTCGAAGCTTATTTGAAAGTATTGCGCCGCCAGGAACTACTGAATCTGGCCAAGGACAACCTGCAATTGCATTTGCGCACCAACGAGCAGATCAAATTGCGGAGCGAGCGCGGCGTCGGTAAACGCGCCGACGTCGACCAATCCATGGGTCGGGTGGCATTGGCCGAAAAGAATGTTTGGTCCGAAACCGGTAATCTGAGAGACGCCGAAACCGGCTTTCAACGGGTGATCGGCATCCTGCCGGATGCGGTCGAGCCGGTGGCCGCGCCGACCGCGGCGTTGCCGGCGACGATGGAGCAAGCCATCGACGAAGCCCTGGCCGAACATCCGATTCTGAAATCGGCCAACTCCGATATCGAATCGGCCTTCGCTCAGCACGAAACCGCGAAGGCGCCGTATTTCCCGCGCTTCGATATCGAGACCGGCGTCAGCCACAACTACAATCTGGACGGCATCCGCGGCACCAACTCCGACATGACGGCAATGCTGCGCATGCGCTACAACATCTTCAACGGCGGCAAGGACATCGCCCGCCGCGAACAAACCGCGCAATTAATTAATCAGGCCAAGGACATCCGCGATAACACCCATCGGCAAGTGGTGGAAAGCATGCGCTTGTCGTGGGTGGCGTATGAGACCGTGAAAAGCCAGATGGATTTTTTCAAACAGCATGCCGAGTCTGCTGAAAAAACCATTACCGCCTACCAGCAGCAATTCAACATCGGCCAGCGCACCTTGTTGGACTTGCTCGATACCTTCAACGAAATGTATATCGCCAAAAGTTCGCTGATCAACGCCAAGTACGACGAGTTGTTCTCGCAATACCGGATTCTGGCGAGCAAGGGCCAGTTGAACAAATATCTGGGTACGCAATTGCCGGCTGAGGTGCAGCCTGTCAGTTTGGCGGATTAGGGGCGTTATTCGGGCCGTTTGGGAAAAAGCCTGCCGTCCGGTTTGGGATGGCGGGCTTTCCGATCGCAAGCTGCCTAGTCTGGGCGCTTGATAGCTCGCGCCAATTCAAGCTCAATTGGGGATATGACGGGTCATTGATAATATACGGAGATTAAAATTAGTTGTGGATCAATGATAAACAGGTGCGAGGCGCAGTTATGCGTAGATATGCGGTTAGTTGCTTAATAGCTTGTCAGGCGTCATTGAAATCAGTAGTTTGAGCATGACCAAGCGAATTTCAGAGGCAACTCGGCGCGACCTAATCGACTTCATGGTGCTTGAGAAGGTACAGTGGGCGGGGCGACTGGAAGAGCCAGACTTTTTGGCTCGAATCTTCGACGTGAACGCACTGCCGTCGAAGGACTACCGCTTCAGGACAGCCTATCGTGACATTTGGCAGCACCGCGTGAACAATCCAAACGACTGGGAAGACGACTGGGTATTCTACGACTCCCGTTTCGATTTGCGTTACACGGACGACGATCAGTTTTTGACTTTCCTATGCGAGACGATTCACCCCGTCGTGCGCAGTGATCCTGAGGAGGTAGAAAGACTCCGCCAGACGTACAACCACTTCTTACGACAGGATGGATACGAACTGGTCGAACGGGCCCGCATGTCGGGCCGCCCGGTGTTCGCGGCGCGGCAGGCGCAGGCGGTCGAGGTGACGTCTGTAAAATCGCTGAAGGGCTCGTTACCTGAAGGTGGTATTTCTTATATTACGCGCCAGATCACGCGGATGGAGTCCGCGATCGATGGTGATCCCGATCTTGCCATCGGCACAGCGAAGGAGCTTGTTGAGACGGTCTGCCGAACAATACTTGCAGAGCTGAAGGTTGATGCGCTGGTATCCCTTGATCTTGCCCAGCTGGTCAAGCTCACGACCAGGGAGTTGAAGTTGACCCCAAACGATATCGCGGACGACGATGCGGCGGTCGAATCCCTACGCCGACTTCTCGGCAATCTTGGAACTATCACGCAGAGTCTCGCAGAGATACGAAACAAGTTTGGCACTGGCCATGGCAAAGCCGCTAACTCGAAGGGGCTCGAATCCCGTCACGCGAGGTTGGCAGTCGGTGCTGCTTCGACTCTCGCCTTATTTCTGCAAGAGACCCACCAAGCGCACCGTGCGAGATGAAGCCGAGTAGGGTGGGCACGGCATTTTGTGCCCACGCGGTTAAAAGTCGTGGTTCGGGTCTTGTGTCGCTAACGCGACGCTTGCTTTGAATGTCGGTTCGCGGACCGACAACCGCGATACTTTCTTTTGTTTGGCGAGCCACATGGATGTGGCGAATGCCGAAAATGCAGGAGCAATTTTCGGCCAAAAGAAAGTATCCAAAGACAAATCCGCCGGGAGCGGATTTGGACGCCATCGGCGCACGAAGTGCGAGCGCCCGGATGACGTGAGTCAGCAAGCCAGCCCATGCCGCGTTGGTCCTGCGCTCCTGCGGATTTGGCGAGGGTTTTCGGAAGGGCTGTCCAAGCCCTCCGAAAACGAGCGGCATCCCTGCCGCTCCCCTACGGGCAGCTTCTCGCCAAATCCTCCGGTGCTCGGCGCGTCATCAGGGGCGGAAAACCGTCCCGACTTCCCGGTGTTCCTGGTTCTCACGGTCATCCGTGGGAGTCCATACAGATGTAGGCCGGAATAAGCGTAGCGTTTCCGGCAGGTTTGGTGGAGGATCTCGCGGCTTCAACGGGTTAGTTATGGAGGGCTAGGGTGAACAGACTTACGATGTTTCCATTGGAACAAGACTATCAATCAGATTAAGCCGACCTACTTGTTGAGCTGAACTACACTTTGCAGTAACAAATTCTGAAACTGTGGAGGAACTTCATTGATGCGAGATTATTTGTCAAAGGCGTTGTTTGGATCACGCGAAGGACTTATTTTTGTTATAGCCAGCGCTATTTACGTTGCAATCTGGGTGTCAGCAGAACTCTCACCCCTTATGGCTTCCGAGTTTGGCTTCATCGGCCTAATGTCTCGCTATATGCCGGTTTTTCTGCTGATCTTTTTTCTTAAGATTGGCGGTCACCGCAGAAATTATCTCTCTACTTGGTTTAACACGTCGATGATGTTGATCTTCGCGCTGGTACCTTTTCTCGTTGTTGCAAAGTCGGCGATTATCGGTTGAACATTCCGTGCAGTTTAGCCCGGTGGGCATTTTGCATGCGACAGTTCAACAAATGATATAAGCCGGAATAAGCCTAGCGTTTCCGGCAGGTTCTGAAGTCTTTGGAGGGTGGAGGATAGGGGGACTAGCCGAGACCTATCCTTTGTTGATCGGTAAAAATTAGGGCTTTTGGGCGATGCGTTTGACGGCTTCGGCGACGATGTCGAGCAATTCGTTGCCGCCGTGCTGGATGTATTCGACGATTTGCTTGCGCATTCTGGGTTCCCAGAAATTGCGGATGTGTTGTTCGACGCCGGCTACGGCAACATCGTGCTCCGGTTCGGATTTAAAAAAGGCGCCAATGTTGTTAGCCATTTTGATCAAATTGCTGTGATTGTCCATGATGCTATGCGACGGATGTTTGTAAATGTTGTAGGCGAAAAGGATGAGTATAAATCGTGTGGTTATCGTTGCGGGTAAAGCCGACCAGGGTCAATCCGCACTCGTCCGCCAAACGGATCGCGAGGGCGGTCGGCGCCGAGATCGCGGCCAGCAAGGTGATGCCGACGCTGGCGGCTTTTTGTACCATTTCGTAACTGGCACGGCTGGTGACCAACAGCCAGCCGGCGGAAAAATCGCAGCCGCCTTTCGCCAATGCACCGATCAGCTTGTCCAGTGCATTGTGGCGGCCGACGTCTTCGCGCACCGCGGTTATGCCTTTTTCGGAATCTAGCCACGCGGCGGCGTGTACGGCCCCGGTCAATAAATTCAACGCTTGTTGCTGACGCATCGTTTCAAAAGCGTCGCGCAGTAGCGGTGCGTCCAGAACCAAGCCTTTGCCAACCGTGCGTGGCGGACGGATGGCTTGTTCCAACGTCGTAGCCCCGCACAAGCCGCAGCCGGTGCGGCCGGTCAGGTTTTTGCCTTTGCCGTGCAGTTTATCGAAACGTTCCTCGGGAATTTGCATGCGGACTTCGATGCCCTTGGAGCGCTGTACTACCTTGATTGACTGGATCTCGGACGGATGACGGACGATGTCTTCGGTCAAGCTGAAGCCAAGGCCGAAATCCTCGAGATTGAGCGGTGTGGTCAGCATGACCACGTGAGGTATCGTGTTGTAGACCAGGACTACCGGCACCTCTTCGGCGACGTAGTCCTGTTTGCGGCTATGCTCCGGGCCGCGCCAGCTATCGAACGTTCCGGTCCGATAGCTGGTCCAGCCAAGTTCCGCGGGTACTGGATCCATGCTAGGTTTTGCTTGGATTTAGCCGGCGGTGACGATACGGTTATCCAGCAAGGACTGCTGGTCGTCGGAGAAGGCCTGGTATTCCTTCTGCCATTCGGACGGTTGTGCCACTTTCGCGACGTGTACCGCCGTAACCTTGTATTCCGGGCAATTGGTGGCCCAGTCCGAGTTGTCGGTGGTGATCACGTTCGCGCCGGAATGCGGGAAGTGGAAAGTGGTGTAGACCACGCCCGGCTGCATCCGGTCAGTAACCAGTGCCCGTAGCACGGTCTCGCCCGACCGGCTTTTGACGCCGCACCAGTCGCCGTCCGCGATACCCAGAACTTCAGCATCGTGCGGATGGATTTCCAGACGATCCTCCTGATGCCATGCCACGTTTTCGGTACGACGGGTTTGGGCGCCGACGTTGTATTGCGACAAAATGCGACCGGTAGTCAGAATCAGCGGATATTTGCTGTTGGTGCGTTCACTGGTCGCTACATACTCGGTCAACAGGAAACGGCCCTTGCCGCGTACGAACTGATCGGCGTGCATGATTGGCGTGCCGTCCGGGTGTTCCTCGTTGCAAGGCCATTGGATGCTGCCCATTTCGTCGATTTTCGCGTAGCTGACACCGGCAAATTGCGGGGTCAGGCGAGCGATCTCGTCCATGATTTCCGAAGGATGAGCATAATTCATCGGATAGCCTAGCGCGTTGGACAGGTCTTGGGTTACTTCCCAATCCTCTTTACCGGCTAGGGGCTTCATGACTTTACGCACCGGCGAAATCCGCCGTTCGGCATTAGTGAAGGTACCGTTTTTCTCCAGGAACGATGAGCCGGGCAGGAACACGTGGGCGAACTTGGCGGTTTCGTTGAGGAAAATGTCTTGCACGATCAGGCATTCCAGTTCGCGCAGGGCGTGGTGAACGTGGTTGATGTCCGGGTCGGATTGGGCGATGTCCTCGCCTTGTACGTACAGGCCTTTGAAGCTGCCTTCGATCGCGGCGGCGAACATATTCGGAATCCGCAGGCCGGGTTCGGAAGCCAGGCTGACGCCCCATTCCGCTTCGAATTGGGCGCGGGTGGCACCGTCCGACACGTGGCGGTAGCCGACGAATTCGTGCGGGAACGAGCCCATGTCGCAAGAACCTTGCACATTGTTCTGGCCGCGCAACGGGTTGACGCCGACGCCTTCGCGGCCGATGTTGCCGGTAGCCATCGCCAAGTTGGCGATGCCGATTACTGTGGTCGAACCTTGGCTGTGTTCGGTAACGCCCAAGCCGTAGTAGATCGCGCCGTTGCCGCCGGTGGCATATAAACGCGCCGCGCCGCGCAGCAATTCAGCGGGTACGCCGGTCAATTCGGCTACGGCTTCCGGAGAGTTTTCCGGTTTGGCGACGAAGCTGCGCCATTTGGCGAAGGACTCGACGTCGCAACGTTCGTTGACAAACGCTTCGTCGACCAAGCCTTCAGTAACGATGACGTGAGCCAATGCGGTGACCACGGCGACGTTGGTACCGGGGCGCAGTTTCAGGTGGTAATCGGCTCTGATGTGCGGGCTGTTGCGCACCAAGTCGATTTCGCGCGGGTCAACCACGATCAATTTGGCGCCTTGGCGCAGGCGGCGTTTCATCAACGAACCGAATACCGGATGGCCGTCGGTTGGGTTGGCGCCGATTACCAGGATTACGTCGGATTGCAACACCGAATCAAAGGTTTGCGTGCCCGAGGATTCGCCGAAGGTGGTTTTCAAGCCGTAACCGGTCGGCGAATGGCAAACGCGGGCGCAGGTGTCGACGTTGTTGTTACCGAAACCGGCGCGGATCAGTTTTTGTACCAGGTAAGTCTCTTCGTTGGTGCAGCGGGAGGAAGTAATGCCGCCAACCGCATCTTTGCCGTATTTGGCTTGAATCGCTTGCAAACGGCTGGCCGCAGTTTCGATCGCTTCTTCCCAGCTAACTTCGCGCCACGGGTCGGTAATTTTATCGCGCACCATCGGTTTAGTGATGCGGTCTTTATGGGTGGCGTAACCGAAGGCGAAGCGGCCTTTCACGCAGGAATGGCCGTGGTTGGCTTGGCCGTTTTTGTCCGGGACCATGCGCACCAGTTGTTCGCCTTTCATCTCGGCTTTGAACGAGCAGCCGACGCCGCAATAGGCGCAGGTGGTAATCGTGCTATGTTCGGGTTGGCCGTGGTCGATCACGGCTTTCTCCATCAGCGTTGCCGTCGGGCAGGCTTGGACGCAGGCGCCGCAGGAGACACACTCGGATTCCATGAAGGGCTGGTTTTGGCCCGGAGAGACTTTCGATTCGAAGCCGCGGCCGTCGATCGTCAACGCAAAGGTACCTTGCACTTCTTCACAGGCTCTGACGCAACGCGAACAAACGATGCATTTGGACGGGTCGAACGAGAAATAGGGGTTGCTTTCGTCTTTTTCGGCCTGCAGATGGTTTTCGCCTTCGAAACCGTAACGCACTTCGCGCAGACCGACCGCGCCGACCGTATCTTGCAGTTCGCAATTGCCGTTGGCGGAGCAGGTCAAGCAATCCAGCGGATGGTCGGAGATATACAGCTCGGCAATGCCTTTACGCAGCTTCGCCAACTTTTCGTTTTGCGTGGTCACCTTCATGCCGGCCGCAACCGGTGTGGTACAGGAAGCGGGGTAGCCGCGCGCGCCTTCGATTTGTACCAGACACATCCGGCAAGAGCCGAATGGATCCAAACGGTCTGTGGCGCACAATTTCGGAATGCTGATGCCGGCTTCGGCGGCCGCGCGCATTACCGAAGTACCGGCATTGACGGTCACCTTGTGGCCGTCGATTTCCAGGGAGACTTGTTCGGCCGACGCGCTGGCCGGCGTGCCGTAGTCGATTTCGTTGTTTAATGACATAGCTACCTCCGGGAGGATAGATCAGGCTTTGGCGGGGTGTAAGCCAAAGTCTTCGGGGAAATGGTTCAATGCGCTCAACACCGGATACGGTGTCATGCCGCCCATCGCGCACAGCGAGCCGCACAACATCGTGTCGCACAGGTCGCGCAGCAATTCGGTGTTTTTGGCCTTGTCGACGTTGGCGACGATGCGGTCGATGACTTCGACGCCGCGGGTCGAGCCGATCCGGCACGGCGTGCATTTGCCGCAGGATTCCTCGACGCAGAATTCCATCGCGTAACGGGCCATGTCTGCCAGATTGGTGGTGTCGTCGTGAACGACCAAACCGCCGTGGCCCAAAACCGCGCCGATGGCGGCGAAGGCTTCGTAATCCAGCGGTGTATCGAATTGGCTTTCCGGCATGTAGGCGCCCAACGGGCCGCCGACCTGCACGGCGCGGATCGGTCGACCGCTGGCGGAACCGCCGCCGTAGTCGTAGAGTAGTTCGCGTAAGGTCATACCGAATGCGGCTTCGAACAGACCGGGATGTTTGATGTTGCCGGCCAGTTGCAACGGCAGCGTGCCGCGCGAGCGGCCCATGCCGTAATTTTTGTAGTACTCGCCGCCCTTGTCCAGAATGATCGGCACGGACGCCAGAGAAATCACGTTGTTGACGATAGTCGGTTTGCCGAACAGGCCAACGATGGCTGGGAGCGGCGGTTTGAACCGCACCAGGCCGCGTTTGCCTTCCAGGCTTTCCAATAATGATGTCTCTTCGCCGCAGACGTAAGCGCCGGCGCCGCTGCGGACTTCCAAGTTGAAAGTCTTGCCGCTGCCCTGAATGTTTTCGCCCAGATAGCCGTTTTTGTAGGCGGCTTCGATGGCTTGGTTCAAGGCAATTTTGGCGTGGGGGTATTCGACGCGCAGATAGATGTAACCTTGGGTGGCGCCGACCGCAACGCCGGCGATGGTCATGCCTTCGATCAGTACAAACGGATCGCCTTCCATGATCATCCGGTCGGAGAAGGTGCCAGAGTCGCCTTCGTCGGCGTTGCAAACGATATATTTCTGGTCGCCGGTGGCGTTCAGCACGGTATTCCATTTGATGCCGGTGGGGAATGCTGCGCCGCCGCGGCCGCGTAGGCCTGAGTCGGTAACATGTTTGACGATTTCGGCCGGTTGCAGCGCTAAAGCGTTTTTCAGGCCTTTGTAGCCGTCGTTGGCCAGATAGTCTTCGAGACTGACCGGGTCGGTGATGCCGACACGGGCGAAAGTCAGCCGGTTTTGGTTTTTGAAATAGGGGAGTTCTTCGATATTGCCCAGGTAAAGCGGATGTGATTTTCCTTCCAGTAATCCGGCTTCGAGCAGCGAAGCGACATCTTCTTCCTGCACCGGGCCGTATGCGATGCGGCCATTCGGTGTTTCGACTTCTACCAGAGGTTCCAGCCAGAACAAGCCGCGCGAGCCGTTACGAACGATTTGTACCGATTGGCCGCGGTCGGCCGTATGTTGAGCGAAGGCGTTGGCGACTTGTTCGGCGCCCAGTGACAGCGCGGTGGAGTCGCGGGAAATAAACAGGCGGGTCATGTTAAGCACCTTTGAATTTTGCAATCAGACTGTCGAATTTATCCGGCGTGACGCGGCCGAATACTTGGTCGTCTATCGTAATGGATGGCGAGCAGGCGCAATTGCCCAGGCAATAGACCGGTTCCAGCGAGAAGGCTTGGTCTGCGGTAGTTTCGTGATAATCGATGCCGAGCACCTGTTTGGCGTGGTTTTCCAGGGCGGTGCTGTTCATCGATTGGCAGGATTCGGCACGGCAGATGCGCACGGTGTGTTTGCCTGGCGGAGTGTCGCGGAAGTAATGATAAAAACTAATAACCCCGTGTACTTCGGCTTGCGACAAATTCAGAGAACTTGCGATGTCTGCCACGGCAGCCGGAGGAATGTAGCCCAGGGTGTCCTGAATGCCGTGCAGAATCGGTAATAAGCTGCCCGGCATCGTTCGGTGAGCGTCCAGTATTTCCAGCACAGTGGCTTGTTGGGTTTGATAGTCTTGCATCATTGGCTCTTGTAAATGACGAAAAGGTTATCAGAGTATTTAAGCACGAAAAAACCCGCCAACGCAATTGGGATTCATGGCTCAATCCCGCGAATTTCCTAAGCATCGCAAGGTAATCCGGCGTTTCGACTAAGAGCGTTTGGCTTAGTTCGGTATCGGAAAAAAATGCCGCCGGCATCACTTTACTTTTAAATGATAATTGTTATCATTAATTCAAAATGATCTGGAGATTTTTGTATGTATGTGTGCGTGTGCAAAGCGGTTACCGATAAGCAGGTTGCTCAAGCGATCAGCCAGGGTGTTTGCAGTCGTAGACAGGTCATGGAGTGTACCGGGGCTGGCGGCGTTTGCGGTAAATGTTCCGCCAGTATCAAGGCGATGTTGGATGAGAAGTGCCAAAATCAGGCGTTGAGGGCGCAGGCAGCTTAGTCCGCTGCTATAGGATTGAGAGGAACAGGGCGGCTGTCCGCCCTGTATTGCCACGCAGGCTGTTTGGTTATTTTGCGGCTGCCGGGTCCGCCGGTTTGGTTTCCGTTGCCGGGGCTGCCGGTTCGGATGGGGCGGCGGCTGGCTGCTCGGCCGGTGCCGCGGCAGGTTGTTCGGTCGGAGCTGCGGGTTGCGCTTCTTCTGGTTTAGCCGGTGTCGGCGGCAACATCACTTCCACTTTTGCGTTCTTGCGCAGGTTTTCGATCATTGCTTGAGCTTTTTGCCGTTGCAACATCGGCCGGATTTGTTCTTTGACGGCGTCCAGCGGCGGTGGGGTCAAAGCTCTGGATTCTTCGCGCAAAATCACGTGCCAGCCGAACTGGGTTTGCACCGGTTGTTTGCTGTATTTGCCGTTCTCCAGCGCTACCACCGCTTCGGAGAATGGCGGCACCATCCGGTCGGCGGTAAACCAGCCTAAATCGCCACCTTCCGAGCCCATCGGGTCGATCGAATGTTTTTTAGCCAGTTCGTTAAAGTTGCCGCCTTTATCCAGCTCGGCGATCAATTTTTTGGCTTCGTCTTCGGTTTTGACCAGAATATGGCGGGCCTTGTATTCGCTGCCCATATTGGCCATTTTCGAATCGTATTCGGCTTTGATTTCTTCATCGGTGACCGGGTTGGCTTTCAGGTAATCCTGCAACGCTGCTTGCGACAGCAAGGAATTTCTGACGGTTGCCATCCGCTCGATCACTTCCGGCGTTTTATCCAACTGCTTCTGCAGCGCCTGTTGAATCAACAATTCGCGTTGAATCAACTCTTCCAATAATTGTTCCTTCGGAAAGGTTTGGCCTTGGCTACGTTCGGAAATCTCTTTTTCCAACGTTTCCAGGGTTTTTTTACTGATGTAGGTGCCGTTGACCGAAGCGACCGCATCTTCCTTGCTGACTGTCGGGGTTGCGGGGGCAGCCTCTTTGGCTTTTTCTTCGAAGCAGCCCGGCAGCAGAGCGGCGCCGGCCAGAACCAGAGGGACAAGTTTCAATTTCATATCAAGAATTTCCTTTGCTGTTTTCAGAGGGAGTTAAAGCGTTAATGCTCAAGGCGTGAATCTCAGCCTTCATCATATCGCCCAAGGCTTGGTAGACCAATTGGTGGCGTTGCACCAACGATTTGTTTTCGAACTGCGTTGAAACCAGGGTGACGTGGTAATGGCCGCCGCCTTGGTTTCCGGCATGTCCTGCATGCGCGGCGCTATGGTCGATAATTTCGATTAATTCCGGCTGGAAAGCGTCTTCCAGCTTGTGTCTGATGATATCGGCAGTCATTGGGGAAATACTTGTTTAAAAGGTTTGACGGTAACGCCGGCGTAAACGCCGGCGGCAAAATAGGGATCGGCATCGGCCCAGGTCTTGGCGCTCTGCAGATCGGGAAACTCGGCAACGATCAGGCTGCCGCTAAAGCCGGCTTCGCCGGGGTTTTCGGCGTCGATTGCCGGATGCGGCCCGGCCAGCACCAATCGGCCCTGGTCTTGCAAAGCCTGTAGTCTCGCCAAGTGGGCGGGGCGTGTCGCCAGGCGTTTGCTCAGGCTGTCGGCCGCGTCTTCAGCAATAATGGCGTAAAGCATCATTCCTTCGCTTCCGGAGTCGGCACATGTTTATAGAGAAATGCCATTTGTACGCCAATAAACAACACCATCAGGCCCGGTACGCCGAAGGTCTTGAAGCTGACCCAGTCGTCGGTGCTGTAATGGTGCATCACGTATAAATTCAAAAAGCCGACGCCGATAAAAAACAAGGCCCAGCTTAGGTTCAGTCGTTTCCAGATACGAGCCGGCAGCTCCAGATTGGCGCCCATCATACGTTCGATGAAGGTTTTATTGCCGACGAATTGGCTGGCCAAGAACGCGCCGCCGAACAACCATTCGATGATGGTCAGTTTCCATTTGATGAATTGTTCGTCTTGCAAATACAGTGTGGCGCCGCCCATGACCAGGATCAATCCCAGCGTAATCCATTGCATCGTTTCGACTTTGCGGTAGAGCAGCCAGTACAGGCAGACCTGAACGACGGTTGCGGCAATCACGACGCCGGTGGCAACGTAGATGTCGTAGAGCTTGTAGGCGACAAAAAACAAAACGATAGGAAAGAACTCTAAAAGCGGTTTCATGATGGATGGTTAAGCAGAATAGTTAGGCGTAAAGATCGATACCGGAAATTGTTTGGTTGAGCTGTTCTTGAACGAGTTGGTTGCGGTTTTCGGTATAAGCGTTCAGGGCTTTCAAAGTGCGCGAATTGGTCGGTACGTTACGGGGTTCAAGCATCAATTCGGTTTCGGCCAAGGCTGCCTGGATTTGCGCGGTGGACGAAGGTTGGCGTTGGCTTTGCGGTTGCCGGTTTGTCAGCTCCGCTTCGGTAATCGCTATCGGCGGTTGTTCGCGTTTGGCGTCTGACGGTCCGGCCTGCGGATATTTATAGCCGACCGGATAGTAGGCCAATGACGAACTGTGTATGGTGCTCACTGGAGTGACGTTAGGGGCCGAAGTAACGATGCTTCATTGTAGAATCTTTGTTTGCAATTGTACATGAGCCGGGCGGCTTTGCTGCTAAAATGCCGAATTTAAAGGAGGATTTCATGTCAGATACCCATAGCACCGAGTTGGAGGCCGCTGCTTTCCGACAACTGCTTGCCCACTTGCAAAAGCACACCGAAGTACAAAATATCGAATTGATGATCCTCGCCGATTTCTGCCGCAACTGTCTGGCCAAATGGTATGCGGCTGCGGCAGCGGAACGCGGTGTCGCCGTCGATTACGAACAGGCTCGGGAGATCGTCTACGGCATGCCGTATGCCGAATGGAAGGAAAAATACCAGCTTGAAGCTACCCCTGAACAATTGGCGGCTTACCAGGCTCGCCAAAAACTCAAGGACGATAAATGAGTGCCGATAACCCGTTCGATGCGATGTTCTCCGGCGTGATCGGTCGGGAATACGACATGCTGAAACTGATCTGCCCGTTCGCGACGGAAATGAGTCGTCTGGTCGGCTTGGAAATCGGCGATTTTTGCCGGGGCCACGCTACCCCGGCCAGTGTGGTCGAGTTGGGCGGCGGTACCGGTATTACCACGCTGGCTATATTGTCGGCGGCGGAAAATTGTCGGGTATTGAGTGTCGACAGCGAACCGGCGATGCAAAACCAAGCCAAATTGAGCTTGCAAGACTGGGAGCAACAGGGGCGGCTCGATTTTTCCGAACAGGACGCGTTAAGCGCATTGCGCGATTTACCGGCAGACAGCGCCGATGCGGTGGCATCCGCCTATACCTTGCATAACTTCGAAGCGGGTTACCGGCGTCAAGTGTTGGCCGAGATTTACCGGGTGTTGAAACCGGGCGGCATCTTCGTCAACGGCGACCGCTACGGCCTGGACGACATCGACGCACACACCCGTGCCACGCAACAGGAAGTCGCCGGTTACTTCAAAGTATTAACCGGCATCGAACGCTTGGATTTACTGGAGCATTGGATCATACATCTGTTCAGCGACGAATCCGAAAACCACGTGATGCGCGAGTCTATCGCGCTGGCACAGATGGCGGACGCCGGTTTCGGCAACATCCAACTCAAGCGGAGGATGGACGTGAATGCGCTGGTGACTGCCGCCAAGAATGCCGGATAAACCTCGCGCAACAGACGCTTAATTCGGGCGCGTAAGCGGCCGCCCGACCGAACCGAGAAAACTCATGGCTGAACCGACTGGTAATAAAAGCAAGAAAACTCTGGATGCCTTCGCCGACGACCTGGATGCGATGTTGAACATCAGCGAGCCGGCTGGTCGCGAGGTTGGCGAAATCGACGACGACGAAGCGATAGACCGCTTGCTGGTCGGAGACGAAACCTTGGGTCGCGAAGCGGACGAGCAGATCGACGAGTTCGGCGATTTCGACAACCTGTTGGAAATCGACCTGCCGGCCGGCAAGAACCGGCCGCTGGACGATATCGACGAATTCGGCGACGAATTCGATACTGAGATTGCCGAGATCGCAATCAATCCCGGCCGGGAGTCGGACGACCTGGCCGACGAAGTTGCCGATGCCGTCGGTGCCGACATTCAACGCGAGTTGGAAGAGGCCGACGCCATTGCCGACGCGGCCGAATTGACAGTGGCCGACGACATCGACGAATTCGCCGACATCGACTCGGTGCTTGCGGCTACCGCTGCCGAGCCGGGCCGGGCCGGCCAGGAAAGCGTGGCAGATATCGACGAATTTGGCGATGAATCGGAGTCGGCCGGTAACACGGCGGATTTTCTGATGGCGGATTTCGATATTACCGCGGACGACGATTTGGCCGAGCCCGTTGCCGAAACGGCCGAGGCGGAGCCAAGCGAGGCCTTTACCGAAACCGATGCCGCCGAAGTGCTAGCCCCTGCTGCCGTCGGCGAAGCGAACCAGCCGGAACCGAATATTCCGGTAGAGCCGGCAGCGGCGGCTGAAGCCGACGATGGCGATATTCTGATTGCCGGCGACGACGAGCCGGAGCTGGCGGCGGTTGCCGCAGCAGCCTCGGTAGCCGCTGCCGCGGTTACCCCACCACCTCCGCCGCCGCCGGCCGTCGACTACAGCGGCGACATTACGGCATTGAACCGCCAGGTCGGCGAGTTGAAACGGCAATTGCAGCAGTTGAAGCATGAATTGGCCGAGAAACCGGACAGGACTCAACTTGGCGAGTGCCAGACCGGCCTGGAAAACCTGCAAGTCGAACAGAAAAAAACCAAACGTGGCTTGGATGCGCTCACTGCCAAAAAACCGGTGCTGGCCTACGCGGCGGCTGGTGTGGCCGGTGTCGCATTGCTGGCGAGTATCGGTCTGGGGGTGCAGGGCCTTATTACCAAATCCCAAGTCGGCGAACTGGTCACCATTATCGGAAAATTGCAGGAACAGGCAAATGCCGCGCCGACCAACGACGCGGCCGAGATGGCAATGATGCAAAAACAATTGGACGAATTGACGGTCAGTGCCGGCGTCATGTCGACCCAGATTACGGAATTGAGCAAAGTGCCGCACGCCAACCCTGGGGCTGCGCCGGCACCTGCTGGCGACCAGGCGACTAAACTGACCGAGCTGGCCAATCAGAATTTGCAAATCGGTGCAGCGATAGAAACTTTGCAGAACAAGGTCAGCGCTTTGGAAAAAGGCCGGACTGTTGTCGCGGCCGCGCCGAAACCGGAAAAGAAAAAACCGGAACCGGTCGAAGAGAACTGGGCAGTCAACCTGGTGGCATTCAAGCAGGATTGGTACGCCAAAAGCAAGGCCCAGGAGTTCGCCGGCAAAGGCGTACCGGCCAAGGTCAGCAAGACCGAAACCAAGGGCGAAAACTGGTACCGCCTCAGCGTCGACGGTTTTAAAACTCAGTACGAAGCGGCAGCCTACGCCGCAAAGGTTAAGAAAACCTTGAACCTCGATTCGGTCTGGGTCACTCGCGTCAAGGATTGAGGCTGCCGGGATGAGTAACCAGAAACTGGTGGTGGCGGTATCGTCGCGGGCCTTGTTCGATCTGGACGAGTCGCACGCAATTTTCGAAACCCAGGGCAAAGAAGCGTTTTGCCGCTACCAGATCGAACACGAAAACGAAATCCTGCAACCGGGGTTCGGCTTTTCGCTGGTCAAAAAATTTCTCGACATCAATAAAGCCTTTCCCGGTTCGCCGCTGGTCGAAATCATTCTGTTGTCGCAAAACAGCGCCGACACCGGCCTGCGCATTTTCAACTCGATCAACCATTACGACTTGGCGATTACCCGCGCCGCGTTTACCAGCGGCGTGTCGCCCTACGAATACATTCCGGCGTTCGGCGCCCATCTGTTTCTATCCGCCAACAACGAAGACGTCCGCAAAGCGCTGGCCGCCGGCTATGCCGCGGCGACCATCGTTTCCGGTGCCGTAGCCAATCCGTCGCCGCAATTACGGATTGCCTTCGACGGCGATGCGGTGCTGTTTTCGGACGAATCGGAACGGATATACCAGCAACACGGTCTGGCTGCATTTGCCGCCAACGAACGTAGCGAAGCGCACAAGCCGTTGTCCGGCGGGCCGTTAAAGGAATTTCTCAGCGCCTTGCATCGGATTCAAACCCATTTCGATCAGGAGGTTTCGCCAATTCGCACGGCTTTGGTCACGGCCCGCGCCGCGCCGGCGCACGAACGGGTAGTGCGCACCTTGCGCGCTTGGGGGATTCGGATCGACGAAGCCTTGTTTTTGGGCGGAATGTCCAAGGGCGCCTTTCTGAAGGCGTTCGGCGCCGATATCTTTTTCGACGACCAGAAAGGCCATTGCGATTCGGCCGAACGGCATCAGGTCGCGGCCGCGCACGTGCCGCACGGCGTTACGAATCAAGAGTGACGCGGAAGCGAGCGTAGTATTCGTTAAATTCCAGACAGCTTTTCAATTGCAAGCTCGGTCCGTGCGCCAAGCTTATTTTGCTTTCCAGCGCATATTTGCCTTTGGGCAGAAATACTTCGGTACCGCTTTCGGCATTGACCAGAACGGCTTGCAGGGTGTCGCCGTCGCCGATGGAGAAGTCGTAGATCGATAATTCGCCTAACACCGGCTCCAACGCGATCAGCGAAGTATTTTCGAATGCCACCTGGCGCCGTACCAGCATCAACCTGGGTGCTTGCTGCTCCCGGCTCAGCATGCCGATGTCGCCGGTATTGAATGCGGCATCGGCACTTTCGGCCACGACAAATTGCTTACTATGGTTGCGTAGCAGCGTTACGGTAAAGCCGGGTTGATTGCTGAAGTTGGAAACGTGGCCGGTACTCGGTTTGTAAAAGTTTTTTTCGTGCTCCAACGGCACCAGACTCATGTCGCGCATGGCGCTCCGGTTCGCCGTTTGTCCGCTTAGGCGCATGATTTTCGACAATTTATCCTGGCTCGACAAATAGGCCTGAACGCTGCTCAAACCCGGAAAAAACTGCGCCGGCAATATCGGCGGCTTTAAATCCACGGTCGCGAACAATTGGTCGTAGCCGCAAAGGTGTTGCGTCAGTTTGTTTAGCGCAGCCTGCGGCAGTTCGCTGCTGATTTCGCCCAGGCGCAGAGCGTGACCTAGTCGATGGCTGCGGATCGCTACCGTGCCGCGCGAGGTGTGCCAATGACCGCGTTTGGCCGGATAGGGTTCGCCGTCTTTCAATTCCCAGCAAAAATCCGGATTCCGGCTCGGTTGCATGCTGGTTTCCAGCAAGGGTTGAGCGATGGCGGCAAGTTTGAATAGTTGTTCGATCTCCACGGCCGGGTAGCGGTTGGGAGCGCAAATCGCGAATAACAGATTGCGTTTGACCACGCCTTCAATTGAATTCGGTTGTCTCAAATCCGCGAACTTGGCGACGATCTCCCGCTGCAGCCAATCTTGCTTCGACGCAATCTGGTAGAGCAGGGCGGTTTTTTTCCATAATGTGGCCGAGGGCGGTTCGTAAAACAAGGCGCTAATGCGTTGGCAATAGCCGATCAGTTGTAGGGCGTGGAAGATTGCGATCGGTTGCGACTCCGCCGCCAGTTGATTGGATTCGACCGTCCGGCACAGCGCCAAACTCAAATGGCGCAGGAGCTGTACGGCCAGCTTGGCAATTTTATAGGCTTTACCCTGGGCCTCGGCGCGGGCCAGATTGGCCAGGCTGTTCGCGAGGTGCAGCGTCAGCGGGCTCAGATTGATTAACAACGGCAGCAACGGGGCGGCATCGGCGTTGGTCCGCGCCAATTCTTTCAGGGCCAGATTGAGCTGGTTGGCGGCAACGGCCGGCGCCAGCGAACTGAGCGATTTCAACCAGCCTGCCAGCGATTCGCTGGTCAGTTGGAACGGCAAGGATGCGGTGTCTGTCATGAACGGCGCGTTGATATGCATAGTAAAACCCAAACAAGTTTAGAACAGAATAGCCGCTGCAACCTTGGCGGATTTTGAATAAGCGCACGCGGCTGCATAAAATGCCGCTCCATTTGCACCCCGGTTTGTTCATGTTTCGAATCTTTCGTCACCGCCCCGAAATCGCCGCGCTCGGCAGCGGCAGCTTTTTGACTCTGGCCTTCGCCCCCTACGCCTACGCCTATCTTGCGCCTATTGCGTTGGCTTTACTTTATCTGAGCTGGAGCGGGCGCACTCCCCGGCAAGCGGCTTTGGTTGGCTATTGCTTCGGTTTGGGCTTGTTCGGTTCCGGGATTTGGTGGGTGTTTATCAGTATTCACCAGTTCGGCGGCGCCGACGCGGTCAGTGCCGCTGCCTTGACCGCGTTGCTGGTGGCGGTATGGGCCTTGTTTCCGGCGCTGGCGGCTTGGTTGATTGCGGTGACGCCGTGGCCTGGCGTTTGGTCGCGGGTTGCCGGAGCCGCCTTGCTGTGGTTGGCGGTGGAGTACTTCCGCGGCAATTATGTGCTCAATGGTTTCCCCTGGCTGCAGATCGGTTACAGCCAGACCGCTACGCCGCTGGCCGGCTTCGCTCCGCTCGGCGGCGCCTATTCGGTCGGCTTTTTGCTGGCGTGGTCCGGGTTTGCGATGGCAGAGATCGTTAAAGGCCGATTGTCTTGGCGGCTCGGCTCGGCGATGTTGCTGGCGATATGGGCTGGCGGTGCCGGGATGCAGGTTATCGCCTGGACTGAAGCCGCCGGCGCGCCGATCGATATTACTTTGGTGCAGGGCAATATCGGCCAAGGCGACAAGTGGCAGGCGAACCAGCAGCTGGCAACCTTGAAGTTGTACCGTAAGCTGACCGAACAACACTGGGATTCCGACGTCATCATCTGGCCGGAGACCTCGATCCCGGCTTTTCTGGAAGATGTGAAGCCGTTTTTTATCGACCCCCTGCATGCCGCAGCTCGCGAGCGCGGCGTCGATATCGTGGTCGGTTTGCCCAGCAGCGGCCAGGGTAAGGATTACTACAACAGCGTGTTGGCTCTGGGCGAAACTCAAGCGCTATACCACAAAATCCATCTGCTGCCGTTTGGCGAATATTTACCGTTGCAACCCTTGTCGGGTTGGGTGTTGGACCAATTGGCGATCCCGCTTGGCGATTTCGCCGCCGGCGGCGCCCGCCAACCGCTGTTGCGGGCCGGAGGCCATGCCTTTGTCACGACCATTTGTTACGAAGATGCATTCGGCGAACTGGTCGCGCGTCAGGCGGCCGAGGCCGGGTATATCGTCAACATGACCAACGACGCCTGGTTCGGCGACTCGGCCCAACCCCACCAGCATCTGCAGATTGCGCAGATGCGGGCGCTGGAAACCGGCCGCTATTTGGTGCGGGCCACCAACACGGGCGTGACCGGCTTCATTGCCCCGGACGGAACCGTCAAGCGCCAAGCGCCGCTGTTCAGCACCGTCGCAATCACCGACCGTATTGTGCCGATGCGCGGTGCTACGCCTTACCTGCGTTTAGGCGATAGCGGCGCGTTTGCGGCCATGGCGCTGCTGGTGTTATCGATTGCTGCCGGCGAGCGCCGCCACACCCGGCGGGCGATGTGCGAAACCGTGTAATACATTTCGCCAAACCTTAATCGGATTGACACCTTGTTTTGTTGCGAGCGGATTAAGATCGGTAACAAGCGACGGTGCGGTTTGGTTTTTCGATTCCGTAGCGTCCGCTTGCCGATGCCGCCGCTCGGCAAACCATCGCCACAGGGATGTGAACTTATCTGGTCTGGTTGGGATTGGGGGCGCGAATCGAGCGCAGGCTTGAAATGCGACTGCCGCAGCCATTTGCTCCGCCGCAAGTTCAAGCCCTTGCAACGGCAGCCGCTCGATTCGACGAGGAGTTACCGGCGAGAGCGACGATCCGGTAACGACACGCTCCGGGGCTGAAAGCCGGTTATCGTTAGCGCAGGATTTTTTGCCACTGTTCGCGAAATAGGTGTAACAGCCGTTGCCAGACAGTCTCCCCGGCATCGACTGCGGCGGGCGAGGTGGGATCGGGTTCCGCCGGCTTGACATCGTCGACAACGATAAACGTACCCGGAATCATGCCCATCCAGCAGCTCCACGCTACCACGCCGGCTTCAGGCGGAGTGAATTCGACCACTTGCGTACCTTGCCGCAGCTGAATTTCCAGGCCGTAGTCGCGGACTACGATTTCTTTGTTGCATTGATTGAGCTCTTTGACGTCAATGACCCATTTCACCGGGACGCCTTTGCGCAAGGTGAATTTGTTCGGAGAAAAACGGTTTTCCAGCACCTCCATCCGGATGGTTTGTTGGTTCTCGCAGCTCTGTGTTTGCGCCGAGGTCGGGGCGAATTCCAGCGACAGCCGCGCCAGCAGCGTGTTGAAATCCGCACCGCTGCCCGTTACCGACAGACCACGGTTCAGCATAATGACGCCCAAAGCGATCACAATCACGCCGGACGCTTTCAGCAATTTGGGGGTCAAATTAGCCGATAACAGGCTGGTCAAAACACCGAAGCCCATCAACAGCGGCAAGGTGCCCAGGCCGAAAAATAACAGAATGGCGGCGCCTTGCGACCAACTGCCGCTGCCGGCCGCCATCACGTACATGGCTTGCAGCGGGCCGCAAATAATCATCAGGCCGTTCAGCAGTCCGATCACGAACGGATTGCTGTGCTTGCGGTATTCTTTGCCGACGAAACGCATGACAAAAGCCGGTGTCTTGAACTGGAAATGGTGCAAAGCCGGAAATATTTCCAACATGTGGATGCCGAACAGAATCAGGAAAAAGCCGGCGGCCACGCCGATCACGCCTTGGGTAAACGGGGTGAAGGCGACGATGGCGCCGAATGCGCCGAACAGCGCGCCGATCGACGCGTAGGAAACTGTCTTGCCGGCGCCGTACAACAGATGGGCCGTATGCGAATGTTGCCCGGCCTTGGCACTTTTGGCGATATACCCCAGGATCAACGGGCCGCACATGCCGACGCAGTGGAAGCTGGTCAAAAAACCGATCAGAAACAGCAGGCCGAAATTCAGGTCGCCGTTCAAATCCGGCATGCCGGCATGATCCATGAACCAGCTGTCCAGCCACAAGATCAGCCCGATTCCGACCAAGGCAAAACCGATAGTCAGTATTTTTTTAAAAACGCTGCCGGAACCGGGTGGGGTAGGGGCTGATGGCATAGTGGAATCTCGGATAATCGATTTGGCGGCTAAATTTAAGGGAATTGACCGGACAACAAAACTGGAGCAAGATTAGTGAAGTCTGATATACCGGTCAAGCCTGTGCCAGATCGTAGCCGGCCACTTTGGCGTCGGCTGCATGGCGCAGGCCAATTCCCGTTGCCAACACGGAGACAGTTATGAGCGACCACAGCATTACCGCCCGCGAACAGCACGATCCCCGTAAAAAATCCGGAACCGGCGGCCGCAAAACCAAACGGATGGCACCGCCGACCCGAGGCGAGGCCTTGGTCAAAGGCGTATTCATGGGCATCGTCATTTCCGGCGTGACCCACGCCAGCAAAAGCATTACCGGGGTCTTGGTTCGCCACCCGTTGGCCTTGTTCGCCACCGGCGTGGTCAGCGGTTACCTGACCCACAAATACCGTAAAGAAATCATCGTCGTCGGCAGCCGCACGGCTGTGGAGAGTAAGAACTTTCTGTTGCGGCAACGCGAGAGTGTGCTGGATTTGGTTGCCGAAAGCCGCGAATATGCCGCCCGGCGCGATGCAGCCGAATGAAGCCGATCCAACAGGCCCGGCCGCTAAAACGGTTTCGGATCGAGCCGGAGACCGGCTGAACCGGAGGCTTGCATTACTTTATTTTTATAGCGATTGAGGTGATTACCATGGCACATGTACACGGAGCGAAAGCGGCGGTCGAGGCCGGCAGCAAAATGGTCGGCACGGCCATGAAAATGGGGGAAGGCATGATGCATCCGGCGCTGGCCGGCGCCGTGGCGGGAGCGGTTGCCACCACCAAGGCCGGCTTGGTCAGAAAAATTCTGCGGCACCCGCTGGTCTGGTTCGGTGCCGGCGTGGCGTTGGGTGTGGTGGCCTATAAATACCGCCGGGAATTGGCTGAAAAAGCGGAGCACGGCGATTAGGTGTCCGGCATCGACCGGAGCAATAGCAGTCTACTTCGGAAACTTGGCACCATGACCGCTTCCGGATCGGAATACTTTGGTTGATGTCGTGCATCCGGCGCCCATCCGCCCTAGCCGACGGCGGAGAACAAGCGTTTTCGAAACCAAAATGCCACGTTGACTAAGCCCACCATCACCGGAACCTCGATCAACGGGCCGATCACAGCGGCAAAGGCGGCGCCGCTGTCGATGCCGAACACCGCCACCGCCACCGCAATTGCCAGTTCGAAGTTGTTGCTGGCGGCGGTGAAAGCCAAGGTGGTGGTTTGGCCGTAGTCGGCGCCGATCAATTTGCCGCTGGCAAAGCTCACCAGAAACATCACCACGAAATACACCAGCAGCGGCAGCGCGATGCGCAATACGTCCAGCGGCAGTTGCACGATCAGCTCGCCTTTCAACGAGAACATCACCACAATCGTGAACAACAGCGCAATCAAGGTCAGCGGGCTGATTTTCGGTACGAACAGCTCTTGGTACCAAACCTTGCCCTTGGCTCTGATCAGAATCCAGCGGCTGCTAAAACCGGCCAGGAACGGGATGCCCAGATAAATAAACACGCTGTGGGCGATATCGCCGATGGTAATGTCTACCAGACTGCCGGGTAGGCCGAACAGCGGTGGTAACACGGTCACGAACAGCCAGGCGTAGACGCTGAAAAACAACACCTGAAACACGCTATTGAACGCGACCAGTGCCGCGCAATATTGGTTGTCGCCGCGCGCCAGTTCGTTCCAGACGATCACCATCGCAATGCAGCGCGCCAGGCCGATCATGATCAATCCGGCCATATATTCCGGATAGTCGCGCAAAAATAAGATCGCCAGGCCGAACATCAAAATCGGCCCGATAATCCAATTCTGCACCAGCGACAAGCTCAGTACCCGCCAGTTGCGAAACACGTCGCCCAATTCCTCGTAATGCACCTTGGCCAGCGGCGGATACATCATCAGGATCAGACCGATCGCGATCGGGATATTGGTGGTGCCGACGGAAACCGTTTCGTTGATCTGCTTGACCTGCTCGGGCAGTGCAAAGCCCAGACCGACGCCGATGGCCATCGCGATAAAAATCCAGAGCGTCAAAAACCGGTCCAGGAACGATAAACGCGGGCTAGGGCAGAGTGGGGTATTCATATCAAATTTCCTCCAAACGGTTTTCCGGAAAGGGTGTCCGAATCATTGCAAACGATCACTGGCTGGGATCGTTTTGGGTAGAGCCGCAGCAGGTCGCAGCCGGCGGCATCTGGATCACATCGTCTGCGCCGAACATCGGGATCTGTTCCAGGGAGTGGAAGGCTTCCCAGGCAATGCCCTGCGGGTCCACCGTCCAATACTTGTCCGACTTGGCGTAGCAGCAGGCGGCCTGCTTTTGCTCGGCCAGCGGTACCGCCGCAGCGGTCAAGCCCGACTGCACCGCTTCCAGCTCCGGCGCCGATTCGACTTGTATGCCCAGATGGTCCAGGCCCGGTTTGCGCCCGCGCCGCGATATGGCAAAGTTGACGCGCGGATCGTCCAGCAACCACTTGGCGTAATCGCTCTGCTGCACTGTGGGTTCGGCTTGAAATAGCGCGTTATAAAAGCGGATATTGGCGTCGAGGTCGTCGACGGCGATATGGATATGAAAACGTTTCATGGCGGCAATATCCTCGGTTCGGAAGGTGAGTGGCTGTCGGCGGCACTGCGGCCGATTTCGTCGATTCTTCGGGTCAGGGTCAGACTGTCCAAGGTCGGCAGCGGTAACGCGCACAACAATTCGATACGGCGTTTCAACAGGCTGTAAACCTCGAAAAATAATTGCTTGCGTTGCTGTTCGGAGCCGTAGAGTAGTGCCGGGTCCGGTACGCCCCAATGGGCTCTTGCCCGTTTCGGCCAGACCGGACAGGGTTCGCCGGCCGCTTTGTCGCAAACGGTGAACACAAAATCCAGCGGCGGCGCCTCGGTACCGCTGAATTCGGACCAATGTTTGCTGCGCAACGGCCGCGTGTCGTAATCCAACTGCTCCAACAACTCGATGGTCAACGGATGCACGCTGCCGGCGGGTTGGCTGCCCGCGCTGAATGCCTCGAATCTGCCGCGGCCCACTCGATTGAGGATGGCCTCGGCCATGATGCTGCGCGCCGAGTTGGCCGTGCACAGAAATAAAACAGTCGCAATTCGTTCCGGCATCGAAAAATCTCAGTGATCCGAGCCGGTCAGCTGTTGCAGGCGGGCGATTCCGACCGGCTCGTCCTGCAGCAACGGTACCACGGCGTAGCGCGGCGCATGGCGCTTGGCAACGGCGGCAATTTCTACCAGTTCGTTACTGGCGCGTTGCCGCAATAGCGGCGAGGTCGCGTTGGCGGCGGCGATGCTGTTATTGATTATCCAGGCCCAGGGTTCAATACCCGCCCGGCGCAAATCCTGTTGCAGATTGGCGGCTTCCAGCACCGGCGTGGTTTCCGCCAGCGTGGCAATCAGCACTTTGGTTTGTCGGCTATCCTGCAATTGCATCATCGGCGTCTGATAGTGAATACCGGGTTGCATTTGCCGCGCCACCTCGCGATGGTAGGCGCCGGTGGCGTCCAGTAGCAATAACGTATGGCCGGTCGGCGCGGTATCCATCACCACGAATTGCCGGCCGGCCTCGCGGATGATGCGGGAGAAGGCCTGGAACACGGCGATTTCCTCGGTACACGGCGAGCGCAGATCTTCTTCCAGCAGCGCCCGGCCTTGGGCATCCAGGCGTGCCCCCTTGGTAGCCAATACCTGCTGGCGGTAGCGTTCGGTTGCCTCGGCCGGATCGATGCGGCTGACGGTCAACTGTTCCAGCGCGCCGGCCAACGTTTCCTGCAAATGCGCGGCCGGATCGGAGGTCGTTAAATGCACCGGCAGGCCGCGCCGGGCCAGATCGACTGCAATTGCCGCTGCCAGCGTGGTCTTGCCGACGCCGCCTTTGCCCATCAGCATGATCAGGCCGTGACCTGCTTGGGCGATTTCTTCGACTAATTCGGCCAAACCGGGATGAGCGTCGGGCCGGCAAGGCTCGCCGGCCGGGGCCAAACCTGCGCCGTCGCCGGTCAGCAAGTGGCGCAACGCAGCCAATCCCACCATGTTGAAGGGCCGCAGCATCACGGCGTCGCGAGGCAAGGCGGCGAGGACGTCGGGCATGTTCGCCAATGCGGTTTGTTCGCGTTGATGAATCGCCATTGCCAGCGGGTCGTCGGCGACTTGCTCGGCCGACAGTATCGCGTTGATCAGCAAATATTGATTGCGCAGGCCGATCTCGGCCAGCTCGCGATGGGTTCGCGCCACTTCCCGCAATGTGGATTGCTGGGCGCGAGCCACCAGAATCAAGCGGGTACGGGTGCTGTCCGCCAGCGCATCCACCGCGGCTTTGTACTGGGCACGTTGTTTGTCCAGGCCGGCCAGCGGCCCCAGGCAAGAGGCGTCGCCTTTGCCCGCTTCCAGAAAGCCGCTCCAGGCGCCGGGCAATTGCAACAAGCGAATGGTGTGGCCGGTGGGCGCGGTGTCGAAGACGATGTGGTCGTAACCGGCTACCAACTCGGCATCGGTCAATAAACCGGTGAATTGGTCGAAGGCGGCGATTTCGGTGGTGCAGGCGCCGGAGAGCTGTTCTTCGATCCCCCTGACCACGTTATCCGGCAACAAGCCTTTGACCGGGCCGACGATGCGGTCGCGGTAAGCTTGGGCGGCGGCTTGCGGGTCGATTTCCAGGGCACTCAAACCGGAGACGGCGGGAACGGCGGCGATGCGATTGCCGATATCCAGGCCGAAAACCTGGCCGACGTTGGAGGCGGGATCGGTGCTGACCAATAGCACTTTAGAGCCGCTATCGGCCAAATGAACGGCGCTGGCGCAAGCCACCGAGGTCTTGCCGACGCCGCCCTTGCCGGTGAAAAACAGAAAGCGCGGCGCTTGCTGCAGAAAGTTCAAGGCAGTCCCCGGCCGATCAGCAGCAGCGGCTGCCGCTGCAGCAGGCCGCTTCCGGTTTGTCCGTCGCCGGGTCGAGCGCGGCCCAGCGCGCCAATTCGTTTCGATTCGGATAGCGGCCGGTCAAGGCAATTTCACCGTCGACCAGAATCAGCGGTAATCCCTCCGCGCCCGACCGCTCCAGGAAAGCTTTCACAACCGGATTTTCGGCAAAGGCCAAAGGCTGCTGCGCCAGATTGAAGCGTTCGATGGCGGCACCGCTTTGCTGGGCCCAGGCGATGTCGGCGGCGACATCGACCAGTTGCTGATCGACCTCCACGCCGCAGACGCCGCTGCTGCAGCACAGCGAGGGATCGAAGATTTGAATGCTGCTCATGGCTGTTCTCCTGCTGGTTAAGGTAAAGACACGCCGATCCGGTCCATTTCCGCTTTCAAGCGTACCGGGTCGTGTTGCAATTCGGTCAACGGTAAAGCCAGAAATTGTTCGATGCGATAGCGCAGAATGGCGTAGGCCGTTTCGAATGCGGCTTTGATTTCAGGTTCGGTGCCTTCGGCATGGGCTGGATCTTCCACGCCCCAATGGCTGCGCAGCACCGGGCCCAGATAGGCCGGGCAAGTTTCGTTGGCGGCATTGCCGCAGACGCTGATGACGATGTCGGGCGTGACCGGCAGATCGTTCCAGGACTTGCTGTAGTAGCCGGCGGTGGCAATGCCTTTTTCCTCCAGCAAGGCCACGGCGCCGGGATTGAGCCGGCCAAGCGGCTTGCTGCCGGCGCTGATGGCATGCCAACCTTGCGGCGCCAGATGGTTGAAAATCGCTTCGCCCATCAGCGAGCGGCAGGAGTTACCGGTACAAAGAAAGAGAACGTTCATCATAGATCGGGATGCTGAATTGAGATTAGTGTTATCGTGACGAGCGACCGCTCCGGCAATCGCCCGGATTTCATGTTTGGGGCTCGCAGCGGCTGACCGAGGCCCCCGAACAGTCGTTTCCGCCGCAGCAGTTCTCGCTCAAAAATGCCAGGAGCTGGTTCATCGCCGCGAAATTGGCCGAATAGATCACGAAGCGGCTTTCGTTGCGGGACTCGATCAAACCGGCATGGACCAATTCTTTTAAATGAAACGACAACGATGACGGCGAAATTCCCAGCATTTCGCTGATCTTGCCCGCTGCCAAACCGGCCGGCCCGGCCTGGACCAGGGCGCGGAACAGCGATAAGCGGGTTTCTTGGGCCAGTGCGGCGAGGGCGGTAACGGCGGTTTTATTTTCCATATTTCAAAAATAATTGAAATATGGAATTGTGTCAACCGCTTCATAAATCTGTCATATCCGACCGATAATCTGCTGGATAAAGAGGGCTCTAAAAAATTGCACTCGATACGCGCCAGACGAACGGTTTTTATGAATCGGAGCCAGCGGAACGGATCGTTTTTAGGGCTGGCGTGAAGATATCAGCCCAAGGATTGACTTGTGAAGAAACCAAAATTTTCCGGATTGGCCGCGGCCTGGGTCGTGTGGGTTTGCGCGTGGCCGGTTGCGGCCGACGCAGAACAATGCAGCCACCAAGCCGATAGCTGCCGCGCGCCGCGGTCGCCGACTGAATGGTTTCAGGCTGGCAAGGCCGCGGTAGCCGCCAACAAACTGAAAACCGCCAAATTGGGCAAGGCCAAAAACGTCATCCTGTTCATCGGCGACGGCATGGGCGTTGCCACCGTCACTGCCGCCCGCATCCTGGAAGGCCAATTGCAGGGCCGCGACGGCGAATTCAACCGGCTCAGTTTCGAACGCTTCGGCAATACCGCGTTCTCGGTCACGGCCAGCGCCAATCAGCAAACTTCCGACTCGGCGCCGACCGCAACGGCGATGGTGAGCGGTATCAAAACCAACGACGGCGCCATTTCCGTCGACCAAACCATCAACCGGTTCGAAGCGAACGCCGACGTCACGGCCGCGAAGAGCGTCGAAACCATCCTGGAACGCGCCGAACAACGCGGCATGTCGACCGGCGTCGTCACCACGGCCCGCCTGACCCACGCTACGCCGGCGGTCAATTACGCCCACATCGCCAATCGCGACTGGGAAGCCGACAGCAATCTGCCGGCCGGCGCCAGCGTCAAAGACATCGCCCGCCAATTGCTGGAATTTCCCCACGGCGACGGCTTGGAAGTGGCGTTGGGCGGCGGCCGCAGTTACTTCATGCCGAACACGGCTTTCGACCCGGAATATCCGACCCAAAAAGGTCGCCGCGCCGACGGCCGGGATTTGGCTGCGGAATGGACGGCCAAGTACGCCAACGCCGCATATGTCTGGAACCAGGCCCAATTCGAGGCGGTAAATCCGGCCAAGACCGAGCATTTGCTGGGGCTGTTCGAGCGCTCACACATGCGCTACGAGGTCGACCGCAAACAGGACGCGGCGGGCGAGCCGTCGCTGGCGGAGATGACCGAAACAGCCATCAAAATTTTGCAGAAAAACCGTAAAGGTTATTACCTGATGGTCGAGGCCGGCCGCATCGACCACGCCCATCACGCCGGCAACGCTTACCGGGCCTTGGCCGCGGCCATAGGGTTGTCGGATGCCGTCAGAACCGCGAGACGACTGGCCGATGCCAAGGACACCTTGATTCTGGTCACCGCCGACCACAGCCATGTATTCACCATCGCCGGCTACCCGTCGCGCGGCAACCCGATTTTGGGTAAAACCGCGGTGGACGGCGTGGCAGCGAAAGACTTGCTGGGCCTGCCTTACACGACCTTATCCTACGCCAACGGTCCGGGCTGGACCGGCGGCCAACAGCGCAAGCAATTCGACCCGGCCCACGAAGGCACTGCGGCGGCGGCTTACGTCGGCAGCCAATCGCGCCCGGATCTGAGTGCGGTCGACACGGCAAACCCCAATTACATACAGGAAGCGACGGTGCCGCTGGCCACCGAAACCCACGGTGGCGAAGACGTGGCGATTTATGCCGACGGTCCGGGCGCCGAGCTGGTGCGCGGCACGCTGGAGCAGAACGCGATTTACCATATCATGGCCGAGGCGCTGGGCTGGAACGGCCGCCGCTGATGCCTGTGGAATACTGTGCCGAAGACGGTGGCAAAGTCCCCGGCTTTCTCTCCAATCCCGTAACCGCAACGTTCATGGCCCACAGGTTTGTCTTGTTTCCCAAGTTCATCGCGGCCTTTGCGTTGGCGGCAATGCTGGCCGGCTGCAGCACCACACCAGACCGTCAAGCCGCGGCCGGCGGAGCGGTTGACTTGGCTGCCGCCAAGTTGCCGGCAGTGGCGGCGGAATATCGCACCGTCTTCAGTGCCGAGCCAGCCCGACACCAAGACGACGCGCCGGTGGCGGCAGCGGAAACTGTGGTTTGGCGGTTTTGGCGCAACGACGGCCAAATCGTCGTCGAGCGGCCGCAGCTTGGTTTGGGCGAGCTCTGGCAACGCGACGGCAAGACGTTGATTCATCGTAAGCTGTACCACCGCGAGCGGCGGGCAATCGAATTTCAGGAAGACGATTTGAAAATGCTCGGCGGCAAACCGGCCTGGCAAAAGCTGGCGTTATTGATCGATCCGGCGCTGTTGGCGCAATTGGCGGCCGCAGACCCCGATTGGCTGGACGCCAAGCCGATCCGCGAATACCGCGGCGCGGTGGCCGGTGCCAAATGGCATGTCGTAATCCGGCTGGATCTGGGCCTGCCAGTGTTGATCGAACGCGAAACCGCCACTGCGGCCGAACGGACCGAGTTGCTGAACGCCTACGCCCTCGGCTCCGCTCCCTGGCAACCGATCCCGAGCGACAGCTATGAGATTGTCGATTTCGCGGACCTGGGCGACAAGGAATACGATCCGTTCGTCGTCAAAGTTCAGGCGCAAATGGGACACGATCACCGTCACTGACCGGCAGCGGGCAGCCATTCAGGGATTGACGGCGTAAGAGGTACCGGGAGCGGTGCGAGAACGGGGAATAGGGACCGGACAGCGTTGCTACCGGGTGTGAGAGGCTGCCATGATTTGAGTGCCGATTTCACAACGGCCTAATTCCGGGCATTCGGTGCAGCGATTTGCCGCGTCGGATAAAATCTCGATTTGTCCGGACTCGGCGATAGATCGCAACAGCTGTGCCGTGAAAGTAACGTCCGGCAAGTTCCGGATAAAATCCGGATAACCAAATCCGCACAGCAAGGCGCCGGCAAACTGCGATTTACGGCCGCCGGCGTCTAACATCGATATTTTCTGCAAATAACGGGTAAGCGGGCAGTTCTGCCCGAAATCTATTTTGTCCATTGTTTGAGTTGTTGCGCGTCCAACATAGGGCAAGCATAAGATAACGGCACAAAAAAATAACCACCATAATATGGTAACTCTATAGCGTATATATGCTAATTTCGGCGCGTAGCCGACTGGGCCGGCTTATTTGGAAGGAAGTAGGCCGTGATCGATTGCAAACTTGGTGACTTCGGCGGTGCTGTGCAGATCCAGCTTCGCCATCAGGTTGCGGCGGTGCGAAATGACCGTTGGCGTCGCCAGATGCAAGCGCTTGCCGATTTCAGCCGAAGTCATGCCGATCGCGATCAGCCCCAGGATCTGCCGCTGGCGTTTGGTCAGACTTTCCGCGGTTTTGCCTTCTGCCGTTGCTGCAGAGGGGGACGATGAACTGTCGCGTATCAACGATTCGATCCGCTTCAACAAATCCATGCCTTCTTCGTTCAGACGCTTGCGCATCGTAATATCTTGAATGGTGCCGACCATGCGCAAGGGCATGCCGTCCTTGTCCCGGCGAGTCACCTTGCCTTTGGCTTCGACCGTAACCCAATGTCCGTCTTTATGCCGCAACTGGTGTTCGCTTTCGAAGCTGGCGGTTTCGCCTTGCAAATGTGCTTGAAGCTTGTGGCTAAAGCGTTCCAGGTCCCGAGGATTTATTAAGGCCATCCAGTCGTCTTCGTCCGTACCCAGTTCCGCGTCGGTGTAGCCGAGCAAGTCGAACCAGCGATTCCCGGCAGTGACCTTGCGTTCAGGTATATTCCAGTCCCATAGCACCAGCCCCGAGGCTGCCAACGCCATTTCCAGCCGCTCGTCGCTTTCGCGCAGGTCCGATTCGATTTGTTTCAGACGCGTGATATCGCGGCCGACCGACTGAATTTCTTTCAGATTTCCGGTTTCGTCGTAAAAGCCGCGATTGACGAATTGCATCCAGCGCAGCTCGCCGCCGGCGATGAACACCCGGTTCTCGATCACGACGACAGGCTGATCCGGCGCCATTGTGTCCAGTCCGGCTTCGATCATCGGCACGTCGTCGGGGTGGGCTACGGGTTGCCAGCGGTGGCCGATCAATTCGGCGGCGGATTTTCCGAATAGCCGGCAATAGACCTCATTGACGAACAAGAACGTACCGTCCGGCAAAAAGCGGCTGATGACTTCGGTCTGGTCTTCGACGACCGACCGGTAGCGCGATTCGCTCTGTTCGAGTTTTTGCACCTCGCGATGGCAGGCGGTGCGGTCGACGATGGCGCCTATGGCCATGTCAGGACAGCCGGCAAGGCCGGAAACGTTGAATTCGTACCAGCCCGTCGAGCCGTCCTTGCGTCTTTGCGGGATGGTTCCGGTATAGGTTCGGCCAGCCGCTATCGCCGAATACGCCTCGCGGCCGAACGCCTCGTACCCGGCCTGATCCAGAAACAGCTGGCGAGTGGCTTGGCCCACCAATTCGCCCGGTGCGTAACCGAATATACGATGCATCGCGGCGTTGGCCCAGACGACGTGCCGGTCTTTGACGATCGCAATGGCGATGAAGTCGCTGTCTAGAATTGCGGCGGACTGGCCGATGGCGTTTTCGGGCATAGGAGGCTTTGGCCTTGTCTGGCACTGAATGTTCAGGTGGAAGAATCCGGTTTTTGCGGCTTGGAGCGCCGGTTACTCATGGTATGGGGCGGGAGTTTAAGCCGCGACCAAGGCGCTCGGCTCGCAAAAAATGCACGGTAACCCAACTATACCCTATGCCATGATCGGCTTCCAAAAACGCCGAATTGTTAAAGTTCGAACCGAAGCAACTGGCGCTTTTCAGTGGGGCCGCGACGCCGTCAGAATCGCCTGCACCGCGCGTTGGGCCGATTCGACTGCGCCGTTGGAATGAGTGTCTTCGCTAAAGTCGCCGGCGAAATAGATTCTGCCTTGGCCTGCGCGCAGCGCATCGGCCAGTTCGTCGAAGCGCGAGCGCCCCACCGGCCACGAGGCGATGGCCCGCGGATGGTAGCGGTAGAACTGCATCCGCTTGATCGCCGGCCGCACGCCGGGCCAGAGCTGGTCGAACGCGACCAGCAATTCCTCCCGAATCTGGTCCGGGTCGTTGACGCGGGAATTGAAGCGCTCCGCGCTGGCACCGTTGACCAGCAGATTCAACAGAATGTCGCGGCCGGGCTGGGACTGACCGGCATAAATCACGCCCAGCGGGCCGTCGCTGAGGATGGGCAGTACGCTCTGGCCTTGCACGGTCCAAAACCGGGCGGCGTCGGGGTCGAGAAACACGTGGGCTGTGAAATAGGCGCCGGCGGATTGGGTTTGAATCGCCTGTTTGCGCTCGGCGCTCAACGGCGGTTCGAATTGGATATCGTTCAGACGGAACAACGGAATGGCGGTTATCGCGTAATCGGCTCGGTAAATCCGCTGGCGAAAATTGCGTTGATCGACGGCGGTGACTTCCACGCCTTCCGCCGTGGCGGTGATATGCGTCACCAATTGGTTCAACCTGATCCGCTTGCGGCCGACCGCATCGGCCAGCCTTTCCGCGGCGCGCTGGTTGCCGCCGATTACGTGGTACGGCGTCGCGCCGTCGCCGGAAAACAAGCGCCATTCGGCGATGCCTTCCAAGGCGCTGATTTTTTGCCAGGAGGTGGCGAATTCCGGTTCGGTTTCGATCCGCACCAACTGCTGCGCGGTTTCCGGCAAGCCGCTGCGGGTTTCGATCCATTCGGCGAACGAAATATCCTGCAAGGCCCGCAATTCGGGACTCAGCGGTTTTTGCCCCAGTTGCCGCTGCAACGCCGACATGTCGCTATCCCAGGCTTGGTAAGCCTTCAGCTCGGCGGGGTTTAGCACCGATGCCAGAAACGCCCGATTGGAGTCCTGAGTAAACGGATACAAACGGCCTTGGCGGTAAAAGCTGGAAAAACTGCTGTACGAGGTTTCCAACGGAATCTTCAGCGCCCGGAGCAACTCGATGGCCGGGCTGTTGCTCCAAAACTCTTCCAGGCCGATTTCGGCATGGGCACCGTCCGGATAGTGTGCGGTCCGAATCCGGCCGCCGATATGCGGGCTCATTTCCAGTAGCGTCACGCTTTTTCCGGCCTGCTGCAAATAATACGCCGCGCTGAGCCCGGATAGACCGGCGCCGACGATGACGACGTCGCTGTGCTGCGGTTTCGCAATCGCCGGCGGTAAAGCCAAAACCAGGCATAACATCAGCCAAATCGAAGCAACAACTTGGTTGCGAACGGTTGGCGACTGACAACTGTTAGCCGCCCGACCGCAAGGCGTATCGCGCATACCCATTTCCCCTGGATGGTGGTTACGGGCGAGATTAGCCGAGCAATGTGGCGGAATTATGACAATCGTTGCTGCATCGGCGTCGGCGGCGTCCTTTTACAGCTGAGGCAAAGAATAGGCGGCATAAAAACCACAGTTTTCACCAGATTTTAATCTTGAATTCAAGTTGGATTCATCTTGGCGGCTTAATGTATTAGAGCTTCATTATTAAATAATGAAGCGATGCTCTGCACCAGGAGACGAGGAGAACCATGATGAAAAAAAATGTGTTGTTAGTGTTGCTGGCGGTTGCAGCAACAGAGGTTGCCGCTGCGCTGCCGGCGGATTGTAGCGTGACCGACGCCAACGGCGTGCGACGGGTCATGCAGTCGAACGGCGAATTGCTGGCGGCGCAATGTTATCAATGCCACGGTTACCAGGGGCGATCGTTAGGCGAAATCGATTCCATCGGCGGCAAGTCCGCCAGCGATTTATACGGCGATTTGCGGGAATTCAAGAGCAACGGCAAAGCGGACATCATGAGTCTGCAAGCCCGCGCGTATCGCGATTGCGAGCTGAATGCCATTGCCCAATACCTGTCGACTTTGCCAAATCAAGGGGATTAACCATGGATAGAAGAACGTTTGTCAAAAAATTGGGCCTCGGCACCGTCGCTTCGGCTGCAGTCGCCGGTACCCTGGCTAAAGCCGACAGCGGCAGTGCCGCAGCTACTGCACCGGAGCCGTTCGAAATCGTCGTGGTCGGCGGCGGCTTCGGCGGGGCTTCGGTCGCGAAATACATTGCCTTGTGGGGTGGGACAGCCGTCAAAGTCACCTTGGTCGACAGCAATGCCGCCCACGTTTCCTGCATCTTGTCCAACCTGGTTTTGAACAACCAGAAAACGTTGGCGAATTTAACCTTTCCGTTAGTCAAAGCCGCTGAAAAATACCAATTTGCCTTCAAACAAGGCGCCGTGGCCGGGATGGGAGCCGAACTCAACGGCAGTCGCTTCGTCACGCTGGCGGACGGCAGCAAGATTTACTTCGACAAACTGGTGCTGTCGCCCGGTATCGATTTCGATTTTCCGCCGGGCATGCTGCAGAACGGCTGGACCGACACCAATACCCCGTTTCCGCATGCCTGGAAAGCGGGCCTGCAAACCAATAATCTGCGCGATCAATTGAAAATGTTGCCGAGCGGCGGTAAAGCCCGGGTGGTGATGACGATTCCGCCCAAGCCCTACCGTTGTCCGCCGGGGCCTTACGAGCGCGCTTGTTTGATCGCGGATTATTTAAAAAACAAAAAGGGCGGCGGCAAATTGTTCGTGCTGGACGCGAATCCGACGATCCAAGCCGAACCGCTGAATTTCGGCAAGGCTTTTTCGGGACTGTATAAAGGCATAATCGAGTATCAACCCAATGCCACGGTCAACGCCGTCAGCGCCGCCGCGGCCTTCAATCCGCGCCTGGCCTTGCCGCAGGACAAAACCATCAACGTCAGTTATACCGGAGCATTGCCGCCCAACCCGATTGGTTCCGGACAAAAATTCCATTTGATCAACGTGATTCCGAAACAAAAGGCGGCCGATTTATTGTTCGGAACCGATTTTCGGCATTTGCTGGGCGGAAAGGCCTGGGCCGGCGTTCATATCGACAGCTACCAGTCACTTTACGATAACGATGTCTACGTGATCGGCGATGCCCACGATTCGGTGCAACCCAAAGCCGGCCATATCGCCAACTCCGAGGCCAAAGTCTGCGCCGACGCGCTGTTGCGCCATCTACAGTTAAGGCCGGCAAGAGTGATGCCGGACGAAGCGCCGGTCACCAATTCCGCCTGTTTCAGTCCGATCACGGCCAGCACGGCGTCGTTTTTGACCGCCGGTTACCGCTATAACCCGGCGCTGGATGCGATGGAAAAAATCGCGGCCGCCTCCGGCGAAGCCGAGCAGATTAACTCCGACAATTACAAGATGATGTTGGCGTGGGCCAATAACCTGTTTGCGGAAGTATTCTGATTAACAGTCGATAAACCGATTCCAGTTCCTCGCTGGTCTAGCCGGGTCTGCCAAAATTGGCAGGCCCGGTTTTTTTTCGATCTCAAAAAGGGCGATGTGAAGACAGGGTTGGAAATGATCTCAACACGCGTTAAAGCCGCAGTAGCCGGTTAATGCATGCTGGGTTGAAATCGAAGGGAATTTAGCGTCAATAACTTTCCTGAGATTGGTTGGAACTCTCGGTCTTTAGGCTCCTGCCGACCAAAAGCCGGGACACGAAACAAAATTGCCAATGTCAACAGTCCAGCCCAAAGCAGGCGTAGGGTGTGGTGAGTTTATGAACCGCACCGATCGCGAACGATGCGGTGCACGTTGTTTACCGCATCCTACCGTGGTCCGGGTTGGAGGCCCGTGTGCAAGGCAGACTGCATGTCATCGGCTAGGCCGGCGACGCCCCGGACGACACCTGGGCCGCCATTCTTCCAGTGCACGACAAACTGGCGCACTTCAGCGGCTGACTGAGGCGAGTATTCAGCAATGCGCAGGACCACTTCGGTTCCGCCTTCAACCAGCGCCAGAGACGACAGGAGCTTGACAATCGGGCCAAGCTCGCGGACCTCAATGCCAACTACCGAGCCGACCGGCTCGCGTGTGTTGCCAAGCGCCGCTTGGACTGTCGCCGGCGCCAGCGCCTGCACCCTGCGGAGTTCAGTGCGGGCGAAACAGCCCGATTGAGCAAAGAACTGGTTCAGACCGGAGGCGGCGGCTTCCTCGCGCGCGGTCCGGTCCTTTTGATCGGGACGCCAGTTAGGCGCCCACAGGACGAGCGCGTTGGTCGAGGAAGTGCAGACAGGAGCCTGTGGCGTGGGCTGCAAAGTGACGCTTGTGCTGGCGCACCCGGCAAGTAGAGCGCAAGCCGCGAAGGTAGCGAATCGCGGTGCGATGCCGCGAAGGCTCGGGTTGATCGACATGTTAGGCTGTATTTGGGCGGCCCCGCACCAGCGCCCAGCGCTCGTGGTCGCGCCAGCGGCCGCCGAGCTTGAGATACGCGGGCGAGTAGCCTTCCTGCCTGAAGCCGCAGGCGCGAACAAGTGCGATGGAGGCTAGATTGCCGGGCTGAATGTTCGCTTCCAGGCGATGTAGCCTCAGCTCGCGGAAGGCGTGGCGTACGACAAGAGACAAACCCCGCTTCATGTAACCACGGCCTTCGTGGCCCTGGAATGCGAAGTAGCCGAGGTAGCCGCTCTGAAACAGCCCGTAGACCACGTTCGTGAGGTTGATCGCACCAACGAGTTCCCCGGACTTCGCAAGCACGACCACGAAGCCAAAGTTGTTCCGGGCATCAAAGCGGGCAAGGTATCGCGTGAACGCCGCTTCATCGCAAGGCGCCGATGTCCATGGCCGATGAAGCTCGCGGCTTCGTCGTGCAGCCAAAATGAACTCATGCTGGTCTGACGCAGCAACGGCTCGGATCACAATCGTCGGAGACATGCTGCCTTACGTGGAGGTGAGGGGCGCGCAGCGAAGCGTCCCTTTGAGCGCGGGGTTAGGGTTGCTTAGATAGCTCATCCAGTTTTTCTCCAATATCAACACGATTCGGGGTCTCCAGTTGGGCCTTCTTGAGTACTTCAATTGCTTTCTTTCTTAGCCCGTAGGCCAGATAAACCTCTGCTTCTGCAATTGGATCAGATTGTTGATTCTTGCGTTTGGGGTACTTGATTCGTTGCCAAACCGTCAGACCGAGAAGAGCGATAGTGAATATTCCTGCAAGTACTAGCCCGGCGAGTTGTGAGTTTTCAAGACTCATAGTCGCCCTAACGTAGAGCTAAGGGGCGCTTAGCATAGCGGAGCGTCCCTATGAGCGATGTGTTAGCCGACATAGTTTGCAACCAAACCAGAGAGATCGTCTTTGTATTCCAAAAATGCCTGATCCTCTTCTTCAAAAGCATCACTGTCAGGTGAAACCTGCTCGAGGACTTCCTGACGGGCATCTCTATCTTTTGGAGGCATACCTCCAGGAAATTTTGCGCAAGCGGCTCGCACTATATTCGCAGTATGTTCTGCGCCAATTGAACTAAGTGCGCTGATAATGTCTGCGGCTTTGTCACCTGCTGAGTTAAAAAAGAATTGATCGAAGCCACCATTATTTATTTCAGCTTCCAATTCATCAATCAGTTCTTTTACGAGTTCAGTTTCCATAATTGATCTCCTGATGGCTAACGATAAGGGTAACTTGCCGGCAAAAGCGTAGCGACGATAGGCGCGGAGCTTCCTTTTTGTGGTCAAGTTAACGCGTTGGTTGGGCATTTTCATTGAGTACACTCAAGTACGGCCTCATTACTTGATCCGTTTTTAAGACCATTTAATTCATTTAGCCAATTATCAAACAAGACCGGCTCTGTCTTAAGATATAAAGTTGCGTTGCTTGCAACTTTTGTGTGAGTAAAATCATTCCAATCTGACTCCGCCTTAGCTGTAATTGATAATTTTCCATTTCCAGAGCGGTGAAACTCGAAACGCGCATGAAATGCACCGCTAGCATACTCCGGTCCAAACTCTCCAAACCTCAAGTCATAGAGGCCACCATAAATTTGATTTTTGAAAACGCTAAGATCGTTTACAGCTTCGGCCATTGTTTGATGGCCAACATAAACATCACATTGGAATAGTGATTTGCCATCTGAAAAAGATATGGTCAGTTCTACCATATCATCATCTTCCCAAATTTTTTTAAATGCTATAGCTGGCTTCATTTTTTATGCCCAACGCCAAGCTAAAGCGTGCGCAGCGAAGCGGAGCGTCGCTTTGAGCGCCGGGTAGGCTCCGTGGCTCACACTAGCCAACTGACAACAAGCCAATTTCGTTACCATGCACTTGGTGCAACCACTCCTTCAAAGTGCTCCACGCTTCCTGAACGGGAATGACCCAATCGGATGCGTCATAGCCCCGGTCATCTTCTTCGAAATAGGCTCGAATCTTAGCATCGCCGGGAGGTTCAGAACCCAGTGCCGACAAAGCCTCCTGCGCTTCGTGTTCCGTGAACGATAAATAGGTGCTGTCCATCGCCTTGGCAATACGAATGCCTAAAGACGATTTACTAATAGCGGTAACATCAGGGAACAGCGCGAATAACTCGACAAAAGCAAACCCAGAGTATTCGTATTCATTCAACTCCGATACGTGGTTAGCTACGAAGTCCCAGAACTTCGTTTTTGTATCCACCACCTTTTTAGGAAATATCCCCAGAAATTTTTTCTGGGCTGGAATCAACTCTGCCAAAGAGACAAGTTCTTCTGCTTGAGACGCTTTCACGAGGTAAAACGAAGCGATGTAGCTCATATTTTCTGCCTAACGATAAGGGTAACTTGACGGCGAAAGCGTAGCGACGATAGGAGCGTAGCTTTTGCCGTCAAGTTGACCCGCTGGTTATGCATTGCCGCCACCCATGTAATTTTTGAAGTTCTTGATGTAGTCGTTTAGGTTTTCGTCTAGCATCTTTCGGTACTCATTTACGAAGTACTCAATGGTTTCTTCTTTTGCGGCTTCCATTTCTTCTGAATTGGCCCAGCCGGTTGCGCTCACCCACGAATTGAACCTTGCTGTGGCGTACATCATTGATGCACTGACTTTGCCTTTCGTGACGCCTCCAGAAATCTGATCGTTCGAAAGATGAATATGTGCATCTGCACGATCAAAGAATTTGTCATCGGGTTCCTGCACAGATATCTCCTGATGCATAACGCAGAGCTAAGGGGCGAGTAGCGAAGCGGAGCGTCCCTTTGAGCGCGTTGTTAGCAGGTTGGTGAAAAACTCTTTTTTGGCTTTGAATGACTCTATATTTAGTGACGATGAAGCCGATTTCCTACTAAATGTTGGTTCGATTGAGCAAAATTAGCGTCTCAAATATGGTTTTTCACCAACCTGTTAGGCATGATATTGCCAAATATAAATATGAGGACCAATTTCCCCATTTTTCCACCATTGTTCTAATTCTTCAAATGCATTGATTAGCTCATCCACAACTTCCTGCGGCTTATAGTTCCATTGAAGGGTGAATAGTCTATGTAAAAGAGGTCTTCTTACACTAAACCAACATGCCATTGAGCCACCTCGCTTTCGTTGAAGGCGACCGCCATAACTCCAGCGTGGATCATCTGTTTCCTGCTTCTTAAAATTCAGAACAAAATAAGGTCGCCAATATTTGTCCCACTGAACTTCAAAAAAATCTTCCCCCACAGAGGTTTGCCTTTTGAATTCAGTAAAATGGGGATCGCTAGACTTTAGCTTTTCAAATCCTCTTGATATTACCAACGGATAGAATCGCTTCCTTAATTCGTCATTTAGAGGCTTCGCTTTCGATGCCATGAAGCGCCTAACGCCAGCGTAACGGGCCGGTTTGGAGCGCCAGCGGAAAACCGGTCACGTTGACGCAATCGTTATGTTTTTTCATATCCATCCTTTGAATTCATGCACTTTGAAGTCTTTAGGCGTTAATGATTTTTCATACTCGCACACTTCATTAAGTGCTTGGGAAACTATCGTATCACTACTAGGCCATGCGTTTGAAAACGCTTGCCAGCAGATACCTTTCGCTATCTCGGTAAGTGTTGCAGATGCAAGTAACGCCATTCTCAGATCAAAAGTGTCCGATGAGCCAAAATTGAATAAGGTTGATTTCGTGCATTTTTTAAGCCGTTGATCTATTTCCGCATTAGCGAAATATGCAACGGGTACTGGTTTTCTCAAGAGTTTATCTATCCATGATTGTTTAGGCTGCTTTATATGCTTATTGACATCGAAATGGTCGTAATAGAACTCAAACCCTGCATAGTAATCTTTGCCTATTAAGTCAGGGTGAGAATGGTCCCGTATATTGATTTTAAAAGGCAAAAACCCCGAATGCGTGCGAAACGAGAACTCGGGATGAATTTGGCAAGACATGCCGAGCTCTTGCATTTTTTCTAACCAAATTGGAACGATTGAATCGTCCAACTCATTTAGAAATACATTTATATCCATACTCATGGTATTTCGCTCCAAGAAACATAACTAGTAATTAGATGGTTCTGTATATCTACCGAAAAATGATCCTCGAAACGATAAATCATTGATCAGCATATGGGTTTCCCTTCTGTATATCATCGGAACTTGGTAGGTATGACTCGTAAACATCACGCGGAGGCCATTGAATCAGATTAGGCGATAGACCGCAACGGGCCGTTTTACTCGTTCGCGTAAGCAAAAGCTGGAATGTCATCCATAGAGCTAGCTAAATTCGCGAGTTCGACCAAAGCGGCCCGCGTTGAATTCCAACCGCAGTTTGCGCGAATCAGACCTTGCGAATCAGGTGGTGCGTCAACCCGGTATTGCACTACTCGGGTAATCATGGCTTTGGATGGGCTTTGGGCTATCCAGCCTTAGAATGCACAACGCAAAAAAAAAGCCCGCCGTAAGCCTACCGGCGGGCAAAGTGCTGCAGAGCTTTAGCCTGAAACTTTAAGGTGTCGGCGCCAACAAGATGCGGTTGCGCGGGCCGGGATTGACGCTGCCGTTGGCGAGGAAGTAGCTTTCCAGGGCGTCCAAATCCAAGGCGCCGCCCAGGCGTTTACGGCCTTGGGTCAACACGTAGTATTGGTCGCCGCCGTCGGCCATGAAATTGTTGACGGTCACCCGGTAGCCGGCGGCCGGATCGACCACGACGCCGTTGATTTTGATGCTGGCCGGATCGACGTTATCGCACGGTGTGCCTTTTTCCGACCACTCGTAACTAAAACCTCCCGAAACTTGCATGATCCGATTGAACGGTTGGCCGCTAGCCGGCGCGCCGGCCGGGTAACCTGCCGTGCAACCGGTGAATTGCTGTTCCAGCAAAGTGTGGATTTGGGCGCCGGTCAGGGTCAATGTCACCAAGGTGTTGCCGAACGGTTGCACGGTAAAGGCTTCGGCGTAAGTGACCTTGCCGTCGCCTTCGCCGGCGCTGCTGCCGGGATAGGTCAAGTCGGCACGGATGCCGCCCGGATTCATGAACGAGACTACGGCGTTGCCGAAACCGGCCGGGCTGGTCGCCGCCAATTGGGCATCGGCGATCACGTCGCCCAGCGCGGATTCGCCGGCAGCCGTTGCGGTGCGGGTAATCGCCGCGCTGATGGTTCCGATCACCCGGTTGGCGATCGGCGTGGCCAGCGCTTTGTAGTTGTCGACGATGGTTTTGATCCCGGCATTCGGCGTGATGGCCGGGTTGTTGCGCACCACCGCGATGTTCTCGGCATTGACCGCGCTGACTTCGCCGTTAGCGGTGTTGATCGTGACGTCGATGTCGGTCAATACCCGGCCTTGCGAGTTGGCGCTGGTCACCGAAATCAAGCGGCCGGCTTTGTTGGCGATTTGGCAGTTATAAGCTTGGTGGGTGTGGCCGGAAATCACCAAATCCACTTCGTCGTCCAGTTGGTTGACGATGGTTTTGATCGGCGAACCGGCCAGGTCGCCGTTGCAATTGTTGATTGTGGCAACGCTCTGTGTGACCGGAATCGTGCCGCCTTGGTGGATCAACACCACGACCGCTTCGACGCCGCGGGCGCGCAGTTTCGGGATCAACGCATTGACCGTGGCGGCTTCGTCGGTAAACGTCAAGCCGGCGACACCGGTCGGGGTGACGATGGTCGGGGTTTCTTTCAAGGTCATCCCAATGAAGCCGACCCGGACGCCGCCGACGACTTTTATCGCGTACTGCGGAAACAGGGTTTTGCCGTTGGCGGTTTCGACCACGTTGGCGGCCAGGAATTTGAACTTGGCGCCCTCGAACGGCACCGGCGTCCCGACCTCGGCACCTTTGCAGCTATTCGGATCGGTCGGATGGCAGCCGCCGGTTTGCATCCGCTTCAATTCGTCCTTGCCTTCGTCGAATTCGTGGTTGCCGACCGCGTTGAATTCCAGGCCCAGCCGGTTCATGGTTTCGATGGTCGGTTCGTCATGGAACAGTGCCGAAACCAGCGGCGTGGCGCCGATGATGTCGCCGGCCGAGACGACGATGGTGCTGGGGTTTTGCGCTTTCAGGTCGGCCACGTAGCCGGCCATCCAATCGACGCCGCCGACCGGGATGGTCGAAGCCGCATCGGTCGGCAGGTTACGGAAATTGCCCGGCGATTCCAGTTGGCCGTGGAAGTCGTTGAAGGCGACGATTTTGATCGTCGTGGCCGGCATGGTGGTTACCGCTTGGGCGGTTGCGGCGCTCAGGCCCAAAGCGATGGCGCCGGCTAAGGTATGCAGATTCATGCGCTTAAACTCCGGATTTGGATTGGCGGCGGGCGGTCAAGCCCAGCAGGCCGGTTCCGGCCAGATACAACCAGGCGGCGGCCGGTAACGGCACGGCGGTCAGGCTGATCGCTCCGACCGTGGCATTGATGGCGCCGGCGCTGTCGTCCAGCGCCGATTGGCTCAGTAAGCCGCTGATGCTGTAACTGCCCGGCCCCAGCAGGAATACGCCGCGGCTGTAACGGTTGTCGGCAAAGGCTGCGTCGAAATCCAGGCCCAGCGAGTCGGGGTAATTATTGCTGGCCGCCGAGGTCCGGCCCAGCAGCTGGTTGCCGTTGAACACGTCGAAACGGTCGCCGGCAAAGCCGCCGTCGACGATTCTTAAAATGGCCGAGCCGGTCAGGGTAAAATCGAAACTCAAGGCGTTGCCGTCCAGGTCTATCCAGTCCAGACCGGCGGATGCCGAGACAGCTTCGTCGACGTCGAACGGATGCCATTGGCCGTCGGCATTCAGCACCGCGGCGCCGGCATTGGCGGATAACGCCGACAGTAACACTGCCTGGCAAAGAAATTTTTGGTTGAACATTTAAGCGGCTCCGGTTGTGTTTGGTGTTGAGTGGCGGCCGCTGCAGTGAATGGGGGACACTGCGGCAACAAAGGTTCGTCCGATCGCCTCGCCACAAAACAAAAATCCTAAGTGTTGGGCCGCAGCAGTCCGTTAGCGGTCGGCACGCCGGGCACAATAGGGATGTTTTGTGATGGAGTTGTGATTGTTCGATGAAGATTTGGTGAAACGTATTACAAATGCGGGCAAAGCCTGATACAGCGTCGGCGTAAGTTGCGCCTAACGCCAATTCCGGCCCCGGCTTATTTTTCGCGGCCGCCGCGATAGAATAGCCGCCTGTGCCGCCGAACCTTAGTAGTCCAGCCGATCAATTCTAATCAGCCCGCTCACCGAATCATGCCGTCTCCATCCAACCTTTCCCAACGCCGTCGGCATCCCGCCCGGCCCAAAGTCAGCACTCAAGCAGCGCAGCCCGAACACCTGCGGGAATATGCCGCAGCCTGGAGCGATTACGAATTGCTGGATGCCGGCGCCGGCCGGAAACTGGAGCGGTGGGGCGAGGTAGTGACGATCCGGCCCGAGATCAACGCCGGCGCCGATGCGTTGTGGCTGCTTACCGAATGGCGGGAACTGGCGCACTGGGAGTTTGTGGAAACGTCCTCCACCCAAGGCCGATGGCAAAAATTGCGCCCCGATGCGCCGGAGAGCTGGAGCATCGGCTACCGGCAACTGCGCTTTAATTTGAAGCTGACCCAATTCAAACACGTCGGCCTGTTTCCGGAACAACAGGCCAATTGGCGCTTTATCGCCGAGCGGGTCGCACCCGGCGCCAGAATTTTGAACCTGTTTGCCTACACCGGCGCCGCCTCGCTGGTGGTGCGGGCTGCCGGCGCCGACGTGACTCATGTCGATTCGGTCCGGCAAATGCTGGATTGGGCCAACGCCAACCAGGCGCTGAGCGGCTTGGCCGATATCAAATGGGTGTTGGAAGACGCCTTGAAATTCGCCGGCCGCGAACTGAAACGCGGCAAGCGCTACGACGGCATTATCATGGACCCGCCGGCCTGGGGGCTGGGCGCTAACGGCGAGAAGTGGAAGCTGGAACACCAGTTGCCGCGGCTGGCGGAAACCGCGTGCGGCCTGCTGCAGCCCGGCGGCTTTCTGGTGTTGAATACCTACTCGCCCCAAGTCGGGCTGCAGGAATTGGCCGCCGCGGCCGGACTGCATTTTGGACAAGGCCAAAGCGAAACCAGGCAACTGTGGGCCCGCAGCCGGACCGGCAACGCCTTGTATTACGGCAATTTGCTGCGGGCCGTGGTTTGACCGGCGGTTTCGAGTGCGCCGGGACGCCCGCGCTTAGCGGTTTGCCCGGCGTTGCCTGTGCTGGGTTAGCGCGATCGCTTGATGCGGCCGAATCGGCTGACGGCCGCCAGCGCCGAACCGAACAACCATAGCGCAGCGGGTACCGGTACCTGGCTGGGATCGATTTGATTCAGCAACAGCTGGCGGGTTTGCGAACTGGCGCGCGGGAACGCGTCGGACCAGTCAAAACCGTTGACGAAAATGTAGCCGGCGCCGTAACTGCCGCCGACAATGACAGGCGCGCCGGAGCTACCCCTTGTCGCCAGGATGCTGCCGCTGCCTAACGCATCGAAGTCCTGAAAAAATTCCGTCCGATCGCCATCGCGGTAACTGGACCCGATGAGTTGTCCCAAACCCAGCGCCAAACCGCTGGCGCTGAAATTTATCGAGTCGTTGGTGATGTAGCCGTCGTAATTATCGCTGGCGCGGCCGCCCAGCAAATTCATGCCATATTGCGAGCTGCTCCATTCGGTAATTAACTTGCCGCCGGCATAAATGAAGTCGGCCAAAGCGATGTTGCCGCTGATGGTGCGGTCCATGATTACCACATCCACATCCAGCAGGTCGGTGCCGGTAATCTCCGCTTCGCCGCGATTGCTGGCGGCGTTACCGGTGGTGTTGAGCCAATTCGTAATATCGGTTGCGTAGTAGCCGCCGTAAACAGCGATGTTGGCGGCGTTTGCGTCGAACGTCGTACTTAAAGTAACGACCACTATCCATTTTAAAATCGATTGCAGCTTCATACCGGCTCCTGGAAAAACGGGTTAAAAGCCGTCCGTCGGTTTGGCAATGGGACTGTTGCGCATTGCGTTAAAACTGGCGGCCGGCGTTAGCTTGGAACCAACTCGGCGTAGTCGCTTGCATCGCACGCCAGGGCCTGATTCCAACGGATTTTCCCCCGATTCGCGGTTTGATCCTTATCACCGCGGGTTGCGGGTTCGTCTACCTGGGTACAACTAGTCCTTCCCGGCGGCGAGCCTGCGACTCAGTTATAAGTTAGTCAGAAAATATGTCAAATTAATTTTATTGCGAGTGATTAGTGAAAAATTTTGTTGACCTTGCAGATGAGCGGTGGCGGGGTAGAGATAACGCGGCGCCGCTTGGATCGCTCGGCATCGGCTTAAGTTGAAGGTGAGGGCGGAGAGGCCTTGTCGGCCGGGCAAACGCCATCGTCCAAAAACTAAGCCTGCATCTGCCGGTAATCGCTGGGCGTGCAGCCGAAATGGCGTTTGAAAGCGCGGCTGAAGTGGGCCATGTCGTTAAATCCCCAGCGCAGGGCAATTTCGGTCAAACTGCGGCCGGCATGTTGCTCGGACCGCAGTTCCTCGGCGCAATGTTGCAGCCGGCGCAGCCAGACGTAGCGCATCAGCGAGGTGTTTTCGCCGTTGAACAGCGCGTTGAGGTAACGCGGCGACAGGTGCGCCGTGCGGGCGATTGCCGCGCTGTCCAGCGCCGGGTCGGTCAGGCGGGCTTCGATCAGGCGTTTGATGCGGTTCAGGGTCAACGTGCGGTGGTCGGCCAATTCGAACCGACCCGGTCGCTGCGAGCTTAGCGTTAAAGTTAACAAATCCAGCGCCTGACCGGCCAGCGGAGCAAACCGGGCGGCGTCGATGCAATCGGCCTGGCGCGCGGCGCTGCGCAAGAAATCGGCGGTTACCGCGCCGAGGCCGTCGCCGCCGGGAATCCGCAACCCCGCACAATGCTCGACGCCGGCCAGGCGTTGTTTCAGCAGTTGGCGCGGAATCGATACCAGCAGCTTGGCAAACGGCTCCGGACAATCGATCCGGTGTGGCCGGGTGGCGTCGTACAGCGCGATGTCGCCGGGTTGCAATTCCGCCTCGCGGCCGTCCTGCTGCAGCCGGTAGCGGCCGCTGAGCAACACCACCGCGAAATAAGCATCCTGGCTGGCGGTTTCCGGTTCGCATGGCGGGCAGTGCAGGCCGATGCTGTGGGAGCGGATCGCCGACAGCCGCAGTTCCCGCCACGGGTAAATCGTCATCTCATTGAACAGCTCGGCTTGCTGCGGCGGCGTGATCCGGACCTTGGCGTACTCGCGGCCGATCACCTCGTGTAACCACTCCCGCCGCTGTGCCGGCGGCAGGTCGGCGGTCGACAGGCGTAACGCCGGGTTGGCGGATGGCTTCACGGTATAGCTCCCTAAATTCGATAGGCGCATGATAGCCGCGGCAGCACCGTTGTAGTCAAGCGATAGCGCCGTCCCGGTCAAGCCGGCTGCGTGTCTGGCGGCTAGGATAACCGCATCGATTGAGAGAACCGAGGGAGAAGAAGATGGCTACGAACAATCCGGCGCCGACCGACATTTTGTTGTTGAAAGGCGCGGCGTTATGGCTGATGGCGGCGTTGCTGCTGGCCTGGTGTCTGGTGGGCTTGAACCTGGAACTGACGCCGTTGCAGGCGTTGTTCCCCGGCAAGCCTGCGCGCTTGTTGCAGGCGCATTTGGACTACCTGCTGATGAGCGCCTTGCTGTTCGGCTTCGCGGCGGCCGGCATCGGCTTGCCCCGACTGGTGGCGTGGGCGATGGTGGTCGGCGCCTGCACCAATTCCAGCCTGTTCTTGCTGATGACGCTGTTTCCGCACCTGGACGGCCCGCAGCCGCAAGCGGACGGTTGGTTGCTGTTATTTAAACTCTATACCTTTGCCAGTATCGTCACGACCAGTTACGGCTTCGGCCGCGCTGCCTGGTTGTTGTTGGCCTGGACCCGGCAGCGGCCGGGCGCGGCTTAAGCGGCGCTTGGTCGGCCGGCGGCGAAAAACGGCCGAGTCGCGAAGATACGGTCGGCAAAGCGTTTGCCTTGCCAGGACAAGGTGCGTTTTAACACGAAATCGAAGCGAAACGGATGGTAGTCCTGCAGGGTTTGCAGTGGTGCTATCGCCGTTTCCGGCAACAGGCCGGCCTCGGCTAAGGCCGGCACCGAAATCAACGGCAAGATGCCGGTCAGCGGGTAATCGGAGCCGAACAGCAGCCGGTCATGCCAGCCGGATTCGCTGAGCAGGGTTTTGATGACCTCCGGATCGCGGTTGCGCAGCACGATTGCGGAAATGTCGCCGAACAAGCGGCCCTGCCATTGGCGCTCGCTCATGAGCTGGGCGAATAAATCGAAACTTCTGACTTCGCGGCCGTCGGCATCGACGTCCTGGCCGATTGTGGCGCAATGGGCGATCACCACCCGCACCCCGGCTTCCAGTGCCCGACGCAGTCGTAACGGATTGCCGAACAACGGTTGGTCGGCGCCGTGCAAGGCCTTCTCCTCGCCGCCGTGGGTGATGATCGGCATATTCAATGCCGCCGCGGCTTTGTAAAAGCGGTCGCACAGCGGCGAGGCCGGATCGATCCCCATCACCGGCGGTAGCCATTTCACCGCCCGCGCGCCGTTGGCGGCGGCTTGCTGCAGGGCTTCGACGCAATCGGCGCGGTAGGGATGGATGCTGGCGACCCATTCGAAGCGGTCAGGAGCAGCCTTGGCCAGGCGTTGGGCGTATTCGTTCGGTACGAAAAACGCCGTGTTGGCGTGATCCGGGTCGCCGGTGGCGCCGTGGGCGCGGTCGAAGGCGTATAACATGGCCTTGGCGCCTTTGGGCATGGTGTCCATCAAGGCCCGCAGCCGATCGACGAAGGCCTGGTCTTGATTGGTGTCCGGAATGCAGGCGGCATTGGCGTAGGCCCAATGCTGCAGGGTTTGAATCGGATGGCGCAACGGCGCGTGCATGTCCGGGGTTTGGGTGATACCGCTACCGCCGTCGCCGGAGCCGACGATATGAGTATGGCAATCCCACCAATCGGCCGGATCGATACCTTGCCAGGCGGCTGTTTCCAACTCCAGCATCGGCGTTTCAGTCGGATTCAGGCAAGGGTTATTCAGGCGGAACAGAGCATTTGCTGCCGGGCTCAGTGCTGCCAGGCCGGCTGCGCCGAGTTGCAGGAAACGGCGCCGGGCCGGGCGAAATGGGGCGAAACGCGAATCGATAGTCATGTCGGATGTTGGCGGTTGCAAGGCGGACGCTGAATGAACTGAACGGTTAGGGGTTGCAGACGGCAAATATAGCCCGGCTTACAAATTCCGTTGCGTTTACACACGCCGATTTGCTGTCGCAGGATGGTTCCGCGCTATCCGTTGGCGCTGGGCGTAACCGCAAGCTTTGCAGCGCAAGCCGCCATCTCAGTCGGCGCGCCCTGTAGCAGGTCCAGTGCAAAGCGGGTGGCTTGGGCCAGATTGGCCTGAGCCGCCGGGCTCAAGGCTTCGCCCAGTTCGAAACTATGGCCGCGGATGCTGAGCAGGTAGGCCGGTGGCGGTTCGCCGTGGAGCGAGCGGTAAACGCCGAGCAATGCCGCCGGACTCAGCGCGTGGGTGGTATGGCTCAGGGCTGGTTCTGGCGTCAGCATGGTGAATTCGAAACTTGGCTCCCGAACCGACGCGTCGATGAAAATCACCAGTTGCCGGTCCTGCAAGTCCAGCGAATGTTCGATCTGTAATTGAAAGTCGACGATGCATTCGACCAGGTCCGGATCGGCATGCTCGGCCAGCGCCTCGAGCAATAGCGGTCCCAAGGCGTCGTCGCCCCGGCTCGGATTGCCGCAGGCCAGCAGCAAAACCGGCTTGGCCGTCATCAAACCGCGTCGCCGCGGGCGAATTCGCCGTTGCTGTGCCGCAGCAAACGATCGACGACTTGGCCGGCGGCATCGACCAATTCCACCTGCAACGGCATCTTGCCGACCGCATGCGTCGCGCAGGACAGGCAGGGGTCGTAAGCGCGGATCGCCACTTCCAACTGGTTCAGCAGCGGTTCGGTCAATTCCCGGCCGGACAGGTATTCGGCGGCGACCTGGCGTACCGATTCGTTCATGCCGGTGTTGTTGCTGGTGGTGGAGACGATCAGGTTAGCCTTGGTGACGATGTCGTTGTCGTCGATCTGGTAATGGTGGAACAAGGTGCCGCGCGGCGCTTCGATCACGCCGATGCCTTCGTAACGTTTGCTGCCTTGGGCGACCAGATCGCTGCTGAGCAAATCCGGGTCGGCCAGCAGTTGCTGGATGCGTTCGGCACAGTGCAGCAGCTCGATCATGCGCGCCCAGTGGAAGGCCAGGGTACTGTGGACCAGCGCTTGGCCGGCGTGGTGATGTTTGAACTCGATCCGCGCCGCTTCGGCCAACGGCGTGTCAATGAAGTCGCAGTTGTTGACCCTGGCCAGCGGCCCAACCCGGTACCAGCCGTCGGCTTTGCCCAGAGCGGTCAGGTAGGGGAATTTCATATAGGTCCACGACCGCACTTCCTCGCGAATCAAATCCTGGTAGTCGCAGTAATCGTAATGGTCGAACAGCGTCGCGCCGCCGGCGTTTTTGGCGCGAATGCCGCCGTGGTAAAGCTCCAGCGCGCCGTTAGCTTTGACCAGCCCCAGGTAATTGCTGCGGATCGTGGCGAATTGGTCGTTAAACGGCCGGTTGGCAATATGCAGGCGCTTGACCAAGGCCACCGCCGCCTGTGCCCAAGCCATAATCTGGCCGATGTCCTGCAACAAATAGTCGCGCTCCTCGCGGCTCAGCGCCTTGTTCATGCCGCCCGGAATCGCGCCGGTGCCGTGCACGCGCTTGCCGGACACCATGCGGATCACTTCCTGGCCGTATTTGCGCAGCTTGACGCCCTGCAAGCCGATCTCGGGATGGTCGGCCAGTACCGCGACGATGCTGCGCTGGCCGATCTCGCTGTCGAAGCCGAACAGCAAGTCCGGGCTGGACAGGTAAAAAAAGTGCAACGCATGCGACTGCAGGACCTGGCCGAAATGCAGCAGCCGGCGTAGTTTGTCGGCGGCCGGCGGCAGATCGGCCGGATCGACGCCGACCAACTGGTCGATGGCTTTGGCCGCCGCCAAGTGGTGGCTGACCGGGCAAATCCCGCACAGCCGTTGCACCAGCACCGGCAGTTCCCAATAGGGCCGGCCCTGAATGAATTTCTCGAAGCCGCGAAACTCGACGATATGCAGCCGGGCCTGTTGCACCCGGTTCTGGTCATCCAGCAACAAGGTGACTTTGCCGTGGCCCTCGACCCGGGAGACCGGATCGACCGCGACCCGCTTCAGGCCGGCGGGATTGGCGGCAGTTTCCAAATGTTCGTACATAACGGTTCCTTATCAGTCGTAATGGACTAATTCATAAGGCAAGCTCGGCTCGCGGCCTTCGATCAGCGCGCTCAGGAAAGTCCAGAACACGTCGGCGGACGGTGGGCAGCCGGGCATGAAGTAATCGACCTTGACGATTTCGTGGATCGGATGCACCTTGTCCAGCAACAACGGCAGCTCCGGATCGCTCGGGATTTGCGGGTTGTCCACGCCGATGCCGTCGCGGTAGGCTTCCAGCAGACAGGCCTCGACCGAAACGAAATTGCGCAACGCTGGCAGACCGCCGTTGATCGCGCAGGCGCCGACCGCGACCAGCACCTTGCAATTCTTGCGGAACTCGCGCAGTACCTGCACGTTCTCCGAATTGCAGACGCCGCCTTCGATCAAGCCGATGTCGCATGGCCCGCAGTGTTCGATGTCGGTCAGCGGCGAGCGGTCGAATTCCACCACTTCCGCCAACGCGGTGATGCGCTCGTCGATATCCAGAAACGACATGTGGCAGCCGAAGCAGCCGGCCAGCGAGGTGGTCGCGATTTTGATTTTAGGGCTCATGGTCAGCCTCCGCGGACAGCGCAACCTCGCTAATTTGGCGCTGGTCGTACAGGCGTTGGCCGATCGGCAACTGGTAGCCGCTACGCTTGATCAGAATCGCGCCGGTCGGGCAGACCTGGGTGGCTTCGTCTTCGACGCTAATGTCGCTATCTTTCAGCTTGCCGCTGGCCGAATTGACGATCAAGCGCTTGTTGATACCGCGCCCGGCGATGGCGAACACGTTTTTGCCGTCTTTATCCCGGCTGGCCCGGACACAGAGATTGCAGAAAATGCAGCGGTTGTGGTCCAGCAAAATGTCCGGATGCGAAGCGTCCACTTCCCGCTGCGGGTAGAAAAGCGGGTAGTGGTTGTCCAGCATGCGCAAATGGTAGGCCACGCCTTGTAGTTGGCAATTGCCGGACTTTTCGCAGGACGGGCAGAAATGGTTGCCTTCGACGAACAGCATCTGGGTCAGGCGCAGCCGGTCCTGCTGCAGTTCCGGGGTATCGCTGACCACGTTCTGGCCGGCCGCCGCCGGATAGGTACAGGCCGAGCATTTGCGGCCGTTGACGAACACCGTGCACAGCTTGCAACTGCCGTGCGGCGCGTAGCCCGGCTTGTGGCACAGGTGAGGAATGTAGACGCCGGCACAACGCGCGGCTTCGATCACGCTTTGCCCTTCCGCGAACGGAATGGTCTTGCCGTCTATGGTCAGCGTGCCGCTCATGTCAATTCTCCACTTGGTTCAAATGCGCAGCGGCATCGTCGCGCTGAGCCAGGCGGCGGGCCGCCGCCAAGGTCGCGTCCAGATCGAAGCCGGGCGCGAATTCCCTGACTTGCAATTGTTGCAGGTAAAGCTCCGGATAACTCAGCAGCGTGGTCAATATCGGATTGGCGGCCGACTCGCCCAAGCCGCAATGGCTATTGTTTTTGACCACCTCGCATAAGGCGCTGAGTTGTTCCAGGTCTTCGGCGGCACCGTGGCCGTCGGCAATTTTCGCCAACTGGTTTTTCAGCAACGCAGTGCCGACCCGGCACGGGGTACAGAAGCCGCAACTCTCGTGGGCGAAAAAGTCGATAAAGTTTTGGGCGATGGCGAAAAGGTTGCGCGAGCGGTTGAACACCATGAACGAACCTGCTGTCGATAGATCTTCGAACGCCACGACCCGGTCCAGTTTCCGGTTCGAGATAAAAGTGCCGGACGGGCCGCCGACTTGCACGCCCATCACCTCGTCGGCGCCGCAATCCAGCAGAAACTGGCGCACCGGGGTGCCGAACGGGTATTCGTAAATTCCCGGCCGCCGGCAGTCACCGCTGATGCTGAGTAGTTTGGTGCCGGTCGACTGCGGCGTGCCGACGTCGGCAAACCACTGTCCGCCGTGAATGGCGATGTGGGTGGCGGCAAAAAAGGTTTCGACGTTGTCGACCACGGTCGGTTTGCGCTGGTAGCCGCACACTACCGAATTGGGCGGCTTGGTGCGCGGGATGCCGGGCTTGCCTTCCAGCGATTCGATTTGGGCCGAGGCCTCGCCGCAGATGTAGGCGCCGGCGCCCATGCGGATTTCGATGTCGAAATCGAAGCCTTCCCGGCCCAGGATCGCCTTGCCGAGCAAGCCTTGCTCGCGCCGGGTCTGCAGCACCGCCAGCAGCTTGTCGCGCAGGAACAGGTATTCGGCTCGCAGGTAGACCAGGCCGTGGCTGGAGCCGATGATCGCGGCGCAGACGGTCATGCCTTCGAAAACCTGATCGGCGTATAGGTCGAGCAACATGCGGTCTTTGAAGGTGCCCGGCTCGCCCTCGTCGGCGTTGCAAATCACATAGCGCGGCGTCGCCGCTTGCTGCGAGCAGGTGCGCCACTTCAACGCGGTTTTAAAGCCGGCGCCGCCGCGGCCGCGCAAATTCGATAGGTCGACTTCGGCCAGGGTTTCGGCCAGGCCGCGGGCGAACGTGGTCTGCAACGCCTCGCCGTTGCTGAACGGCTGCTTCAACAGCAGGTCCGCGCGGTAAATCGGTTCGTCGACCTGAAATAAGTCTGCGGGCCAGTCCGCCAGCGGCACTTGCTGTTCGATCAACGCCGCTACCGTGTCGATTTTTGCCGGGGTCAGACGCGGCAGCGGATAGCCGTTGACCAGGCCGGCCGGGCCCTGATCGCACATGCCGGTGCAGGAAGTGCGGTTCAGGCTGACCAGACCGTCGCCACGCACGCTGCCGACTTGGACTTGCAAGCGTGCGGCCAGCGCGTCCAGCACTTGCCGGTTGCCGAGCATGCGGTCGGTAATCGAGTCGGAGACCAGCAGATCGTAGCGGCCTTGCGGCGTCAGATGCAGAAAGCTGTAAAACTCGGCGACCGCGATGATTTGCGTGCGCGGAATTTGCAAACTCGCAGCTATCTGCGCTATGGCCGGCTCCGGAATGTGGCGGAATTCGGCTTCCACCGCCCGCAAAATTTCCAGCAATCGGGCCGGCTGCAATTCGGCCTGGGTCAGAACCTTGTCTACAAAAGTCTTCATGGTCTGTTTTTTCTTCCTGTTAACGGCAATCGCGGTCGAAACGAGTCTGCCAAATCAAGGCCGGGTCCGGCGCCGCGGCAAGCGGGCGTTAATCCAGGCTGGCCCGACGGACAATTTATCGAAATTGGCGACATTAATAAACCACCGAATTCGGCAATAGACTGTATGCCGGTTCAGCACTGCTGCGGCCTTGGTCGGCTGATTCGGCGTTGACCGGGCAAGCCGATTCGGGCTAATAATGTCGGGGTCGTTCCATAAACAGGCAGGTGGATATGAATCCGTGGTTGTTATTAGCCGTGGCAATCGGCAGCGAGGTGGTTGCGACTTCGGCGCTGAAAGCCAGTGACGGCTTTACCCGGCTTTGGCCGGCGCTGATCGTGGTGGCCGGTTACGCGGTGTCGTTCTTTTTTATGGCGCTGGCTTTGCGCTATATCCCGATCGGCATCGTCTACTCGGTCTGGGCCGGAGTCGGCATCGTTTTGATCGCGTCGGTGGGTTGGCTGTTGTTCGGCCAGCAACTGGATGTTCCGGCGCTGGCCGGCATGTTTCTGATCGTGTCCGGCGTGGTGGTGATCCGGGTGTTTTCCAAAGCCGCCGCCCTGTAGTCGCCAAAAAAACGTGCCGGACCCGGACTACTCGTCGTCCTGGCAACCGAAGTGGTATTGGTAATCGGCCATGGCCCGTTTGATCACTTCGTGCGCTTCTTCGCGGTTGTAAACGTGGGTGATTTCGCAGACGTTCTTCTCGCTGGGCAGATGTTTGTAGGTCAAAAAATAATGTTTCAGCCGATTGATGTAGGAATCCGGGCAGTCCGAAACATCGCGCCATTGCCGGTAAAACTCGTCGCCCTTCATCACCGCAATGATCTTGTCGTCGGCCTCGCCGCCGTCCAGCAGCCGGAAACCGCCGATCGGGATCGCTTGCAGCAGGATGTCGCCGTGGGTCACGCTACGTTCGCTCAATACGCAAATATCCAGCGGGTCGCCGTCGCCCTTGGTCACGTCACGGCCGGAACGGCTGGCGGCGAATTCGGCGATGCGTTCCGCACAGTAACTGCGCGGAATGAACCCGTATAAAGTCGGAATCATGTTGGAAAACTTCTGCGGCCGGTCGATCTTCAGATAACCGCTGTCTTTATCGATTTCGTATTTGACCGTGTCCGACGGCACGATTTCGATGAAGGCCGTGACGATGTCCGGCGCATTGTCGCCGGGATGGATGCCGTGCCAGGGGTGTGCTTTGTGTTTAATATTCATCAGGGTTTTAGGGCTGGGGAGGAAACTGGTTACCGGCTTGGTTTACCAGGGCCGGGATGATGTGCAAGGCAGGCGGGGGCGGCGGCATGCCGGTCGCCGCCAATCGACCGGCGTCGTCATGATTATTCTGCCGCCACGGTCGCCGGTTTGCGTTTCAAATCTTTGTTCAGACGCTGCAGGCGTTTGACCATCTCCTTTTTCATTTGCTCGCGGCCGATCGAGTGTTTCAGGCTGCTACCCATGCCGGCGACCTGGTCGGTGGAACTGCGGATCGAATAGAACACCAGCGTACCGTCTTTATAGGGCAAACCGCCGGCGACGACCTGGCTGGAGTTGTAGGAGTGGCCGACGTAAAACTGGCGGGACAGGATGATGCCGCCGGCATCGCCGACTGAGATTAGCCTATGATTCAAAATCGCGGTGGGTCGGTCTTCCACCCGCCGATTCAACCAAATGAATTGCTCGGTCGTGTTGGCAGGTAATGTGGCCGGATAAGTCAACCAGGCTTGCTGCAATTCCGGAAAGTAGCGGGCCCAGGCTTTGCTGTTGACGGCGTCGGTGCGCAACTCGGCAGCGGGGTCGGCGCTGCCGCCGTCGCGGATGTAGGCGGCGATGCCGTTCAGGCCGTTTTTTTTGTACGCCAGCAGGCGCTGCAGCAAGAACTCGCGGTAGGTCTGGTTGGCGGTTTTCAACAGGGTCTTGTCGTCGGCGTCTTCCAGTTGGGCTTGCAGGCTGTTCAGGCGGTCCAGCTCGGCTTTGGACAGGTTGAATTCGTCGCCGGCTTCGGCGGCCAGAAAGGCCTTGGCTTCGTCCAGTTGTTTGTCGGTGAAGGCGAATTTTTTAAAGCTGTCGCTGCTCGGATTCGGGCCCAGCGTCGCGCTGGCGAGAATGTCGCTTTCGATCGCATTCATATTGCCCTTCTTGATGTAATCGGCAATCTGCGCCAACGGCACCGGCAATACCATTGCCACCCCTATCGCCAACTCCTTTTGGCTGGTTTCGCTGACGTCGTAGCCGACAATCTCGCCGCGGTCCAACTGGGCGATTTGCTCGGCGCCGATGCCGAAGTTTTGCAGAGCTTGCAGCGGCGAAGGCGCCTCCTGAGCTGTGGCCGGCGCGGCGGCCATTACGCAGCTCAACAGCAGTGCTGCGGCGAATGGGATCTTGATCGGCATACAGGCTCCTTTGCAGCGGGGCGCCGGATTGGCCCCGGTTTCAACCCTAAGTGTCGGCCATCAGCCGCCGTTTGACAACCGTCAATCGCGTTCCGGCTCGCCGTCGGCCGATCTGTTAGTGGCGGAATCGCCGTCGGCGGCGGCTTGGGCCTCGATCAGGTTGCTACCGAACAAGTCGGCAAATTTTTCCGCCGGTAACGGCTTGGAGAACAGATGGCCTTGGCCGTAATCGCAACCGGCGGCCCGCAACAGCTGCATTTGCTGCCGGGTTTCGATGCCCTCGGCCACGACTTTCAGGCCCAATTTGTGGGCCATGACAATGATCGCTTCGCACAATGCCAGATCGCTGGCGTCAAAACCCAGATTGCGGACGAAGCTTCGGTCGATTTTCAGGTAATCGATGTCGAATTTTTTCAAATACGACAGCGACGAATAGCCGGTACCGAAATCGTCGATCGCAACCTGGATCCCGGCATCGCGGTAGGCGTACAAGTGGTCGCGGATCACGTTGTCGGCATCCAGCAACAGACCTTCGGTGATCTCGATCACGATGGCCTGCCCGGCCAGACCCAGCGATTGCAAGTAAGCCAGCCACTCGCTGTCGACTCGGTTATGGCGGGCGAACTGGACCGGCGATTTGTTGATGCTGATTTTGAAATCCGGCGCGTGGCTGGCGCGCCAGCGGGCGATTTGCTGGGCCGCCACCCGGAACACCCAGTCGCCGATGTCGACGATCAGGCCGGTTTCCTCAGCCAGCGGTACGAACTCGGCCGGACTGACTCTGCCGCGCTTCGGATGGCGCCAGCGCAACAACGCTTCGGCTTTATGCATGGCGCCGGTGGTCAGGTCCACGACCGGCTGGTAATGCAGTTCCAATTCGCCGTTGACCAAAGCTTGGCGCAGATCGTTGGTCAGTCGCATGCGGTTTTGCGCGACTTGTTCCATCTCGGCGGTAAAGTAACTGTAGCGGTTGCGGCCTTGCTGCTTGGCGCTATACATGGCCTGATCGGCGTTTTTCATCAACTGCTCGGCGGCGGTGGCATCCTGCGGATACAGGGTGATGCCGATACTGACCGAGATATACGCGAGTTCGGCGCCCAAGCGGAACGGCTCGCTGAGACTGTGCAGAATGGCCTGCGCCACCCGGTCGGTGTCGGCCTGCGATTCCAGTTCGCCGAGGATGATGGTGAATTCGTCGCCGCCCAGGCGGGCCACGGTGTCGGCTTGGCGAACGCAATCGAGCAGGCGTTTGGCCGCTTCCTTCAACAACACGTCGCCCATACCGTGGCCCAGCGTATCGTTGACTTCCTTGAATCGGTCCAGATCCAGCAGCATTACCGCCAAGCCTGTGCGGTCGCGTGCCGATTTTTTGATCTCCTGGTTCAGCCGGTCTTGAAACATGCGGCGGTTGGCCAGATCGGTCAGCGGATCGAAATTGGCCTGGCGCCAGATGGCCTGTTCCACGTGTTTTTGTTCGGTAATTTCGGAGAACATGGCCACGCGGCGTTCCAGCTCTCCGTTTTCGTTATAGATACTGTTGATCACCAGCCACTCGTGGTAAATCTCGCCGTTTTTACGTTTGTTCCAAATTTCGCCTTGCCAGTGGCCGGTCTGCAGCAACGAATGCCACATGTGCTGGTAGAAGTCGGGGCTGTGGCGGCCGGATTTCAAAATATCGGTGGTTTTGCCGATCACTTCCTCTTCACGGTAACCGGTCAGGCGGGTAAAGGCGTCGTTTATGGCGATAATCCGATTGTTGGCGTCGGCGACCATCACCGCTTCGCCGATGGCTTGGTGGATCATCGCCATCAATTGCATTTCCCGTTCCAGGCGTTTGCGTTCGCTGACGTCGTGCACCGATACCAATACGGTATGTTGATTGTTGATCTCGAGCGGGTTCAGACTGATTTCCACCGGAAACTGGCTGCCGTCGGCACGCAGTGCCGCTAGCGAGCGGTTAGCGCTCATCGGCCTGGCTACGTCATCCCGCATGAAACGCTCGCGCAACGCGGCGTGGTTCAGGTTGGCCGGAAACGGCACCAAATCGTCGACGTTACGGCCGATCAGGACCTCGCGCGCATAACCGAAAACCGTTGCCGCCGGTTGATTGGCCAGCAGGATGTTGCCGCTGGCTGCGACCAGTAGCGCCGCTTCCGGCGCGCCGGCGACGATTTTTTCCAATTGTTGCCATTGCAGTAGCTTACGTTTGGAAATATCGGTGTGAGTGCCGATCATCCGCGAGGCCTTGCCGTTGGCGTCGCGTTCGATGACCAGGCCGCGACTCAAGATCCAGCGCCAGTCGCCGTCGACTTTGATTCGGTGTTCGTTACTGAAACGTGGGTTCAGATTATTCAGATGGGCCTGCAAATCGGCCAGCAGTTTCGGGCTGTCTTCCGGATGGATGCTGGCTTTCCAATTGCGGTAGTTATCGCGGGCGTCGAGTTCGTCGAAATTGAGGATTTCCATGCAGCGCGGCGATAGAAACACTTGGCCGCTGGCCAGGTCCCAGTCCCAGACCCCGTCGCCGCCGCTTTCCAAGGCGAATTTCCAACGCCGCTCGCTTTCTTGCAGCCGTTTTTCGGCCGCCTTGCGCTCGCTGATGTCGGTGCAAATGCCGCAGACTGCGTAGATGTCGCCGCCGGGGGTGCGTAGCGGGAACTTATGCGCCAAGTAGGTTCGGAGCGTACCGTCCCGGTGTGGGATTTGTTCTTCGAAGATCATGGGCTGCCCGGCCTCTAATACCATGCGGTCGTTGCCGCTCAGGCTGGCGGCAATCTCGGCCGGGAACAGGTCGGCATCGAAATGGCCGCGCACCTCGTCTTCGTTCAGGCCGAATATTGCAGCTAATTGTCGGTTGACCATTTGGTAGGCGCCGTCCGGGGTTTTCGTGAAAATCATCGTCGGCGTATGGTCCAGAATGCTCTGGAACCGGGCTTCCGATGTGGATAGCGATTGGCCGAACTGGATTTGCGTCGACTCGTCCTTCACCAGTTCGATTACCCCGACAATGCGGTCGTCGGCGTCGCGCAACGGTGTCTGCACCGAACCGAGCCAACGACCGTCCACGCTTTGGAACGGGGCGTGGTAGACAGTTTCTCCTTTCAGGGCGCGCTTGATCCCTGCCGGGACCTCGGTTGCCGCCAGCCAGGGAAATTTTTCCAGCGGCGTCCGGCCCAAACAGTCGTCTTCGCCGATGCCGGTCAGGGTCTGCATAAAACGGTTCCATAGCTGGTAGCGGCCATCAGCATCGTAGACCACCACGCCTTGTTGCACCGACTCCAGAATCTGCCGGTTAAACGCGCTCAGCGATTTGGAGGCCAGATCCGCGCGTTTGTGGTTTTCGACGGCCAGGGCCAGCATGATGCCGAGGACCGCGCAGAGCAACAGGTATGACCACTCCAGGTAGGGTCCGCTGTGAGGATCGACGCCGGCAAAGTAACCGCGGCCGAGTGCGGCGCCCAGTAGCGTTTGCATCGCCATTGTCGCGACCAAGGGCAAAACGCCGGGCAGGCCGAAATTCAATGCCCCGTAACCGATAAAGGCCATCAGGTAAAAGGCTTTGCCGAAAGCGCCCGGATAAAGCGGCCAATTTAAAAAGACGATATGGCCGGCCAAGAGGGCTAGCGCCAGATGGGCCGCGCCGTGGCTGTAACGCCAGACATTCCAGCGGACCAGGGGACGGTATTGCCGGAGCAGCAGTATGGGGGTGGCGATGGCGATGCCCAGCAAATCCGCCATCCACCAATGCAGCCAGTCGTTGGTCCACTGTCCGGCCGGGCTCAATTCGAAAACACGTAACGCCGTGGCGGCGCAAAACGCCGAGATGACCGATACCAGGCTGCCGCAGAGCAGTAAGCGCAGGAAATCCTGCGGGGTTTGCAACAGAGTAGGGGAATGGCGCAATAAACGCTGGCCGGCCAATGCCGATACGGCGGCTCCGCCGGCGAAGGCCAATGCCGCCAGCGGCGGGCTGCCGGCCCACAGGTTGCCGGCCAGAGCGCCGGAAAACACGGCAGGCCAGTAGCGGCGGCCGCCCAGCAACAATCCGCCCAAGGCAATCCCGCTGGCCGGCCAGATAATGGCGACCGTGCCATAGGACGTAAAAAAATCAGCCGCCAGCTTTGCCGCCAGTGCGTAGGCCAAGGCCAGTGCGGTTGCTGCAAGCGGATTGCCGCTGAAAGGGGAAAATATAGTTTGCAAACAAATACCTTAGGTCAAAACGAAGAGCCGGGATTCGGGGAGCCGAAACCGACCGTTTATCGCACAAATGATAAGGTTTTGTCATCCATTGCAGCCGGCCGCGGAGGCTGGCCGGTTGAAAGCGGCGCCGGTTCGCTCAATTGATAGCGCCTTTGGGCCCTTGGGTAGGGAGTGTTTCGAAGTGCGGGTCAGCTGGGCCTTAGACAGGTTCAGCCCGAACCGAATACCCGCAATAAACCGGGCCGGTTTATTGGCCCAGGTTTTCCATTTCGACGCTGACGCTCAATTCGTGGTCCTGGCCGCCGAAAATGACGCCTTTCAGCGGCGTGACGTCGCTGTAGTCGCGGCCCCAGGCGACGACGATGTGCTGGTCGCCAGGGGTTTGGTTGTTGGTCGGGTCGAAGTCCATCCAGCCCAGGTCCGGCAAATACACCGAAAACCAGGCGTGCGAGGCGTCGGCGCCGACCAGCTTCGGTTGGCCCGGCGGGGGCAGCGTTTCGATGTAGCCGCTAACGTAACGCGCCGCCAGCCCCTGGGAGCGGATGCAGCCAATCGCCAAGTGGGCGAAATCCTGGCAGACGCCGCGCCGGTGTTCCAATACGGTTGCCAGCGGCGTGCTCAAAGTGGTGAATTCCGGATCGAAGGTGAAATCGCGGTAGATGCGTTGCATCAAATCGCGTATCGCTTCCGGTAGCGCTCTGCCCGGTGCGAAGGATGGCTTTGCATACGCCGCCAGCTCCGGGCCGGCGCTGACCAGCGGCGAATCCAGCGCATATTGGCGCGCGTCCAGGGTCGGTTCGCTGATCTCGCTGTGCAGTATCTGTTTGGCGGTTTCCCAGGCGACGCCGTGACTGAGATCCATTTGTGCCGGCTGGCGGATGACCCGGACTTCGCTGACGGCGGTGACTTCGAACGTCTGGTGCGGTTCGCGGATCGAAAACCAAGCCACCTGGTTGCCGAAAAAATCGTTCCGTACCCGGTATTCGCTGGGGCTGGGCAAAATCTGCAATTGGGTGTCGATCACCTGCTGATTCGGGGTCGGCCGCGGCAACATGCGGACTTCGTTGTAGGACAATCCGACCGTTTGCTGGTAGCTGTAAGCCGTGGTATGAGTCACCTTATAACGCATGGCAAGCCCTCAAAGTAGCGATTGCGGCGCATCGCCGTGGCGGAAATAGGTCGCCGTCAGCGTTTCCGACAGATTGGCCAATAGCCCGTATATTTTGCCGAGTTGGCTGTCCAGCGCTTCGCGGCTGCCGCTTGCGGCGACAGTCTGCAATTCTTCGATGTTGGCGATGTGCAGAATGCAACTGGCCTCCAGCAGCAAACGTTCCTCGGCACCGATGCGGCGGTTGCCGGCCTCGCGCGGCAGCTTGGCGACGTGTTCTTGTAGCCGGGCGATTTGGTAAGCCAAGGAACGCGGGTTGTTCGGGTCCAGCAACAGCAATTCCAGAAAAGGCGCCAGCTCCAGGTTGGCGCGGTAATGTTGCCGGTAGCAGATCAGATTGTCGCTGCTGTCCAGCAAGGATTCGATTAGCCGGGTTTCCGCGGCTTCGCTTTGCGGTTCGACGAATGCGGTGCGCAGCAGAGACACCAGTTGCAGGCCGCGTTCCAGGCGGCGGCCGATGTCCAGAAACAGCCAGCCGTCGCCGCGGGTCATGCTTTCCATGGCCAGTCCGCTGAAGGCGGACAAGGTCGTGACCAATTGGTCCATCTGTTCCTGCATCGACCACAGTCCGGACTTGCGCAGGCGTTGCGCCGCGGCGATCTGCTCTTCGATTTCGTCCACCACCCGCCAGGTATCCGACGACCACAAGTCGCGCACGGCATAGGCCGACTGCGCCATGCGGTTGATGGTATCGGGCAGGCTGCCGATGCGGTCGGCAGCCGTGGCCAATGCCAGCAACTCGGCTTCCGGCGCCTTCAGCAATTCCTCGGCATCTTCGCCGAAGAAACCGGGGTAGGAACCGGTGGTGCCGGTGACGCAACGCAGCAAGGTATGCATGCTGTGTTGGTAATCGGGATTGTCGCGTTCCGGATTGATGAATAATTTTTTGATCGTGGCCCGGATCAGGCGAATGCCGCCTTCGGCGCGTTCCGCGTTGCGGCCGACCCAGAAAATATTATCGGCCGCGCGGCTGGGCAGGGCGCTGGCATGGCCGCTGAGGCCGTTATCGCCGGCTTGCGGCAGGGTAGTGATTTGCGGTTCGCTGGCGATGACCCAGGTGTCCTTGCTGATGCTGCCCATCTGGTTGGTGATCAGCATCTCGCCGTAGCTGTGGGCGCTGCGGGTCAAACCGCCCGGCATCAAGGTATAACCGTCGGCTCGAGCCACCATGAAGCAGCGCAACAAGGATTGCCGCGGCTGATAGCTGCCTTCGGCCAGACTCGGCGCAGTGGAAAAGCTTTCGTACTCCTGGCCGACGTAGAAAGCCGGCCGCGCCTGTATCCGCTGGCGCCAGGCGGCCAGTTCGGCCCGGCTCAGTTTGTGGCCGAACACGGCGTGCTCGCCGGGTTTGCGGTAAATCGGCTTGATCACCAGCCGTGGCAAGTTGGCCAACACGTAGCTCAGTTCCAGACTTTGCCCGCACCACCAGGTCGCGATTGAATTCAATTTCAGCGACTGGCCCAGAAAGTATTCGGCGATACCGGGCAGGAAGGCCATCAGACCGGGGTTTTCCAGCACGCCGCTGCCCAGCGGGTTGGCGATGGCAACATTGCCGCGGCGGACGACCTCCAACAAACCGGGTACGCCCAGCCGCGAGTCTTCCCGCAGTTCCAGCGGATCGCAGTAATTGTCGTCGACCCGGCGCAGGATCACGTCGACCCGTTGCAGGCCGGTCAGGGATTTCAGCCAGACGCAGCCGTCGCGGACGGTGAGGTCGTCGCCTTGGACCAGCGGATAGCCCAGGTAGGCAGCCAGATAGGCGTGTTCGAAAAAGGTTTCGTTGAGCGGTCCCGGCGTCAATACCACGACCCGCGGCAATTCGTGGTGTTTTGGCGCGATTGCGTTCAGACCGGCGCGTAGCGACTGGAAAAAACGCGCCAGCCGATGGACTTGGTTGTCGCGAAACAAGCTGGGCAGCACTCGGGACATGGCCAGCCGGTTTTCCAGCGCATAGCCGGCGCCGGACGGCGCTTGGGTCCGGTCGCCCAATACCCACATTTTTCGATCCGGGCCGCGAGCCAGATCGGCGGCATAAAGTATCAGTTGGTGCTGCCCGGCCAAGCGAATCTGGTTGCAGACCCGCAAAAAGCCGCCGTGGTTGTAAACCAGTTCCAGCGGCAACAGGTTCTTTTTGATCAGCTCGCGCGGGCCGTAGAGGTCGGCCAGGATCAAGTTCAGCAATTCGGCTCGTTGCAACAGGCCGGCTTCGATATCGAACCATTCGTCGCTGGAGACCAGCAGCGGCACCGGGTCCAATCCCCATGGGCGGCTGGCGCCGTCCGGGTCGCCGTAGACATTGTAGGTGACGCCGTTCTCCCGCAGCAGCCGCAATGCTTCGCGGTGGCGTTGTGCCACCTCGTCCGGGCCAAGCTGGATCAAGGCTTGCATCAAATGCAGCCAATGGCCGCGGATCTGGCCGCTCTCGTCCAGCATTTCGTCGTAGCACTCGGGCTGTTGGCGGTACGCGGATGCGAAAGCTTCTGGCAGGCTGAAAGTGGTCATGGCGACGAGTTTGCCGGTTTAAGGCGAATTACGCAATCGATAGTGGCAGTCTCGGTTGCTTGGCCGCTGCCGGTTTTCCGACAGCAAATGTCGTGCCGCTGCGTTCGGATTGGGGCCTCGGATTCCGGAATGGGCGGTCCGCGGCTCGCAGGCGGCATACCGCGGGTGGCGCAGCAATCAAGGCCGCGCCAAACCGGAGCGCTGTGCTCGCTATCGGGGCAATGGCGCGAGCGGGTTCGGCGCCTGCAGAAAAGGGCTGGTCGATTTAGTAGTGGTAGCCAAATTCGCAATTGCCGCCGAGGCGTTCGCTGAGCGGGGCGGTACCGAGGGTGTTTTGGTTTAAATCCATATTGCAGTCGACGTCGACATTGGATTTGCGGCTTTTCCGCGAACCAATCAAATTTTGCTCGCGGTTATCGGCCAACGTCGGGCCACTTTGCGCCGGCCGTTCGTCCAGCCAGCGGTCCGATGGCATGCTGAGGATCAATTCCGGGCGGGATTCGGGCGTCGGGGTGGGGGTGGCGCCGGTAGTGCCGGGCCAAACGGCAAAAACGGCGATGACTGCCAACAACTTGGCGGGGCGGGCAACAAGTAGGATTTTCATGGCACTCTCCTCAAGCCCCTTAGGCTTGGATGACGAGTTTTTTGGTGTAAAAGGCTTTAAAAATGGCCTGTAAGGCGTGGAAAAGTATAGACAAAATTTTCAGATTGTGGAGGGTTTTTTCCGGATTCTGGCGTGTTGAAATTTGACGGCAACGCTGATCCAACCGCGGTTGGACAGTGTTGGCGGGCGTTATATCCCTCTCGGCGGCGGACCGGTTGGCCTGCGTAGCGTCCAAGTTGGACGCCGTAAGGTTGAGCCCGGCCGAAAGAGTCAGGCCGGGCGGCAAGGGGGGCTGGTCTGGGGGCGTTCAGCAATTCATCGGTAGCGGCCGGGAATCGGCCTTGCTGAATTGCGGCAGCGTCGCGAATGCTTCCTTCAGCTTTTCATGCCACATGCGGCGCAGTTGAATCAGGTATTCGTTATCTTCCTGGAAGCAGTAGTATTCGTCGAGAGCCAGGCTGTCCTTGTGATAGACCAGCAGTTCCACCGGTGCGCCGACGCTGGCGTTGCTGCGCATGGTCGAGTCCATCGAAATCAGACAGCAGCGGCCGGCTTCCTGCAGCGACGTTTCGATTTTCAGAAACCGGTCGAGGACCGGTTTGCCGTATTTGTTTTCACCGATTTGCAAATAGGGGGTTTGGCGGGAGGTGGTAATGCAATTGCCTTCCGGATACACCAGATAGGCGCCGTGCGGCTCCTGGCCGATCTGCCCCGCCAGGATGAAGGTGGCCGAGGGGTTGAAACTGCTTTGGCCTTCATCGACATGCCGCCGTTGTTTTTCGACGCTGACATGGCCGACGTAATCGGCGGCTTCCGACAAATAGCTGACGCTGTCCAAATTGACTTCGGCCTGCTCCTTGATGTCCCGTTTCAATTGGTCGATCACCGCCTGCGTGGTCGCCAGATTGCCGGCACTGAGCAAGATGATCTTGCGGTCGCTGGCCGTGGTAAAGGCATGCATTTTGCCGTAGGTGCTGACGTTGTCGATGCCGGCGTTGGTTCGGGAATCCGAGGTTAACACCAATCCGTCCTTCAGAGAGACGGCGATACAGTAGGTCATAAGCGCAGAGTCTGAAACATTAGGTTAACCGCAGTGTACTAGAGATAAACCGCAAAGGCCAACGCCGGTCTTGGTGGACTGAGGCCGAGAGTTTGGCCGGATCGCGGCTACCGGGTCCGAAGTCCGGCCGTCAAAACACGATGTCGTCATCGGCCGCGATTTGTAAGGTCTGCTTGGTTTCCTGCACGGTGCTCTCGCGGGTTTTGTCCAGATAGCCTTTGGCCTTGTCGATTTCCGTGCTCAGCGAGGCCACGGTTTGCTTCATGTTGGCGAGGGCTTCCAGTTTGTAATTGGCCACCATGTCCATTGTGTCGTAGATGTTTTTGAAGGCCACGGCCAGTTGATCCAGGCTGACCGCCGCCGTGCCGGCCTGTTGCTGAATCTGCCCGGCCTGCTGCTTGAGCAGCGCCGAGGTGGATTCGATCAGGTTGCCGGTGGTGGCACGCAGCGCGCCGATCTGATCCAACACCAGCTTTTGGTTAGCCAGCGCTTGCGCCACGATCACGGCGGTGCGCAAGGCGGAGATGGTGGTGGTCGTGGCCCGGTCGACGCCCTTGATCAATTCCAGATTGTTCTTGCGGATCAAGTCCATCGCCAGATAACCCTGGATGGTCACGGCGAGCTGGGTCATCAAATCCTGCACCTTCTGCCGCAAGTAAAACAGCAGTTCTTCGCGAATGACGCGCGCCTTTTCCGGGTCGGCCGGCTCGATCTCGGCCAGCTTGGCTTCCAGCGCCGCGTCGATGCTGCGGCCGACGTGGATGTATTGCTCCAGCTTTTCCATGGTGTGCCAGGCGTTGACTTTCTCTTCTTCGATGGCGGCGTTGTCCTTGCGCAGTTCGTCCTGGCCGCCGTAAAGGGCGACGATGATGGCATCGATATGCTGCTGGGCCGATTGGTATTGCTGGAAATAATCGTGCAGCCGGTTGCCCCACGGAATCAAGCCCAGCAACTTGCGCGGTTGCAGCAAGTCGCCCTGGCGGCTGGGGTCGAGCGCTTCCACTTGGTTGCGCAGATCGACCAGCGAACGGGAGATTTTCGAGCCCTCGGTGAACACGCCGGCATCCAGCGCTTGGGTCGGACGCGCCAGCAGGCGGTTGGAAATGGCGGCGGCTTCCTTAATTTCGCCGGCACCAAGCTGGTGAACGCTATCCACCTTGGCCTTGAAGGCCGGGCTTTGGCTGGATTCCGCCAACACCGTATCGATGAATTCGGCGACGCGCTGGTCCAGTTTGACCACGGTTTCGGCCGGCAGTTTGACCATGGAAACCGCTTGCTCCTTGGCGATCGGCAACACCGGGGCCGGTGCGGTCAGGGTTTCCGGCGGGGTCAATTCGGGGATGTTGCTCATCGTGGGTCTCCCTGGTGCTGTCGTTAAATGTGGGCGGGTCCGGAACCGGATTGCTAGTGCCGATCTGCGCCGGCAAGTGGCTGCCAGTGGCGCGGCCTATGATAACCCGGATTGGATTGGCGCCCGATCGCGTTCAGCCGCGCGGCCCGTTTCGGTTCGGATCGGCTGGCGAATTGGGGTATGATCGGCTTTCGACCTGTCTCGCCAAAACCCAACTTTTTGAGGGCGCCATGCCAATATTCCCGGAAGCTGCCGCAAGCCGCAAACTCGAACGCGATCTCGACCGGCGCCGGTTGGGCGGCGTCTGCAGCGGTTTGGCGCGTTATACCGGTTTTAGCGTCACCGCCGTGCGGTTTATTTTTCTCGGCTCGATATTTTTCAGTTTCAGTCTGACGTTCTGGCTTTACCTGGTGTTATGGATCGTACTGCCGGGGCGGCGCTCGTCGGTATCGGAATTGTCCTGGCGCTTGCGGCGCAAGGCCCGGCGCCTGGAAAAACTGATCGAGACCACCCAGGCCAGCTTGCGCCAGCCCGAGGCGCGGTCGGCGCTGGAGCATACTCATCAACTGGTACTGAGCCTACTGCCGGATTTCGACGGCCTGTCCAATCGCAATAGTATTGAACTGGCCGCGGCCAAACGCGCGGTATTGGAACAGTTGCCGACTATGCTAGAACACTACCTGCGTCTGCCGCCGTCCGATCCGGAACCGGCGGGCGGTTCCGCGGCCGAGGAACGTTTGGGCCAGGCGTTGCAACGCCTGGAAACGCAATTGCGCGGGACGGCGGAAACGCTGTATTACCAGCGGATCGAGAAAGCCGTGGCAAATTCCGCCGCCCACCAAACCCCAACGCAGCACGCCGTTCCGTTGCCGGTTCGTCAGCAACTGGAATCTCTGCAGCGCCGCGTTGCCGGCAGGGTCGACGACGAGGTGGAACGCAAAATCGCCGGCATCGTCAATACCTTGCTGACACTGTTGTCGCGCCTGCCGCAAACCGTCGATGCCACCGACCCCGACCATTACAACCTGCAGCAAATCGCCCGCGACTACCTGCCCGGCGCCATCGAACGCTACCTGGCCCTGCCGCCCGCGCTGGCCCGCACCGAACCGGTGAGCCAGGGCAAGACCGCGCATGCCTTATTGGCGGAACAATTGGACCTGCTCGACCGCTCGCTGCATAGCATGCTGACCAGCCTGTATCGGCACGACGCCCAAGGCCTGTCGATCCACGGCCGCTTCCTGCGCGACAAATTTGTGGAACATGCGGACGATTGGTCGACATGAATTCGCAGTCGCCACGGTTTATCGCAAATCTCATCAACGTTTCAGGTGACTCGGAAAACGCATGCGCAATAAATTTTTAAACACCGGCCAACCGGGCTACCACCCGCTACGCAAAATCAAGGTGTGCCTATCCGGCTTGCGTTACGCCGTTGTTTACGACTTTAGCGTCGCCTACAAATGCGTGCTGTCGGTGCCGGTATTGGCCGCATGTTTTTATTACCGGCAATGGCTCGATTTTTTGTCGGTGTTTGCCGCGACCGGCTTGATGCTGATCGCGGAAATGTTCAACACCACAGTCGAAGCGCTGTGCGATTTCGTCGAATCCGGCCATAACGACAAAATCCGTATCATCAAGGACATCTCCGCCGCCGCCACCGGCATTGCCATATTGATCTGGATTGCCGTTATCGGCGCGGAATTGAATAGGCTATGGCAGGCGTTGAGCTGAGCCGCAATTGAATTGCGCATACAGGCCGGCGCTTCGCCTGCCGGTTTTCCGATTGGCAAAGGCTTTGGTCGTGCACGGTGAAGCAGGCGACGACAGCGAAATTTTTTACTGGGTTCGACTTTGTCGGAACAGGTTGGACTAATAGCGGCGCTTTCAAACGATCTGGCCCGTAAGGTTGATGTGATGCGAGAGCGAACAATAAATATTTACGGCGAAGTGCCTTGCGGGTAGCCCGGCCGTGATGAAAGATCGCTCACTCTATCGGGAAATGGCAAATGCGTTTGGTAAGGCAGATATCCTTGTAGGATGCGGTGAGGAACGAACCGCATCGATCGAGAAAGGAGCTAATTAACAACGATGACAGACTACCGCCGCTTTCAATATCCCGGAGCCACGTGGTTTTTTACGGTCAATCTGGCTGAGCGTCGTGGCAACCGATTGCTGACCGACCAGATCGATCAACTACGAACCGCCTTCGCGCAGGTTAAAAGCTGCCACGCTTTTGAAATTGACGCGATTGTTGTGCTGCCGGAGCATTTACATTGCATTTTGACCTTGCCGGTTGGCGATTCCGATTTTTCTACCCGCTGGGGATTAACAGGCTGGTGAAAAACTTGCGCCTATTTTCCCTTACCCACGGTTCTCGTGATTTTTTCGCGTTGAAATCAGTCATAAAATCGAGTTTCAACGGTTAGGCCTCTGTTTCGAGGCCTTTTTATCCA